>DATAJS010000010.1:931785-1242380 GCA_036262035.1 Burkholderiales bacterium | reverse complement strand
ATCGATCCCGGCAAACCGTGGCAGAACGGCATGGATGAGAGCTTCAATGGCCGATTCCGCGACGAATGCCTGAGTGTCGAGTGGTTCCGCAGTCGACGCGAAGCGAAGGTCATCGTTGAAACGTGGCGTCGGCACTACAATACAGTCCGGCCGCATTCGAGCCTCGACTACCTCACGCCGATCGAGTTCAAGCAGCAACACCAGTTCATCAACCAGGGCGCCGTTCTAAAGTAGCGATTGGTCCGAAGATCCCTGGGCAGGTCATCATCCCTTCGGTCACCATATTGCCGAGTTCGTGTTGAATTGCGCGCGGGTCTTCTCCCGGCAGCAATCCGATGAAATTTTCCAGCCGAAGAGAGTTGGGTGCACGCTCGACAAATATCGTATGGATCCTGTTTCGCAAGCTTTCCATCAGCGCCTCACGAAGCGATCAGTCATTGCCGTATAAGTAGAAGTAGAGCGCCTAAAAGACGCGATATAAAGCGTCGTTGACCCGTATAAATTGTAACCAACGGCAAAATGGTGGCACAGGTTCAGCGCCTCGGCTGCGTACGGTCTGACAAACAAAGGCAAACGCGTCAGGCAAGCGAGAGTGCGCACGACCGCTTCAGGTCGTTGCGGCTTCAGACCCTCCCCATCCGCGCACCGCCGTATCCCCCACACCCTTCCCGCCCAATCAAGACGAGCGCCCTGCGACGCACGGCAAGGACGGGGTTTCGCGAGGACTGTCGAGCTTCTCCGGTCGCTCCACGTGCGATGCTCTTCCCGCGTTGACGGGCGGTAGATCGAAGTCGAGCCGGTGCGCGAGTTCGCAGCGCCGTCCTTGTCGGGCGTCGCAGGGTTCCGATGCCGCAGCGGCAGCGCAGGCAGCGGCGCGAGGAGGGCGGGAAGGGTGTGGGGGATGCGGCGCACGGTATGGTGATGAAGCGAAAGAAGAAGGCGGCGCGTTCAGAAAGCGTTCATCCTTCGACTTCGCTATCGCTACGCTCAGGGCGAACGGTGATAAGGCTGCCACTACGCTCAGGACGAACGGTGGTAAGGCTGCCGGTACGCTCAGGCCGAACGGTGGTAAGGCTGCCGCTACGTTCAGGCCGAACGGGTTTTAAACACCATACTTAACGAATCGCCTCCACTGCGATCCCCGCGGTCTTGATGACTTTGCGCCAGCGCTCGGTCTCGGTGCGGATCATGTCGCCGAGTCCCTCCTGCGTGCTGCCGGCAGCCTCGATGCCCTGGGACAGCATGCGTTGTACGAGATCGGGCTGACCGAGCACTTTGCCGAGGTCTGCATTGACCTTCGCAACGGTGGCGCGCGGCGTACGTGCCGGTGCGAGCAGGCCGTACCACGTGGTGTTGTTGAAGCCCGGAAGTGTGTCGGCGACCGGCGGCAGGTCGGGTGCTGCGCGTGTGCGCGTGGGATGCCCGATCGCGAGCGCTCGCAGCCGTCCGCTCTTCACGTGCGGGAGCGTCTGCGGGATGGCGCTGAACATGTACTGAAGCTGTCCGCTGATGAGATCGGTCATCGCGGGTCCGCCGCCCTTGTAGGCCACGTGCACGGTGCGTGTCCCGGCGAGGAGATCCATCAGCTCGCCGCCCAGATGGTTCGGAGTGCCCACGCCCGACGAGCCGTAGTTGAGCTTGCCCGGCTGTTTCTTCGCGTAGGCGATGAGCTCCTTCACGCTGGTTGCCGAAATCGGCGCAGGCACCACCAGCATGTAAGGCGCATACACGGCCAACCCGATCGGCGCGAAGTCTTTCTGCGGGTCGTAGGAAAGCCTGGTTCCGAGCGCGGGCGCGATCGACAGGCCCGTGGATGTCCCGAGCAGCAGCGTGTAGCCGTCAGGCGCCGCAGCCGCGGCCATCGCGTGTCCAATGAGACTGCCCGCACCGCCGCGGTTGTCGATCACGAGCTGCTGCCCCCACAGCTCGGACAGCCGCTGTCCGATCTCGCGCGCGGTGTAATCGGTGGAGCCGCCCGGCGGATACGGCACGATGAAGCGGACCGGCCTCATCGGATATTGCTGGGCCTGCGCCGCGGCGGGGAACAGGCAGGCGACTGCGATTGCGCATGACGCGATGGTGCAGAGATGACCGGAACTGCGCATCGTCCTTCCTCCTCGTGTTATCGTGAGCTCGACCGATCTGCTGTATCAGGGTAACCGAGTACTCGAAGCTGCGGAGGTCGCCACGAAAACACGATATGAACCGACGCGGCGCGCGACGGCGTACGCGACCTGCGCCGCGACGATGTTCGGCTGGGTGTTCTGCGTGCACGCGCAGTCGGATTTTCCGACCCGCCCCGTGCGCATGATCAATCCCTACACGCCCGGCGGATCGGTCGACCTGGTCGGTCGGGCGATCGCGGCCGGGCTCACCGATATCTGGGGCCAGCAGGTCATCGTCGACAATCGCCCGGGGGCCGGCACCCAGATCGGCACCGAGATCGTCGTGCGCGCGGAGCCCGACGGCTACACCATGCTCTGCACCAGCTCGACCATCTCGATACTGTCGAGCATGTACAGGAACATGCGCTTCGATCCCGCGCGCGATCTGAATGCGGTTGCCCTCGCCGCTTCGAGCCCGTTCATCCTGGTCGTCCATTCGAGCGTGCCGGCGAAGTCGGTGCAGGAGCTGATCGCGCTGACCCGCGCGCAGCCGGGACAGATTACGGGCGCATCATCGGGCGTCGGCACCACGAACCACCTGGCGCTCGAGATGTTCAAGTCGATGGCGCGTGTCGATATCCTGCACGTGCCCTACAAGGGCGGGGGGCCGGCCATTGCGGATCTCGCCGGCGGCCAGGTGAAAATGCACTTCAACACGCCGGGCACGCTGCTGCCCCACGTGAAGGCCGGCCGCCTCCGGGCGCTCGCCGTCACGAGCGCGCAGCGCGGAGACTTCGCGCCCGAGTTGCCCACCGTGGCCGAAGCCGGCGTGCCCGGGTTCCAGGCGACCGTCTGGTACGGCGTCTACGGTCCGAAAGCGCTGCCCGCGCGGCTGTTGCAGCGCTGGAACGACGCCATCAACCGCTACATGAAGACGCCCGAAGCGCAGGCGCACTGGCGTCGCAGCGACATGATCGGCGGAGGCGGCACGCCGGCATCGTTCTCGGACTTTCACAAGCGCGAGACCGAGCGCTGGAGCGCCGCGGTCAAAGCCGCCCGCATCGAGCCTCAGTGACCGTCAAGGCACTCTGATCAAGTCATCGCAGGAGCGAAGCGACGTGGCGATCTCGTGGCGCACGCAGCGGACCCTCCGGGATTGCTTCGTCGCTTCCGCTCCTCGCAATGACATCAGTGCTCAATCAGAGCTCCCTCAACGCGCCTTGAATCCCCTGGGCTTGCGCTTTTCGACGAAAGCGCGAGTGGCTTCCGCGAAATCCTCGGTCAGGTACAGCTTGTTCAGACCCTGGTAGCGGATGGCTTCGCGGCGGTTGTCCTCGATCTGCCAGCGCCGCTGCATGACGCTCGCGCGCACTGCAAGCGGCGGGTTCTTGTTGATCGCCGCAGCGAGCTCACGGGCCACTTCCATATACTTGCCGGCAGGCGCCACCCGGTCGATCACGCCGGCGGCGAGCGCTTCCTCCGCGGTGAAGTACCGCCCCGTCAGCGTGACCTCGGTCGCGAAGCTGCCGAGCCCGCGGTAAGCGAGCAGGTTCATGTACTTGCCCGAACCCGACAGGCCGCGGGGCGTCTCGGTGATCTGGAACTTCGTGCCGGCCTCGGCGACGACCAGCTCGCAATCCAGCGCAAGACCGATCCCCAGCCCGAGCACATAGCCGTGAACCGCGGCGACCACCGGCTTCCAGTTCACCGAGCGTATGAAGATGTCCGTGCCTTTGGCGTCCTGCGCCGAAGGACCGCCTGTCCGCTTCAGGTCCTCCGCACTGCGCGCCTGCCTCGCCCTCACGTCCGCGCCGCTGCAGAACGCTCGGCCGTTTCCGCAGAGGATCGCGGTGTGCGCTTCATCGTCCATGTCGAACTGATGCAGCGCCGCCATGATCGACCTCACCATGGCATCGTCGATCGCGTTGAGCTTTTGCGGACGGTTGATCGCGATCACTGCAATCCCGTCTTCGCAGGTGTATTCGACGTTCTGGTCTTCACTCATCGTTGCTTCTTCCGTGTTGCACTTACGCGTACCAGGATTTCACGCCCGCATGATCGCGCACCGCGTCGTGCACGCGCATGAGCTTCGGGTACGCCGAGAAGATCGTCGCCGGAATGTGGTCGACCTTGCCGCCGATGAACCAGCGCACCGCCATGTGCAGCTTGAGATCGACGACGCTGATCTTGTCGCCGCCGAAGAACGGGCCGTCGCCGAGGTTCTTCTCCGCCGCCTGCGCCCACTGCGGCATATAGCCTGACGCGAGCGCTACCCTTGCCGCTTTCTTCTCGGCATCGCTCATGCGGATCGTCGGCCCGACCGCGCCGCGCAGGTCCTCCACGTGCTGCATCATGCCTTCGTGGCGAGCGGCCTCGAAGTCGTCCTTCGGATGCAGGCCGTGCGCACGGCCGATCATCACCAGGATCGCGTTGGACTGCGCGAGCGGCGGCTTGCCCGGCAGCTCGAGCACCGGCAGCGCGCCGTAGGGCGTGCTGTCCTTCATGCCCGGCCAGTCGGCTCCTTTGATACGCACGTCCTCGAAATCGACGCCGGCAAGGTGTAGCGCGAGGCGGCATTCCTCGCCGCGGCTGACGGGAGCGTCGAAGTAAATCAGTCTGGCTTTGCTCATCATTTCCCCAGGTGTTTGTCGAAGAACCGCGCGATCTCCTCGAAGGTCTCCTTCGCTTCCGGCGCGGTGTAATCGCGATACCAGCCGCCGTGCGCCTGGCCCTCGTGCACGTAGAGCGCGGCTTCGACGCCGGCCTGGCGCAGCTTGCGATGCACGCGCACGGTGTTGCTCAACAGGAGATCGCGCGTGCCGGTGTTGAGTATCGTCGGCGGAAAGCCCGACAGATCGCCGTAGACCGGCGAGAGCAGCGGGTCCTTGAGATCGCGGCCGTTAGCATACATCGCCGCGCGCGCGTCGCAGCTCGCGCCGTACGCGACGAGCACATTGTCGACCATCGCGTTGGTGTGGAACGAATCGCCGGCTCCGCTCAGGTCCGACATCGGCGTGCCGGGCGCGATCGCTCCGGGCAGCGGCAGTTTGTCCATCTTCGCCTTGAGCACCATCGCGAGCGTGAGCCCGCCGCCCGCGGACGAGCCGATGACGCCCATGTTCTTCGCCGGCGCCATCTTCTGCGCGGCTTTCCACACGGCGATCGCGTCGTCGAGCGCGGCCGGGAACGGATGGTCGGGCGGCATGCGGTAATCGACCGAAAGCACCTTGAAGCCGCCGAATCCGGCCATCATCGTCGCCTCCGCCGTTCCCGACTCGCCGGGATTGCTGACATAGCAGCCGCCGTGAAGGTGGACCAGAAGGCGGTTCCTGTTCTGCGGCGGGATGACAGCGGGCGTGAGCAGGTAGGCTTTCACGCCGGCTATCGTCGCCGGCTCGATGCTCACCCCGAGCGCAGCGCGCATGGCGGGGAGACGTTTGGCAGCGGCCGCGGCGGCCTTGTTCGTCTCCGCCTTCCACGCTTCCGGTGTCTTCGGATAGTTGTTCCACGTCGCCGAGAGCGGCGCACCGATGATCTTCTGCATCTGCGGGCTCACGGTGTCGGGCACCGGCAGCGCGCGCGCCGGCACCTCACGCGGCGATTGAGCGCCCGCGATCCCGAATGTGCCGACCATGACTGCGGATACGAATACCCGGGCTGCATAGCTCATCACAAATCCCCCACAAACGAGCGGCACGGTTCTGGCAGAGGGTAGCCTGGAGCACCGCCGCTTCAATTATTCCAACTTGTTCTAAAGGAGAAACCCACATGAAGTCTATCGTCATCGCGATGTTCGCGGGCAGCCTCGTCCTGTCGTCCCTGCCGGTGCTCGCCGCCGACACGACCACCGTCCCGGCCGACCAGCCGAAAGCCGAGACCAAGACCGAGAAGGCGAAGGAATACGTGAAGGAGAAGGCCCACAACGCCAAGGAGAAGACCAAGCGCGCGGCCAAGAAGACCAAGAAGAAGACCAAGGAGATCATCGACAACCGCAAGACGACCGATCCCAGCGGCGTGAGCGAGAGCAAGCCCGATATGCCGCCGCCGGCGAAGTAACGCGGGTAAAACCAGGGTCCGACCCCGAAGAAGCCGGGGTCGGACCCTCGCAACAAAAGGGCGGGCCCGAGTGCCCGCCTTTTTAATTGGATGTAGCGCCGCCAGGCGCCTAAGCGCGCTTTCACGCGGGGAGGTGCGGCCTTCAGGCCGCGCCGACCAGCGGTGTGGACCTTTATTCCAGCGGAATGAAGAGGCTGTGGCGCATCTGCCCGAGACCCTGCGACAGATGGCCTTTGCCGGTGGTGTCCTCGACCAGGATGATCTCGCCGGCGCTGATGACGCGGCTCTCGCCGTCGCTCGCCGTGATGCGCACGCCGGCGTCGAGGTTGACGATGTACTGGCGCCGCGGCGCGGGATGCCAGTCGAGGTCGTACTCGGCCACCGTCTCGCGAAAGATGACGCCGTTGGCGGGCAGCCGTTTCGACAGCTTGCTGCCGCGCCGCTCCTCGGCCCATTCGATCTCGATGTCGCGGAAGTGCGACTCGCCGTTCGCGTCGGCGTACAGGTTGTGGATGCGCATGCGCTCTTCTCCCCCTGTCGAAATATGACTCTGACCCGGATTTCGGATTTCTACCTGGCGGTGCCGTAAGACGGGCCGAAAGGCGTCGCGCACCAGCACTTCGAATCGCGCGGCTGCGAGTCGCTCAGGATGCAGTTCGCGGCGACGGTATAGCAGCGATTGCTCATGACGGGTCCCACGCGCGGCCTGGGCGAGAGCCGCTCGGTCTCGGGCTGCGCGCGGCGTTGATCGGATGGCGGCGCGGGCGCCTGCGGCTCCGCGGCCGACACCGCCGTCGACAGCGCGAGCGCGGCAAGCAGAACGAGCAGGCTGCGCGCAACCATGGGCGCTCAAGAAACGATCAACACCGCGTGCTCGAGCGAGATCGTACGGCCGCTCTCATCGGACAGTCGAACGTCGTACGTGAAGATTCCCTGCTGCTCGACGTGGACCGGCTGCGCTTCCGAGCAATGCACGAGTGGCGTCTTCATGTCGTCGGTTGTCGTTCTCAACGCGCAGCGATAGGACGCGTCGCGAAACGGCGAGCTGCCGTTGAACAGCACCTCCCAGACGAGATGGGTGTCCGGAAAATCCGGGACGGAGGGAAGGTGCGGCTGCTCCTGGTTCACGTACCACTGCACCTGCATGCCGTGCGGCACGATGGTCGCGTGTGGTATCGCCCGTATCAGAGGCACGACATCGCGCGAAGAGGAAGGCGCCCCGCTCTTCGCAACGATGTCGACGGCGAGCTGAATGCGAAAGATGTCGTACATCTTTAAATGGGGTCAGGTCCACATTTCCGAAAATGTGGACCTGACCCCGATTTCTCAGACCATCGATACGCCGGGCTTCTTGAGGTAAACCTCCTTGATGCCGTCGGCTGCCCAGCACGCGAGCATGCCGATGGTCGCGGTCGGGCCCTGCGCCGGGTTCTGCGGGAACGAGCTGCCGCCGACGACGAAGAGGTTCGGCACGTCCCACGACTGGAGATACTTGTTGACGACGCTCGTCGACGGGTCGGCGCCCATCACCGCACCGCCGATGTTGTGCGTGCTCTGGTAAGGGATGATGCTGTACTTCTTCGGCACCGGGCGCACGTCGATCTTCGACGGCTTCATCGCCTTCGCGATCTCGACGCACTTCTCGTTCATCCACGTGAGCATCTTGCGCTCGTTCTCGTGCCAGTCGAAGGTCATGCGCAGCAGCGGCAGCCCGTACGCGTCCTTGTAGGTCGGGTCCAGATCGAGATAGTGCTGCTTGTAGCTCATGCACGAGCCGTGGATGTGGACGCCCAGATTGCGGCGATAGTGCTGCGCGACCGCCTTCTTCCACTCGCCGCCCCAGCGCGGCGTGCCGTGCGGCACCTGCTTGGACTTGATGGGCGAAGCGCCGGGGTTCGGCATGTTGATGTACGCGCCGCCGACGAAGCCGAGCGGACCGCGGTCGATCACGTCGCCGTTGAGCTCGTCGATCGAAGTGTTCACCTGCCCGCCGCCGATGAACGGGTTGAACTCGCGGTCGTCGAAGAACGCGTGCACGCGGCCGCCGGTCTGGTACGAGTAGTTGCGCCCGACGACGCCGCGGCCGCTCTGCGGATCGTACGGCGTGCCGATGCCCGAGAGGAGCAGCAGGCGCGTGTTGTTGAAGCAGTACGTGCCGAGCACGACGATGTCCGCCGGCTGCTCGACCTCGCGGCCGCGCGCGTCGATGTAGGTGACGCCGGTCGCCTTCCTGCCGGTCGAATCGGTGTTGACGCGAATGACGTTGCACAGCGGCCGCAGCTCGAAGTCCGGCTGCTTGTAGAGCGCCGGCAGCACCGCGCTCAAGGGATTCGCCTTCGCGCCCTGCGAGCACACGTGGCTCGAGCAGAAGCCGCCGCGATGGCACTCGAGCATCATCACCTTGTAGAGGTTCTGGAAGTCGCGCGTCATCGCCGCCGCCGGTCCCTGGAACGGCGCATAGCCGAGCTCCCTCGCGGCCTGCGCGAAGATCTCGCCCTGCGGCGTGCGGCACGTCGGCGGATTCGGAAACTCGCGCGAGCGCGGGCCTTCGTGGGGATTGCCGCCGGCCTGGATCTCGCCTTCGATGTTCCCCGCTTTACCGCCGACGCCGTAGATCTGCTCGAACATGTCGTAGTACGGCTCGATCTCGTCCCACGTCACGCCCCAGTCCTGGATCGTCGCGTCCTCGGGCAGGAAGCCCGCGCCGTAGCGCTCGACGATCTTGCTGCGCAGCTCGAAGTCGTGCGGCAGGAAGCGCCGCGCGTTGCCGCCCCAGTGCGCGGCGGTGCCGCCGACCATCTCCCCCGGCTTGAACGAGCCCATCTCGCGCATCGGCAGCGCGGTCTGGCCCGAGTTGTTGCGGAAGGTGATCGTCTCGCGCGAGAGGTTCTGGAAGATGTCGCTGTGACGATCGAACTTGAGCTCGTCGTGCACCTGGGGCGCGACGAAGTCGTTCTTGGGGTCGATCATGCGGCCGCGCTCCAGGCACAGCACCTTCAGTCCCGCGTTCGCGAGCTCCATCGACATGATCGAGCCGACCACGCCGCTGCCGACGACGACCGCGTCGACCGGTTTCATCTTGATCGCGCTCATTCTTATTTCTCCCTCTTGATCATGACGTGCTTCGCGAAACCGTTCGCGTCGGGCTCGACGGCCCGGGTCTGGATGTCGAGTATGCTGATCGGCTCGGCGTTGTAGAGCGCCGGATTGCCGAGGTGCTCCCTGTACGCGCCCGAAGGCACGCCCGGGAAGCCGATCAGCTTCCAGCCCACCTTGTCGCGGTTGCCGCCGTACATCGGATCGGCGAAGTAGCCTTCCTCGGTGTTGCGCCAGAGCATGTCGAAGAAGAGCTTCGAGGACAGCGACGGCAGCTCGATCTCGCCTTTCTCCAGCGCTTTCAGGATCTCTTCCTGCTTCGCCGCCGCGAGCTGATCGAAAGGCTTCTCGAACCTGGCGACGCAGTGATCGGTGATCTCGCGGATCGCGATGCGATAGATCTCCGCCGGCGTGAAGCGCGACTGGAAACCCTGCTCGGGCGTGCCTTCGGGCCACGGGCCGCTGCGATAGTTGCGGCCGTGCGAGCCCCACGGGCTCGAAAGCTGGCGATCGATGTAACAGGCGCAGCCTGCGTCCCGGCCGCCGGGGCCGAGCTCGTCGGTCGGAATCAGCCGCTCGACGGCGGCGTCCAGAAAGCGGACCTCAGCGGGCGTGAGGTAGGCGTAGGCGTAATCCCCCATCTTTGCTCCTCCTTTGCTTGATGCGGTAGTTTAGACACACCGGGGGGTGTTCGGAGGAGAGGAGGTCCACATTGCGTAACATTTCGTTGGTCGCGGCGTTGATCGCCGCATTCTTCGCTACACCCACCCCCGCCCAGCCGTACCCGACGCGCGCCCTGCGCATCGTGGTCGGCTTCGCCCCCGGCGGCTCGGCGGACGTGCTCTCGCGCATCATGGGCGAGCGCCTCGCGCAGGCGCTCGGCCAGCCGGTGATCATCGAGAACCGCCCCGCGGCGGGCGGCACCGTCGCCACCGAGATCGTCGCGAAGGCGCAGCCCGACGGCCATACCCTGCTGCTGGGCTCGGTCGGCACCATGGTGTTCGCGCCGGCGCTCTATCCCAAGCTGCCGTACGACGTGATGCGCGATTTCGAGCACGTCGGGCTGTGGGTGACCTTTCCGCTCGCGCTGGTGGTGCCGGCGTCGTCGCCCTTGACGAGCATCAAGGCGCTCGTCGAGCAGGCGAAAGCCAAGCCCGGCACGCTGCGCTATGCGTCGCAGGGCATCGGCGCGTCGGCGCACATCTTCGCCGAGATGATGAACCACATGGCGAAGATCAAGGTCGTGCACGTGCCTTACAAAGGCGGCGCGCCCGCGCTGACCGGCGTGCTCGTGGGCGAAGTCGATTACGGAATGATGGCGGTCGCGACCGCGCTGACGCAGGCGAACACCGGCAAGATCCGCGTGCTCGGCGTGACGAGCGCGAAGCCTTCCGCGATGCTGCCGAACGTGCCGCCGATCGCGAGCGCCGTGCCGGGCTACGAGGCGCTCAACTGGCACGGCATCGAAGTGCCGGCGAAGACGCCGAAAGCGATCGTGCAGAAGCTGTACGACGAGAGCGCGAAGATCGCGCGCAGCGCCGAGATGCAGCAGAAGCTGCATACGCTCTCGATGGAAGCCGACCTGAAGCCGCCCGAGGAGTACCGCGCGTTCGTGAAGGAAGAGATCGGCCGCTGGGCGCCGATCATCAAGGCGTCGGCGGCGAAGGTGGAGTAAGTCGAAAGCGTTATCAACCGCAGAGGACGCAGAGGCGCGCAGAGGAAAAGCGACAAGGATCGTCATTCCCGACCCGCGGTAGCGGAAGGATCGGGAATCCATTTTGACGTCCAACGGCTCGAAATGGATTCCCGCCTTCGCGGGAATGACGACGCTGCAACCGCCTTTGACCTTCCTCTGCGTCCTCTGCGTCCTCTGCGGTTGAGTGCTTTCTAGCCCGCAAGCAACCCCGTCAGCGCCTGCACGTCGCGCTGCTCGTCGAGCCCCAGCACCGCGTCCCTGATTTGCTCGGCACGCGGGCGGCCGATCGGGAGCTCGGTGTTCGCGAAGAACTTGCGCACGATCGATTCGGCGCTCGCCGGCTCCTCGGGAACGATCTCGTTGCGCTCCCGCAGCGTCGTGCCGTTCTTCAGCGTCACGATCACTTCGCCCGCGCGCTTCCTGGGGAAACCCGAGTTGGGATCGACCTCGTAGCGCACTTTCTGCGTGAGCTCGAGCAACTTCGCGTCGGTGTACGCGGGCTCTTCGATCTCGGCGAGGCCGAAGCGCTTGCGCGTGAGCGCCGCCGCGACGCCGTACGGCAGGCTGAATTGCGCCGCGTAGCTCGAATCCGGCCGCTTCTTCGCCGCCGACGGCTCGCAGACGAGCTCGCGCGCCATGTCGGATACCAGCGTATCGACGCGCTCGATGTCCTCCGGAGCGAAACGGTGCTCGCTCGCGATCTTGACCGCCGCGTTCATGAACGCGTGCATCTGGTGGCACGCCGGGTAGAGCTTCACCGACGAGCGCGCGAACTCCCAGTGCTCGCCCAGCCGATCGGTCGCGAGCGCGGGATCGGCGCCGGTGCGCAGCTCGGCGAGGAAGATGTTGTAGAAGCCGAAGTGCCCTTCGTACGCTTCCGACGGTCCGAGGAAACCGCCCTCGGCAAGGCCTGCGGCGGTGATGCCCGACGCGGCCGCCGCGCCCGGATGCAGGCGCTTGGTCCACGTGCCGTCCTGCATCGGCTGCATCGTGCCGCTCGCCAGCGAGAGCGCGATGCCCTGCGCGTTCGCGAGCTTCTCCACATCCAATCCGATCAGCCGCCCCGCGAGCAGCGAGCACGCCATCGCGCCGCAGATCGCGGTCGGATGGAAGCCGACTTTCTGGAATCCGCCGTTGCCGGCGACGCC
This sequence comes from Burkholderiales bacterium, assembly GCA_036262035.1. Taxonomy (NCBI): domain Bacteria; kingdom Pseudomonadati; phylum Pseudomonadota; class Betaproteobacteria; order Burkholderiales; species Burkholderiales bacterium. The sequence goes on along the minus strand of DATAJS010000010.1, from coordinate 1,230,279 downwards.
GACGCGCGCGGCCGACTCGAGTCCCAGTACGAGCGCGGTCACGAGCTCGCGACCGTCCGCCTTCGCTTCCGCGCCGATGCCGAGCAGGCACGGCACGCTGCTCGACGACAGATGCACCGACCCCGGCAGGTAGGTGTCGTCGTAATCGAGCCCGTGCACCAGGATGCCGTTGAGCGTGACGGCGTCGCGCAAGGCAAGCCTGCGATCGGAATTGATCACCATGTGCTCCCCGGAGCCGAAGCGGCTCAAGCCGGCGAGCGCTTTCTTCGCGAAGTCGTATTGCGACGAGGCGAACGCGATGCCGAGCGCGTCGAGCATGAGCAGTTTTGCCCGTTCGCGGATCGGCTGCGGTATGTCGTCGTAACGAAGGTCTTTCGCGAATCGAGCGAGGGTTTGCGAGAGGGGCATGGCGCCTCCTTATCAGGCGTTACTCTATGGGGCGAGAATAAACCATCTCACAAGGGTAGCTCCTGTCGGCAAAGGCGCGTCGGAGCCGCGGCATTAACCGGAACGGAGGATCGGGTGGACAAGGAACTGGACTTCACGGGCAAAACGATCCTGGTCACGGGGTCGGGCCGCAACATCGGGCGCGCGATCGTCCTCGAGTTCGCCGCACGCGGGGCGAACGTCATCATCAACAGCCGCTCGAACCGCGAGGAAGCCGAATCCGTCGAGAAAGAGGCGCGGGCGCTCGGCGCCAGGACGCTCGTGGTCATGGGTGTCGCCGGCGAGCTCTCGACGGTCGAAGAGATGAAGCGCCGCGCCGAGGACACCTTCGGGCGCGTCGACATCTACGTGAGCAATGCCGCCCGCCGGCTCCACAAGTCGTTCTTCGAGACGTCCAACGAGGACTGGCATTTCTTTCTCAACCAGCAGCTGACCGCCTCCTGGTACCTCGCCAAGGCTTTCACGCCGGGAATGATGGCGGCGGGCTGGGGACGCATCATCCACATCAACGGGCCGGACGGTTACAGCGGCGGCTGGTTGCGCGTCCCGCACTCCACGGCGAAAGGCGCGCTGCGCACGCTCACCAAGTCGCTCGCGACCGGTCTCGGCGAATACGGCATCACCGTCAACGACATCAACCCGGGGTTCATGGACACGGTCCGCGACTACGAGACCCATCCGGGCGTCACGCCCGAGTTCAGCGCGGAGAAGGCACGCCAGACCCACCCCATCAAGCGGCAGCCGCGCGTCGACGAGCTGGCGTGGGCCTGCGTGTTCCTGTGCTCGGAGCGCGCCGGCGCGATCACCGGCTCGGCGATCCACGTCGACGGCGGCCAGAAGATGCTGGGGTAGAGCGTCAGCGCGTCTTCACGTATTTCTGCGCTTCCGCCGGCGGGACGGCGGGCACCAGCACCGTGGCATTCCTCATCATCTCCGGAACCTTCTTCATCAGCTCCTCGATGCTGAACATGCCGCCGTCTTCCTCCTTCGTGATCTGGTTCATCGTCTCGCCGAAGTAGTAGTTGGACAGCTCGCCCTTCTCGGTGTGGAAGGTCTGCCCGTTGAGGTAATAGGCCTCGTCGGTGCACAGGTAGGCGACGAACGGCGCGATGTACTCGGGCCCGCGCGGCTGCGTTTGTCGGGCGTACTCTTCCGCCGACGTGATCCCCGCCTCGAACTTGCGCTTGCGATTGGCCTTCACTTCCTCGGTGAGCGTCATGCGGGTATCGGCCGACGGACACACGGCATTGCAGGTGATGCCGAACTTGTACGCTTCCTGCGCGATCGTGCGCGACAGGCCGATGATGCCGGCCTTTGCCGCCGCATAGTTGCATTGCCCGACCGAACCCTTGAACGCGGACGACGAGAAATTGACGATGCGGCCGAAGCCCCTGGCGCGCATGTGCTTGATGGAATGGTGGGACATGTTCCACATGCCCTTCAGGTGCACGGCGACGACCTGGTCGAAGTCTTCCTCGGACATGTTCCAGATCATGCGCTCGCGCAGGATGCCCGCGACGTTGATCATGAGATCCACGCCGCCGAATTCGGCCACCGTCGTGGCGACCATCTCTCCCGCCTTCTTGTAGTCGGCTACCGAGTCGTACAACGCGATCGCGGTGCCGCCGTCCTGCCTGATGAGGCCGACGACCTCGTCGGCCACGCGCTCCTCGGTCGCCTTGCCGCCGCGATCCAGCCCGGGGTCGCACACCGCGACCTTCGCGCCCTGCTTCGCCAGCAGGAGCGCGATCTCGCGGCCGATGCCGCGGCCCGCTCCGGTCACGATGGCCGATCTGCCCTTCAGATGCTGCTGCATGTTCGTCTCCTTGCGCCAACGCGCCGAAAAATGGGATCGTTATAGTTGATTCGCGACTAACGCGACGGGCCTACGAGCGACGCGCCGCCGTCGAGGCAGATGCTCTGGCCCGTCATGAACTTCGACTGGTCGGAAAGCAGGAAGCGGACGAGCTGACCCGTGTCCCAGCCGGTACCTTCGGTTTTCATGAGCGACGCCTCGGCTCGCGCCTTGCGGCGCTCCGGCGTGAGATTGCGGTTGATGTTCGGCGTGAACACCGGACCGAGAATGATGCAGTTCGCGCGGATACCCTGGGGGCCGTGGTCGACGGCAAGGGTCGCGGTGAGCGCGATGACGGCGCCCTTGGTCACCGTGTAAACGGTCGATTTCTGCGGACGGATGCTGCGCAGGGAGCCGATGTTGACGATGGAACCGCCGCCGCTCGAGATCATTGCGGGAATGGCGTACTTGGACATCATCATCATACTGTCCACGTTCAGCGCGAATATGTCTCGCCACTGCTGCACGCTGATTTCGGTCACATCACCGGGCGCATTGCGGCCGACGTTGTTGTCCAGGCAGTCGAGGCGGCCGTAGCGCTCCATCGTCGCTTCGACGACGCCGCGGCATTCCGCTTCCCGGGTGACGTCGGCGACATGGGCAAAGGCCTCACCCCCCTCCTGTCTGATGATGTCGACGGTGTGCTGTGCGAGCTCCCGGGTGCGTCCGGCCACGCACACCTTCGCGCCTGCGCGCGCGAGCAGGATCGCGGCGGCGCGGCCGTTCGTCACGCCTTCGTCGAGTCCCTGCCCGATCGGACCGCCTGCGCCCGAGACGATGGCGACCTTGTCGATCAAACCGTAGTCGTTTGCGATGTTTTCAAAAGACATGAGGCGTCCTCTTCAAGCTGGCCCAAGGATAAACCAGTTGAGAGACGCCGGATCAGCTCGCCGGCGGCGCGGTCGGCGTGAGCTCGAGGCGCCGGCGGCGGCGCGCACGCATGTCGGCGAACAGCGGATACACGACCGCGATGAGCGCGAAGGCGAGGATCGCCGCGCTCACCGGACGTGTGACGAAGATCTGCGGATTGCCGAGCGACATCTGCAGCGACTGGCGCAGCGCCTTCTCGAGCATCGGCCCGAGCACGAGCGCCAGCACCAGAGGCGCCGGCGGATAGCCGTAGATGCGCATCGCGAAGCCGAGCGCGCCGAAGACGATCGCCACGCCCACGTTGAACACGCTGTTCTCGACGCTGTACACGCCGAAGAGCGCGATGCCCATGATGATCGGGATCAGGATCGCGTACGGCACGCGCAGCACGCTGGCGAACACCGGCGCGAGCGGCAGGTTCAGGATGAGCAGCATGACGTTGCCGATGTACATGCTCGCCACCAGGCCCCAGAAGACCTCGGGGTGCGTGCTCAGCATCAGCGGTCCCGGCTGGAGGCCGTACAGCGTCAGCGCGCCGAGCATCACCGCGGTGGTGCCCGACCCGGGAATGCCGAGCGCCATCAGCGGCACGAGCGCGCCGGTGGACGCGGCGTTGTTGGCGGACTCGGGCGCGGCGACGCCTTCGACCGCGCCGGTTCCGAACTTCTCGGGATGCCTGGAAACGCGCCGTTCGGTCGCATACGCGAGGAACGACGCGATCGTCGCCCCGGCGCCGGGCAGGATGCCGACGAAGAAGCCGATGATCGTGCCGCGGCCGATCGCACCGTAGGAATCGCGCCAGTCCTGGCGCGTGGGCAGGAGACCGCTCAGCTTCGCCTTGATCGGCTCGACGCGGATCGGCTCGTACAGGTTGTAGAGCAGCTCGCCGATCGCGAACAGACCCACGGCGACCGGCAGGAAGTCGATGCCGTCGAGCAGGTTCACGTTGTCGAACGTGAAGCGCGGCTCGCCGATCATCAGGTCGATGCCGACCGTGCCGAGCATGAGGCCGGCGAGCGCCATCGCCATGCCCTTGAGCATCGAGCCGCCGCTGAGGCTGGCGAGCGTCGTCAACCCCAGCACCATGAGCGCGAAGTATTCGGGGGGGCCGAACGTCACCGCGAGATCGGCGAGCGGCGGCGCGGCGAGCATGAGCAGCACCACCGAGAGCGTGCCAGCGATGAACGAGCCGATCGCGGCCATGCCCAGCGCCGCGCCCGCACGGCCTTTCAGCGCCATCTGGAAACCGTCGAGCGTCGTCATGACCGACGCCGATTCGCCGGGCGTGTTGATCAGCACCGAAGTGATGGTGCCGCCGTACATCGCGCCGTAGTAGATGCCGGCGAGCATGATGATCGCGGTGACCGGCGGCATGCCGAAGGTCGCCGGCAGCAGCACCGCGACGCCCGCGGACGGACCGATACCCGGCAGCGCGCCGATGATCGTGCCGAGCAGCACGCCGAAGAACGCGAACAGCAGATTGGTCGGGTGCAGCGCGACCGAGAAACCGAGCAGCAGGTTGTGGATCTCCAAGGCAGCCTCAGAATCCGAGAGGCCCGCTCGGGATCGGCACGTCGAGCAGGCGCACGAAGACGATGTAGACGAACAGCGTAGTGCCGACGCTCGCGCCGAGCGCCGCGACGACGGACAAGCGCTGCACGAACAGCGTCATGAAGAGCAGGAGCAGCAGGATCGAGGACACGAGGCCGAGCCACTCGGTGAGCGTGAGCATGACGACGAGCCCGACGAGCACCGCGGCCACGCGCAGCAGCCCGCGGCGCTCGAGCGGCTGTGCCTGCGCCCTCGCGGACGCGGCACGGGCCGCGCCAACCGCGTGGATCGCGATCGCCAGCGACACGACGATGCCGAGAGCCGACAGCCAGACCGGCGCGAAACCCGGTCCCGGCGCGAATTGCGTCCCGTACTGGAACGAAGACGCAATCCACAGACAGGCGCCGAAACCCGCCGCCAGGACGAGGCCCGCGATGATGTCCGCGCGCTTCATCGGCAGCCTCTAGTGCTTCTTCGCGATGCCGAGCTCGGTCAGGACCTGCGTGAAGAACTGGTTCTGCTGCGCGACGTACTTCTCGGCGTCGTCGCCCACCTTGAGCAGCGGCCGCAGGCCGTTTTCGCTCATGTACTTCTTGAACGCCGCCGACTGGAACACCTTCACCATCGCGTTTTGCCAGAAGAGCGACTGGTCTTTGGTGATGCCGCCCGCGGCGATGACGCCGCGGAATTGTTCCAGCGTAACGTCGACGCCCTGCTCGCGCGCCGTGGGCACTTTGGGATATTTCTCCAGGCGCTCGGGCGAGAACATCGCGATGCCGCGCAGGCGCCCTGCGGTCATGAGCTGCGCGGCCTCGCTCGGGTTCGGAGTCGCGAGGTCGACGCTGCCGCCGAGCAGCGCCGCGTTGACTTCGCCGCCGCTCTGGAACGTGATGTAGTTGAGCTGGATGCCGGCGGCTTTCTCGATGCGATTCTCGATGATGCTGTCCGAGGAGCCGACGCTGCTGCCGCCGATGCGGATGCCGTTCGGCTTCTTGCGCGCGGCTTCGACGAGATCCTTGAGCGACTTGTAAGGCGAATCCGCTTTCACCACGCCGATGTAATCCTCGACGCACAGCACCGAGAGATTGGTGAAATCCTTGTAGCTGACCGGCGAGTGCCCCTGGATCGGCGTCGTGAGGTACGAGCCGGTCGCCGTCGCGATGACGTGCGGGTCGCCCTTCTTTCCGCGGAGGTAGCTGTAGGCCACCGCGCCGCTGCCGCCGGGCTTGTTCACCACGTTCACCGGAACGGTGACGATCTTCTCGTCGGTCAGGATCTTCGCCATCGTGCGCGCGAAGATGTCGCTGCCGCCGCCTGCCGCGGCCTGTACGACGAACTCGACCGGACGATCGGGTTTCCAGCTCGCAGGGGGCAGTTTGGGGACAGCCGGATCGGACTGTGCGGCAAACGCGCCGGTGAAAGGCGCGGCTGCGAGCGCAGCCGCGAGACACAGAGGACGAAGCACGGCAAAGCGCATGATCGGGTCTCCTCGGTTTTATCGGTTCGACCTGCAAGCATCGAACGCTTGCGTCCAGTATGTTCCCGCATTTCGACAAGCGTCAACCGCGATGAAGGCCGCGATCTGATGCTACGCTCGCGGATTGCCGCGCAAGCCGCGAGCGTGGACCACGGTTACGAGCTGCTGCGGTACGCGAATATCGTCGTCGCGAGTCGTCACATGGCACAAGAACAAACAACTGTCGCACGCGCGGCGCCGGGCGCAGCGCCTTCGTCGAGCCGTCGTCCGGCTTGGATTGCGGCAGCGCTGATCGCACTGTTCGCGGCCGTCCTCGTCGCGCCTTCGCCCGCCGGACTGCCCGAGGCCGGCAAGCGCGTGCTCGCGGTCGCGGTGCTCGTCATCGGTCTGTGGTGCAGCGAGCTGCTGCCTGCAGGCGTCACGAGCCTCGTGCTGATCGCCGCGCTGGTGCTCTCCGGCGGCGTGCCCGGTTTTTCGCAGGCGCTCGCCGGCTTCGCCGAGCCGGTCGCCTACTTCCTGATCGGCGTGCTCACCATCGGCCTCGCGGTGTCGCGCGGCGGGCTCGCCGAGCGCATCGCGCGCTTCTTCCTGCGCCGCTCGCGCGGCAACGCGCGGTCGCTGTACCTGCAACTGCTGCTCGCGTTCCCGCTGCTCACCATCGTGCTGCCTTCGGCGACGACGCGCACCGGCATCCTCGTGCACGTATACGAGCACGCGCTCGAGATCGCGCAGGTGCCTCGCCGCTCGGCGCTCGCGAGCGCGATCATGATGGCGCTCAACTCGATCAACCGGCTTGCGTCCACGATCCTGCTGACGGGCGGGATCACGCCGGTGGTGGCCGCGGCGCTCATCGGCGGCGTGTACTGGAGCCAGTGGCTGCTGCTGATGAGCGTGCCGTACGTCGCGCTGCTCGCGATCGGGTCGCTCCTGATCTACGTCGTCTACCGGCGCGGCTTCGAGATGACCCTGCCGCCGCTCGAGGAAAGCGCTGCGACGCCGCTGTCGGCGCGGGAGCTGCGCACGGTCGCGATCACCGTCGCGGCATCGGCGCTGTGGCTGACCGATTCGATCCATCACTTCCATCCGGTCGTGCCGGCGCTGCTCGCGTGGATACTCCTGCTCACGCCTCGCATCGGCGTGCTCACGTGGAGCGAGTTCGAGCGCGACATCGGCTGGACCAACTTTTTCGTGCTCGCCTCCTCGCTGTCGCTCGCCAAGGCGCTGACCGCGAGCGGCGCGAGCGCATGGGTCGCGCAGCTCATCGTGGAAGCGGTGCCGGCGTTTCGCGGCCAGCCTTTCCTGGTCGTCGCGATCCTGATGGTCGCGTCGGTGCCGGTGCGGCTGCTCATCCCGAACATCACCGGTTTTCTCGCGACCACGATCCCGATCGCGATGTCGATCGGCACTCTCGCCGGCGTGAACCCGCTGGTGTGCGGGCTCGCGGTGATGATCGCCGGCGACGCGGTCCTGTACTACCCCGCGCAGAGCGCTTCGTCGCTCGCGGTCTACGAGCGGGGCTATCTCTCGGCGCCGGAGATCTTCCGCTTCGGGATTTGGATGACGATCATCGCGTTCGTCGTCGTGCTGGCGATCGCGCTACCCTATTGGAGACTGGTGGGGGAGCCGCTGACGATCGGGTAGCGCAGGCGGCAGGTGATAGCTTAGCCGGACAGGGAGGCGGGCATGGCAGGCGTGCTCTCAGGTATACGCGTCGTCGATTTCGGGCAGTACATCGCCGGCCCCATGGCGGCGATGCTCCTGGGCGACCACGGCGCGGACGTGATCCGCGTCGATCCGCCGGGCGGGCCGCGCTGGAACACGCCGGCCAACGCCACCTGGAACCGCAACAAGCGCAGCATCGCGCTCGATCTCAAAAACGACGCCGACCGCGACACCGCGCGCAAGCTGATCGCGAGCGCCGACGTCGTGATCGAGAACTTCCGTCCCGGCGTGATGGACCGACTGGGCCTCGGTGCGGCTGCGATGACCGAGGCAAACCCGCGGCTGATCTACTGCTCGCTGCCGGGCTTCGGCGCCGACGATCCGCGCGCCGACGTCAGGGCGTGGGAAGGCGTGCTCGGCGCGGCGACCGGCGCCTATCGCTCCGGGAAGGGACGGCCGGTCTACACGGTGGTTCCCTACAGCTCGATGTATGCGGCGTTCCTGTGCGCGGTGACGGTCGCGATCGCGCTGAACGAGCGCGAGCGCTCCGGCCTCGGGCAGCGCGTGGAGATTCCGCTGTTCGATGCGACGTTCACCGTCGTCGGCGCGAGAGGCCTGCTGGTCAACGGCAAACCGGTTCCCGAGGCCGAGTTCAACTGGAGCCGGCAACTGCCGTGCAGCGACGGGCGCTGGCTGATGTACGTCGCGAACAACAAGAAGTTCGAAGCGTTCATCCGCTCGATCGGCATGGACCGGTGGCGCGACGCCAAGCTGCCGCCGAAAGAGCTCGGGCAGAAGTTCGACGAAGTCATGCGCACGAAGAGCGCGAAGGACTGGGAAGACGCCATCGCCGAGATCGGCTCCGAAGGCGTGATCTGCCACACCAGCGCCGAATGGCTGCGGCACCCGCAGGCGCTCGAATCGAAGATCGTCGCCGACTACGTCGACCCGGAGCTCGGAACCTTCCGCGGCCCGGGCATCAACGCACGGCTGTCCAGGACACCCGGCTCGGTGCGCATGCCTCGCGCAAAGACCGACGCGCATCGCGCCGAAATCCTCGCGGAGCTGGCACACCAACAACTCCCTCCCCCTGGAAGGGGGAGGGCTGGGGTGGGGGTCGACTCCAATGACAACCTCCGGTCTGCATTAGCAGGCATCAAAGTCGTCGACCTCTGCATCGTCCTCGCCGGTCCCACCTGCGGCCGCACGCTCGCCGAGTTCGGCGCCGACGTCGTCAAGATCGACAGCCCGCATACCAAGACGGTGCTGCGCCACAACGACATCAATCGCGGCAAGCGCAGCCTCCTCGTCGACCTGAAGAAGCAGGAAGGTCTCGACATCTTCTGGAAGCTCATCGAAGACGCCGACGTCGTCTTGCAGAACTTCCGCGCCGGCGTCGCGGAGCGGCTCGGCATCGGCTACGAGCAGGTCCGCGCGCGCCGGCCGGACATCGTGTACGGCTCGATGAACACCTTCGGCCACATCGGTCCGTACGCGAGCCGCCCCGGCCACGAGCAGATCGGCCAGGCGGTGTCGGGCATGCAGGTGCGATTCGGTGGCGACGGCAAGCCGGCCACCGCGCCTTTCGCCGCGAACGATTACGGCACGGGCCTCATGTCGTGCTATGCGGTGGCGCTCGCGCTCCTCCACCGCAAGCGCACCGGCGAAGGCCAGTTCATCGACAGCGCGCTCGCCTACACCGCGACGATGCTGCAGTCGGCGCTGCTGCACGATTACGCAGGCAAGCAATGGAACGAGCCGCGCGGTCAGGATGCGACGGGCACCGGGCCGTTGAATCGCTTGTACGAGGCGAGCGACGGCTGGCTGTTCTTCGCCGCACGCGACGCAGACCTTGCACGCTGCCCCGAGCTCGCAGGGTGCGTGTCAACGCACCGCGCCCTTGAAGACCTCATGCGCACGCGCACCGTCGCCGATTGGGTGGAACGTCTCACGCACGCCGGCATTGGCGCCCACCGCGTGGTTCCGAGCCTCGAAGAGCTGATGACCGACCCGCTGGTGCAATCGCGCGGCCTCGCGGTCACGCGCGATCACGAAGGCTTCGGCGCCATCACCACGACCGCGCCGAGCGTGAAGCTGTCGCGAACGCCGGTGACGATCGGAAGGCCCGCCGCCAAACCCGGATCGGACGCGCTGAGCGTGCTCGAAGAGATCGGCATGGGCGGAGAGCTGGAACGGCTCATCCGCGAAGGTGTGATCGCTACAGATGGAGTTAGGGCCGGGTGCTAGCTGGAGGAGTCGCCGTCAACTCCTCTGTAGCCCAACAAGCGGCGTGTTCAGTCGCCTTGCGCTTCAAACCATGAGACTGCTACGCCGCAGTCGTGACGTGCGGGGAATCGAGTTACCGGAACGCTTCAGACAGCCGAATTCCCATTAGATGGCTGAGGGGCGTCGGTAGGCTGCGCGCTAGGCGCCGCCGCTTGCTGTCGCACGTATAGAACTTGTCCCGATGAAGGGGAATATACGATCGTCGCCACTAGCGTTGCGCCGGTCAGTGTCGAGGCGGGAAGCCCTCCAGCCAGCTGTGATCGCCCAGTTAGGCGCTCGGGTACGTGGGCATTGCCGTCGCGAAGCCACAGGGGCTCCGGCTGCTCTGGAACGCCACGAAAGATGAGCCGCTCAAGCTGGCGAAACGCGCGGTAAGGGTTAGGCATTGCGACAGTCCGGGGGAACCGGGGATATTACCTGTGGATCGGTAGCAAAGTCAAGGCCCATCACACAATAACGCCCTGCGCAGCATGCCTACAGATGCTGAGCAAAAAGCCGGGGATTTCGCCCTTGCTTCGAAACAACGGGACGACGTTGGTCGACAAGAATTCTCGCTGCAGCTCGTCGCGGTTGTCAGTGTCCTCCGGCATGATCCAGAACGCCGTCGGCCGCACATCCTTCAACTCTTCCCCCACCGCAACCAGCAACGGTGCGAGAGCCCGGTCGCGGAAGGTTCTTGGCGACACCCCCACAAACAACCCAACGCCAGATCGCAAAAGGTGTCGCAGCATTTCGAACCAGGGATCACCGATCGTACCGAGACGTTTGTTCACCGCATGTAATCCTAAAATTACAAATCGGCTATCACGCGACTTCAGATCTGGATGCGCGAGGAACCCGTGAGGGTGATAAACGCGAACATCCTCAGCACCTTCAAGGGTCGGCGGTTGCAGAACTACCCGAGGCACAATCCCACACAGAGAGAGATACCACTCCAGAACACTGTCGAAATTGAAAGTAATGGCGCGTGAGACTTTGCCGCGGCGACTCCCTGTCATTAGCGCCCCGAGCGCAATTAAGGCGTCATTATGGAGGATGGTTTCGGAAAGCGTCACGTCCTCATAGAGAGCTTCCTTAACCATGCGTGCGAACAATTCGTCGTCGCCTTTGCAAAACTCACGAAGAACCTCGTCAGCAGCAGCTTGAAGTTCATCGGATGACGCCCCTGCCGTAATCTTGTCGATAGGCAATTTGGCGAGCGTGCGCAATCTTACGATCAGCGTTGGCCAATCCGGTAGGCCTGCTCCTAACGAGGTGCCTGCGCCCAAAAACAATACAAGCGTGCCCGCTACTAAATTCGAGGATAGCGCTTCCAGCGCTCGGGTATCTGTCGTCAAGTAGTCAAAGGGCATTAGCAAACTCGCGCGGATTGGTTAGTCTTCGTCTTCTGTGGTCTTTAGAAACGGATTGCTGTAGACCTTTTCGAAGCAGCCCAACGATTTAAGTTGGCCCAAGGCATATGGAATCAATCGCAAATTGCTGCACCCAACATGCGCGTAGAACTTAAAGTGCCCGTCGCGCGCTACGTGCAGCCGGGAACGGAAGGCCCGTGACACTTCGCTTGATTCTCCATTTTCCCACTCACGTTCACAGGCAAGCACGCAATGATTCGGCAGGAAATACCCAGCCTTAACTTTTTGGCGCAAGAATTCTACGTAAACCTCCGCGCTCAAGGGATCGTCCCCCCCCAGACGCACTGCCGTGAGCGACTTGTCGTCAGTGACGATGAATTTGACCCCAACAACTTGAGCGCTCATTGAATCGAATCTATTCAAGCCCTCCTCGGCGGACGCAATAAGCTTAGATACATCGACACCAAGCACCTCGCCTCGTTTAAAGAACGCTTGCCCATCCATGAGTTCGCGCATGATCTCAGCGGCTAGGCCCACGAACGGAAATCCAAAAGCGAAATACCTGTCACCGCGTATAGTCGTTGCGGCAGCAATCACGTCATATAAATAGGGTGGGCGCCCGGTCCCATCCTCTGACAATGCCTCAGCGACCGCTCCCCGCGCAAAGGCGGTACTCGAGCGTAGTTTCCTGTGTTGAATCTCCGCTTTGCTATCCTTGTAATCGAGAGATGCGCGAACGTTTACCAAGCGACCTAAGCGCCGCCAATACTCCGCTAAGTTCGTACCGCGGTTATTGCGAGCAAAAATAAAATGGTAGTACCTCTGATCTGCTATGAAATTCGCGCCGTGGTTATTCTCTTTCATCGCGTTACCTCACCCCGTCGATTGTGAGCAACAAGCGAGGAACATAAGAACAGTGTCAAATTCAAGCTTGCCTGCGTCACCGTAAAGAAGTTTCTTCGATAGACGATCCGCGATAAATGCAGCCGGCGCCGCCACTTCGTCATCCACAAATCCATCCGGCATCGCATACTCAAACCACTCTTCAAACGAAGCATGATTTGTCTCGATCTTCAGATGTGGGTCTGCACCGTTGAGGCTTCCCCGGATCGCATTCGAAGTTAGTACGTGATGCGTAAGATCGACTAATACCAAGCTCGCCATAAAGGGGAAGAAAAGGTCATCCACCTGCTCCTTCGAACTCAGGAATTCCAATGCGGCATCAATCGTGGACGTGCCGCTACCGCCAGCGTGCTTTATTCGAGCGAGTAGTTCACTGACGCGCGTAAGTGACTGACGGAATCTCTCAAACGGAGTGCCTGATATCTTCGTAGCCGCAACGAGAAGCGTCCGAAGCAAATACTGCCTGAGGTCGCCGCGAACCTGCGGCATTATTGACCACGACCGCCAAATTAGCGGCACATACGCCGACAAGCTGCTTCGATAAAAATAATGCAGGTCGAGGACATGTACGAGCACCTCGTTAATATTTCGAAATTCCGTTTCTAAAACGAGTCGCAGGCTCTCTGCATTATTCGGCAAGTAGAAGCCAACACTGACGTCCGTGAGTGTGCTTTTGTTATCAACCGGGCGGGTCAAGGAACCGTGCGTTATCGTCATGCAGCAATAAAACAGAATCACTGCTCGTAGCGAGTCAAGAAACGAATGTTGGCTTATTGGTCGCCCCTCGACTTGATCGGAAAACCGCTGGTAGAACTCCTGCCATGTAGCTTCGGGCCGCCGGTCCGGCTCGCCCTGCAAGATGATGGAAAGTAGACTCCGCACGTGGCCATGCACCATTTCATGCGTCAGTGTCAGAAGACTCCACTCGGGACTACCGCCGGCAGCGAGAGCTTGAATAGCTGCGGAAATCGTATATTCGCTTTCACGAAAACCGAGCGTGCCACTGAAGTAGGGCAATTTGGGATAGGGTTCACGAGCAGGAACCGTTCCGTGCCAGCGATTAACCGAACTGTCCTTCCAACCGCGCGGATCATAGTTCGGAAGTTTGTCGAGTCCTGGTAGCGGGCTGGCAAATGGTGCGTGAGTGGCAAGCCCTGTCTCAAGCGCTCCTTCAGAAAATGCCTTCTCAATACATCGCGCAAGCCTGGTCAATGCCAAGATCGCGGTTCCTACGCCGAGCAGCGAATAGCGCCGAATAAGACTTCGACGCTCAAGTATGGGCACTGCACCGGAAAGCGCTTGAGTTGATAAATAAGACAGGCCCGCGTTTATCTGGATTAAACGATCGGTGTCCTGGTGCAAGATTGTTTCGACTAAGGCGCGATCCGTACGAAAATCCGCTTGGACGTATTCGCCGAGGGTCAGCGGTGGCGCTCCGACGGGGTTACAAACGTAGTTCATTTCAGCAATGAGTTCGTTTGCAAGTGAGACGATCTGGTCATATATCTTCACCTCACTTGGCATATGAATCGCGATCTTCGGCAAAAGTAAGCCGATGCTAGAAACGAACTCGTCTACCGTCATTCGCTGCGCCAGAGGAAGCGATCCGTACGATTCAATACGAACTGCGGGAACCTCAGCAGCACTCAGTGACCCGACCTTCGTCTTTACCGACACTATGCGAGCATCTTCTACTCGCCACACCTCGCTCGCCCAAGGACGGGCTTCGCAGAGCGATTCGATGCGGTCTAGCAAATCTGGGGCAGGTGAGATCCAGAGTACCGATGCAATGCCCGAGGTGAAGAAGAGTCCCGATTGGGACTCCGGCGGAGCATTCTCAAGCAACCGAGCGAGAACTCGAAACGCCGAATGAAAGCACAGAAAGTAAAGGTGATGAACTCCGTTGCCCAGGGTCGGTAGAGGTAGGTCCGAGAACGCGGGAAATACCGGGTTAGATCGGCATGCGCCCGGAAATTCGCATCCCTGCAACGTGTCTGACGCTGTTAGGGCAATACGCCATCCGGTACTGTCGAGCGTCGGCGGCCACTCGGGACGACTATCCTCAAAGACAGTTAACCAGAGCTGGGTTTCGGACAAATCCCCTCCCCGCAACGTTAGGTCCAAGAGAGCGCATGCAGGTGCCGACTTGCGCCCTATCTTGTAATCTCTTAGGCGCAGCCTCAGAACATATTAAAGCATCATGAGGAGCAATGGGCACGGGCCTTTGGTGAAGGGAATCGGATTCAAGCCCAGCGGGCTCGACATTTGTCGGATAGCACCCTGAACCGCCTCATCGCGACTAATCCCTTGATAATGACCACGCCCTAGCAAGACGCCCTTGCATCCAGCGGGACATCGCACATGGCGCAGATCATGTTCAGTGGCCGGATCATCCCGAGCAAACCATAGAAGGCGAACATACTGAGTTTTTAACGCCACACCAGAAGGGAGGTTCGATGAAAGTCTACGAACGCATGGCCGAAGCCTTCATCGCCGAAGGCACCTCGCACGTCTTCGGCATGATGGGCGACGGCAACATGTACTGGATGAACGCGCTGCTCGATCGCGGCGTGGAATGCGTCGAAGTGCGTCACGAAGGCGTCGGCATGGGCATGGCCGACGGCTGGGCTCGCCACGCGCAGACGCCCGGCGTCGCGACCGCCACGTGCGGTCCGGGCGTGACGCAGCTCGCAACGGCGTGCGTCGTCGCAGCGCGCGCCGAGTCGCCCGTCGTGGCGTTCGTCGGCGAGCGCCCGGCGAAAGATCCCGATTATCACCAGGGCCTCAACCAGTCGCGCTTCGCCGACGGCGTCGAGACGGCGTTCATCCGCCTCGACACCGGCGAATTCGCGGACGAAGCGGTGCGCCGCGCCTTCTACAAGGCGAAGCTCGAACGGCGCCCGGTCATGCTGAGCGCGCCGATGGACGTCCAGCAGGGCAAATGGGACGACGACGAGCCTTACGTGCCGTCGGCGAGCCTGCTGCCGAACCGCGCCGGCGTGATGGACGAGGGCGCGCTGAAAAAAGCCGCGGACCTCATCGCGAAGAGCAAAAAGCCGGTGATCGTCGTCGGCCGCGGCGCGGTCTGGTCGGGCGCGGGCGACGCGGTGCTCAAGCTCGGCGAGCGCATCGGCGGCCTCGTCGCCACGAGCCTGCGCGCCAAGACGTGGCTCTCCGACAAGACCGAGTACCACGCGGGCGTCTCCGGCCTGTACGCGACCAAAGCCTCGATGCAGCTCCTGCACGAGGCCGACGTGGTGATCGGCGTGGGTGCGAGCCTGAACCGCCACACGACGGAGCACGGCTATCTCTACCCCAACGCGAAGTTCATCCACCTCGATCCCAAGCCGCACGTCGTTCTCGGGAACGGCAAGGGCGCGGACATCTACGTGCAGAGCGACGCGAAAGAAGGCCTCGAAGCGCTCGACGCCCTGCTGGAAAAGCGCGGCTTCAAGCAGGCCGGCTACCGCACCGGCGAGACGCTCGAGCGCCTCTCCAACATGTACGAGGACCGCACCGAGTTCGAGATCGAGCCCGGCACCATCGACCCGCGGCTCGTCGCGCGCACCGTGGACGAGCTCGTGCCCGGCGACGTCGGCATGTTCATCGGCAGCGGCGCGCAGTCGGCGCTCACGACGATGAACACCTTCAAGGCGCGGCCGTACGTGCACAACTCGGGCTTCTTCGGCTGCATCGGCCAGATGTTCCCGACCGCGATGGGCGCGATGTTCGCGATGGGCAACAAGCCGGCGGTCCTCATCGACGGCGACGCGAGCACGATGATGCACCTGTCGGACTTCGACACGGCGGTGCGTTACAACCTGCCTCTCCTGATCGTGGTGCAGAACGACGAAGCGCTCGGCTCGGAATACCACAAGCTGCGCGCGCACGACATGGATCCGGAGACGTCCGCGATTCGTTCGCCGGACATGGGCGCCCTCGCGCGGGCGTGGGGCGCACGCGGCTCTCTGGCGCGCAGCGTCGACGAGGTGCGCAAAGGCGTCGCGGAATGGGTGGCTGAGCCGGGGCCGATGATCATCGACGCCCGTATCTCGAAAGCGGTGATCAGCCTGCCGTTCCGGCGCGTGCTGTACGGGAAGGACGAGTAGCCAGGAGGGTCAGGTCCGCATTCGACGAATGCGGACCTGACCGATAGGCATTGCCAACACGGCCCCGGTGTCCCATACTTGGGGTGTCCACCCTTCCCTGTCGTCCGCGCCCGCCCCCCGGGTGCGCTCCGCGCCCTTCTTATAGCTCGTCGATGCGCACCTGACCTCGCGCGCGTGTCCCACTTCAAAGGATTCAACCATGCAAGGCACCGTGAAATTCTTCAATGCGACCAAGGGTTTCGGTTTCGTCCAGCCCGACGACGGCTCGAAGGACGTGTTCGTGCACATCTCGGCAGTTCAGAGCGCCGGCCTCGCCACTCTTGCGGAGAACCAGAAAATCTCCTTCGACACCGAGCGCGGCAAGGACGGACGTGTTTCCGCGGTCAATCTGAAGCCCCTCTGAGAACGCGCCGACATGACCGAAACACCCCGCAAGCAACTGGACGCCATCGATCTGCTGATGCAGGACCATCGCGAGCTCGAATCGATGTTCAGACATTTTGAATACCTGCACGCCAGGGACGAGGACGCCGCCGAGGTGGTCGAAGCCGCCTGCGCCGAGATCCGCACGCACGATGCGGTCAAGAGCGAGCTGTTCTGTCCGGCGGTGTCCGAAGCCATCGACGAGCCGGACATGGAAGACCTGCTCGCGCAGATCGAGGAAGGACATCAGGCGATACGCAAGCTCGTCTCGAGCGTCGAGCAGGCGGCTCGGGACGACGCGAAACGCAACGCGCAGTTCAGCCTGCTGACCGAGCGCGTCGAGCAACAGTTCGAGCTCGCAGAAACCCGGGTATTTCCCCGCGCCCGCCGGGCGGAACGGCTCGATCTCGCGGCGGTCACCGACCGCATGAAAGCGCGCCGAAGCGAGATGGCGCGGCACCTATAGGAGACAGCAGTGGCTGAAATTCATTTTGTCGAACGCACCGACAGCGTTCGCAAGATCGACCCGTCCCGCAACGAATGGGAGAGCGGATACTGGCAGCTGAGTGAAGAAACCGCGCAGAAGTTCGTGGGCGGCGTTCTCTATCTTCATCGCACCAAGCACGCTTCGTCGCATTTCGGCGGCGACATCATCGATTACCGCATCGAGCAATCCGGCGCGGAAGCAGGCCGCGTCGTGTTCAAGCTGCGCGCCAACGCCGATTGCAAAGGCGTGAAGATCGACGGCAAGGGCTGGAGCAAAGACTGCAAGATCGTCTGAGCTACGATCGCGCGGCCGCCCGCTCGGCCGGGAACAGCGGACCCCGCTCGCGGCTGCAGTAGACGAGTCGCAGCCCCAGGATCAACGCCTCGGTCATGAACGCCGCGCCCACCGCGGCGACGCCGACCGCCGCGGCGTTCAGATCAGGCTCTATCAGCGTGACGCTGCCGACCGCCGTCACGACCATCAAGCGCACCACGGCGCTACCGGCGATCGCACCGGTGCGGCGCATGGCCGACAGCATGCCGCGAAACAGCGACGCGTAACCCCACGCGACGACGACCACCAGCAGCATCTGCACGCCGGGCGCCGCGTAGCTGCTCAGCGCGTGCGGCAGGCCCATGACCCGGCTCAGGATCACGTCGCGCATCGGCGTATAGAAGAGGATGCCGACGAGCGCGACGTACACCAGCGTCACCCAGTGCGCGAAACGCAGCATCACGCGGGTATCGGCGCGGCTGTGCACGAGCGCCTGCGCGGTCTGCGCCATGTTGCGCAGCGGAGAGGCGACCAGTGAGTTGAGCGCGTTGACCACGCCGAACACCCAGTCGGGGTCCGTTTCGCGATAGAGTAAGCCAAGCAGCGCCCGACGCGCGCCGGAGTCACATGATGCGGACTTACCATGCACTGAACGGGATTCGCGCGTGCGTCTTCGACGCCTACGGCACGCTCTTCGACGTCAACAGCGCGGCCGAGCGCGAGGCGAACGCGCTCGGCGCGAAATGGCAGCCGCTCTCTGAGTTATGGCGCGCGAAGCAGCTCCAGTACACCTGGCTGCGCAGCCTCGGGGGGCGTTACGTCGATTTCCGGCAGGTGACGGGCGAAGCGCTGGACTTCGCGATGGAGAGCCACGGCTTGAACGACGCCGATCTGCGCGAGCGGCTGATGGCGCTCTATCTGCGTCTGGGCGCGTATGCAGACGTGACCGGGACGCTCTCGCGCCTCAAGGCGAGCGGCCTGAAGCTCGCGATCCTTTCGAACGGCTCGCCGTCGATGTTGTCCGCGGCGGTCGCCAACGCCGGAATCGCGGGTTTGCTCGACGACGTGCTGTCGGTCGCCGACGTCGGCGTCTACAAGCCGCATCCCTCGGTATACAAGCTCGCTGTCGACCGGCTGCACGTGGCGCCGGTGGAAATCTGTTTCGTCTCTTCGAACGGCTGGGATGCGTTCTCGGCGAAAGCATTCGGATTCAGGGTCGTGTGGTGCAACCGGACAAGGCAGCCGCCGGAGCGCATGCCGTCGAACCCCGACGCCGAGATCGCCACGCTTGCGGCGTTGCCGGACCTCGTCGTCGACTGAGCCGCCACCGGTTCCGCGATACGCCATAATTGCGCCTTGCTTCGCTGCCGGGCCACGCCGCCTCGTGTCGGTACGGGATGTGCTCCCCGATTCGCGTGGACAACATTACCCGTAACGAGAGCTGACCTTGCGCGAACAGTACGACGTCATCGTCATCGGCAGCGGCCCCGCCGGAGAGGGCGCTGCGATGACGGCTTCCAAGGGCGGCCGCCGCGTCGCGGTGATCGATCAGGACGTGGACGTCGGCGGCTCGTGCACCCACAGGGGCACGATACCGAGCAAGGCGCTGCGCCATGCGATCCAGCAGCTTGCCGACAACGGCACCCGGACCGAGCCCGATTACCTCGACCTCATCCGCAAGGCCGAAGCGGCGATCCGCAGCCAGGTTCAGCTCCGCCGCGGCTTCTACGAGCGCAATCACGTCGACGTGATCGGCGGCCGGGCCGCGTTCGTCGACGCGCAAACGGTCGAGGTGGCGGCGCCGAACGGGGCGAAGCATCGCCTGCGCGCCGACCGCTTCGTCCTCGCGACCGGATCGCGCCCCTACCGTCCGCCGGACGTCGATTTCTCGCATCCGCGCATCGTCGACAGCGACACCGTGCTGCGCCTGAACGAGACGCCGCGCAGCATCACGATCTACGGCGCCGGGGTGATCGGCTGCGAGTACGCCTCGATCTTCCGCGGCTTGCGCATCAAGGTGAACCTCATCAACACCCGGGACAAGCTGTTGTCCTTCCTCGACGACGAGATCATCGACGCGCTCGCCTACCACCTGCGCGAGCGCGGCGTGCTCATCCGCCACAGCGAGGAATACGCGCGCGTCGAAGCCGACGACTCGGGGGTGCGCGTGCACCTGAAGTCCAACAAGGTCATCCAGAGCGACGTGCTGCTGTGGGCGCAGGGCCGCACCGGCAACTCGGATGCGATGGGGCTCGACGCGATCGGCCTCGAGATCAACGAGCGCGGATCGATCGTCGTCAATGCGTCGTACCAGACCGCCCAGGCGCACATCTACGCGGTCGGCGACGTGGTCGGCTATCCCAGCCTCGCCAGCGCGTCCTACGACCAGGGCCGGTTCGCCGCCACGCACGCGCTCACCGGCACGTGCGACCAGCGCCTGGTCGAAGACATTCCCACCGGGATCTACACCATCCCCGAGATCAGCTCGCTCGGCGCCACCGAGCGCGAGCTCACGGCGCAGAAGGTGCCTTACGAGGTCGGCCACGCATTCTTCCGCCACCTCGCGAGGGCACAGATCGTCGGCCGCACGACCGGCATGCTGAAGATCCTGTTCCATCGCGAGACCCTGCGCATCCTCGGCATCCATTGCTTCGGCAGCCAGGCTTCGGAGATCATTCACATCGGCCAGGCCGTCATGACGCAGCCCGGCGAGGCCAATACGCTGCGTTACTTCATCAATACGACTTTCAATTACCCGACCATGGCGGAGGCGTATCGCGTCGCCGCGCTGAACGGGCTGAACCGCGTGATCTAGAACGACGACGCGCAAAGCGTCCGGGAGGAGCCGTGAAGACTGTCGTTGCGACGCTATCGGGCATCGTCCTGTCCGCGGCCGCCGCCGCGGCGTGCGCGCAAGGCTGGGTCCCGCAGAAAAACGTGGAGATCGTCGCCGCTTCCGTTCCCGGCGGCAGCAACGACAACACCGCGCGCACGATCGAGCGCGGGCTCGCCGCGGTGAAAGCGGTGCCGACGACGATCACCATCGTCAACAAGCCCGGCGGCGGCGGCAACATCGCCGCGACCTACGTCGCGCAGCGCGCGGGCGATCCGCACACCCTGATGGTCGCGACGAGCAGCAACGCGAGCAACCACATCGTCGGCGCGAGCACGCTCACGTACGCGGACTTCACGCCGATCGCGATCATGCTGCAGGACTACGTCGCCTTCGGGGTCGCCGCGAACTCGAATATCGCAAATGCCAGGGACCTCGGCGACCGCCTGAAGAAGGACCCGAAGTCGCTGTCGGTCGGCTTCGCGAACACGTTCGGCGGGAGCCGCCACGTCGCGGCGGGGCTACTGGTGAAAACGCTCGGCGGCAATCCGCGCGATCTGAAAGTCGTCGTCTTCAAAGGCTCGGCCGAAGCAATACCCGCGGTGCTCGGCGGCCACATCGATCTCGTCGTGATCGGCGCGGGCAACGCGATCGCCCACGTCGCGAACGGCCGCATGCGCGTGCTCGCGGTGGCGGCGCCGCAGAGGCTTCCGGGCGCGCTCGCGACAGCGCCCACCTGGCGCGAGCAGGGCGTCAACGTGGTCTCGGGCTCGTGGCGCGGCGTGTTCGCGCCGAAGAATCTCGCCGCGCCGCAGGTCGCGTACTGGGAGACCGCGCTGCGCCGGGTGACCGAGACGCCCGAGTGGAAAGCGGACATCGACAAGAACTACTGGAGCCCGCATTTCGTGACCGGCGCTCAGCTTAAGAAAGAGCTCGAGCAGGAATACGCCGCAGACAAGGCGGTTCTGGTCGATCTCGGCCTCGCGAAGCAGTGAGAGCCGCCTGGTCAATACGCGCCGAAGCGCGGCACGTGCATCGTCGACTGCACCTGGTCGTCCACTTGCCGGATCGCGCGCCCTCGATTAGCCTCGACGCGCGGCGGCTGCTCCAAGCGGGCGATGACGCGAGTCCTCACGATCGCTGCACGCCTCTCCGGGGTTACCCCGGGGTTTTTGCTTGAGATCGGCAACACAACCCATGAGCGCTGCTGCACTCCGTGCAGGCTTGCTCACGGACAACCAGATGGGTTGGAGCAGTCCGCCGCAACCTTACGCCAGCCATTCCGGCCGGCTCGAGCCGAGCACCGGCGAAGGCTTGTCCCAGTAAGGTTTGGTCTCCGACATGCTCAGCACCGGACCGAGGTGCCTGAGCGCGCCGTGACCGCCGTTCGACTCGACCATGATCGAGTCGAGCTCGTCCTGGCCAAGCCCCATGTCCGGCTGTGGATACGCGACGTGTCCCTGCTTGTAGATATACATACCCGAGCGGCACAGCGACACGCGCACGTGATACGAGCCGCCTTCCCGCGCGCGCCGCGCGAGCGCGAGCAGCACGCCGTACGCGCCGTTGTAGCCGGTGGTGTAATCGCACGCCGACGCCGGCAGGAGCTTGGGCCGCTCGTCGCCGTTGTCGAGGCAGATGCCGGTCGCCGACTGCGCGATCTGCTCCCATCCGCCGCGGTTCGAGAATGGTCCGCCGGCGCCGTAGCAGCTGATCGAGAGATAGATCAAGCCCGGACGCTCTTGCGCGAGCTGCTCGGGCGAGAGACCGAGCCTGTCCATGATGCCGGGGCGATACCCCTGGCTGAAAACGTCGGCGCTCCGGGCGAGCTTCCTGAGCGCCGCGAGGTCTTCGGCTCTCGTGAGATCGAGGAAGCAGCTTCGCTTGCCGTGGCTCGTGTCCTTCACGTGCTCGGGCACCTGCGGCAAGTGCTTCGCGGTGACCATGAGCACGTCCGCGCCGTTCTCAGCGAGCGTGCGCGCGGCGATCGGGCCGGCGAGGATGCGCGTGAGATCGAGCACCTTGATGCCCGCGAGCGGCCTGCCGCCCGCGGCGAAAGGCACGGGATCGCTGTCGCCGATCCTGGTGATCTCGATCAGCGGCTTGCCGGCGAGCATGCGGCCGTGGGGATGCGCTAGCCACTCGGCGTTCGAGCGCACGATGGAGCCGCACGCACGCGCTTCGGCGATCGCTTCTTCCAGGTCGTGCGAATCCCAGCGTGCGATCGCTTTGGCCACCGCGTCGGCATTCGATTCGCAGCCGAGCACGCCGATGACGCGGTCGTGCAGGTGCGGCAGGTTGAAATGCGGCAGATACCAGCGCCCGTCCTTGCAGCGCCACGGCTGAGTGATCGAGCGCATGTGGCTCATCGAAGGCGTCGCCGGCACCTGACGCCAGCCGCCGCCGGGCGCGGGCTCGCTCAGGTACTTCGAGCTGTTGCACGTCGCGGCGGCCTGTCGGGCGTCGACCGCGGTTTTCTGGCGCCGTCCGGTCTTCATCTCGTGGATGTCGGTGACCGCGACACCGATGCCCGCGAGGATGTTCGCGGTGGTCTCGCCGATCCTGAACCGCGCCGAGTAGACCGGATCGCTTCCGGTGATGGCGACTTCACCGGCCTCGGGCATGCCGCGGCCGCGGACGTTCATGATCTCTTCGAATCCGGGGTTCATACGGGAATTCTCCTCCGTGTCTCTTGCGACGACGCCGCGCCTGCGGCTAGTCTCGATGGTAACCGTCTTATGCCGCGATGAAGCACCGATGAAATCCCAGCGTCGAGTGGCCGAAGCCCTGGCCGATGCGTTGCTCGCGGGCGAAGCGACCGCCGAAGAATTCGCCGCGCGCGCAAAGTGGACGCTCGGCAGCAGGGCGCGCTGGATCGCGCCGTTCGCGGAGCGCGTGTTCGCGCGCTTCGGCTTCCGGCTCGATTTCTCGCAGCGAAGCCGGCTTCTCACGTTCATCGAGCAGGACGAGGGTTATCTCGACGCATGGCGCGCATCGCGCAAGCCGCGCATCCGCCACTATCCGATCGAGCCTCCGCGCATGGCGCCGCGCCCGGGCGCGCTCGCCGCCTGCGCCGTGCCGTCGCTGGCCACACCGGGCGACCTCGCCGCGTGGCTCGGCGTCTCGACGTCGGTCCTCGACTGGCTCGCCGACATCCGCGGCATGATCGACGACGCCGGCGCGCTCTGTCATTACAACTACCGCTGGGTGGCCAAGCGCGAAGGCTACCGGCTCATGGAAGCACCCAAGTCCCGGCTGCGCGCGATCCAGCGCAAGGTACTCGCGGAGATACTCGCGCCGGTGCCGGTGCATCCGGCCGCGCACGGCTTTCGCCCGGGCCGTTCGTGCGTCACCTACGCGCGGCCGCATTGCGGGTCGGACGTCGTGCTGCGCATGGACCTGCGCGATTTCTTTCCGGGCATTCCCGCGCCGCGCATCCATGCGCTGTTCGAGACGCTCGGTTATCCGCACGCCACGGCCCGCATGCTGACCGGCCTGTGCACCAATCGCGTGACTTCGCGCATGCTGCGGGGAGTGGCCGCGCCCGATCCGGCGTTTCGCCTGCCGTGGCTGGACCGCAAGACGCTCGAGCTCGCCCATCTTCCACAGGGCGCGCCGACTTCGCCGGCGCTCTCCAATCTGTGCGCGCTGCACCTCGACCTGCGTCTCGCCGCGCTCGCCGCAAGCGTCGGCGCGACCTACACGCGCTACGCCGACGACCTCGCGTTCTCGGGCGGCGAGCCGGTGAGGCGGCGCATCGATCGCCTCGCCGACACGGTGGCCGCGATCGCGCGCGAGGAAGGGTTCGAAGTGAATCACCGCAAGACGCGCGTGATGCACCGTAGCGATCGACAGATCCTCACCGGCATCGTCGTCAACGACAAACCGAACGTGCGGCGCGCCGAGTTCGACCGGCTCAAGGCGATACTCACCAATTGCGTGCATCGGGGAGTCGCGTCCCAGAATCGCGGGGCACACCGCGATTTCCGCGCGCACCTGCTCGGACGCATCGCTCATGCTGAAAAGCTCAGCGCCTCGCGCGGCGCGAAGCTGCACGCGATCTTCGAGCGAATCGACTGGTCCTGAGCCTGCGGGGCGCTATTGCAGCGGAATGTGCGCGTCCCTGATCACTTTCGCCCAGCGCGCGATCTCGGAACGTATGAACTGATCGAATTCCTCCCGCGTGGTCTGCGGCCCCACCATCACCAGCTCTTCCATCCGCTGATGGATCTCGGGTATGCGCAACACCGAATTGATGTCGGTGTTGAGCTTGTCGAGCAGCGCCGCGGGCGTGGCGGCCGGCGCACACACGCCCTGCCACGAATTGACGTCGATGCCGGGCACTCCCGCCTCCTGCACCGTGGGGACGTCGGGAAGCTGTGTCGTGCGCGTCGCGCTGGTGACCGCGAGCGGACGCAGCCGACCGGACTGAACCGGCGCGACCGACGCGGGGAAGTTGGAGATGCCGACCGGGACCTGGCCGGCGATGTTGTCGGTGATGCCTTGCGCGCCGATCTTGTAAGGGATGTTCACGATGTCGATCTTCGCGACCAGCTTGACGAGCTCCATCGAGAGCTGCGGCGAAGTGCCGACCTGCCCCGAGGAATAGCTCAGCTTGCCCGGATGGCGCTTCGCGAACGCGACGAGCTCCTTCATCGACTTCGTCGGCATCGACGGGTGCACCGTGATGATGTTCGGCGTGAGACCGATGCGCGTGACCGCTGCGATGTCGCGCAACTGGTCGTAGGGGATCTTGGCGAACAGGGTCACGCCGATCGCGCTCGAAGCGATGTTGCACTGGACCAGGGTGTGCCCGTCGGGCGGCGATTTGGCGACGAACGCGGTGCCGAGCACACCCGCCACGCCCGCACGGTTCTCGACGACGACCTGGTGTCCCCACAGGCGGGAGAGGCGCTCGGTGATGAGCCGCGCGACGAGATCGGGAGAGCCGCCCGCGCCGAACGGCACGATGTAGCGCACGGGTTTGGTCGGGAAAGCCTGGGCCTGCGCCCGCGACGCGGCCGGATACAGCGACACGGCGACCGCGATGATGAAGAACGACATTCCACGGCGTGTTTCGATCGTGCAGCGCATCGCGTTCCTCCTCCGAAACGGTGCCCCCTTGATCGACAGCCCGCCCGATGCTTCGGCGGACCGCTTTGTAACTCATCTCAGTCGATCCTGATTCCCGCCTTGGCGATCACGCTACGCCACTTCGCGATCTCGCCTCGAACGTACGCGCCGAATTCCTCCGGCGTATTGCCCACGACCTTGCTTCCGCTGGCTTCGATGTTGCCGCGCACCTGCGGGCTTTCCGCGAGGACTGCGGCGATGTCCTTGTGCAGCCGCCGCACGATGGCCTCGGGCGTGCCGGTGCGCACGGCGATGCCGTTCCACGAGCCCGATTCGAATCCGGGGTAGCCCGATTCCGCGACGGTCGGGGTTTCGGGCAAAGCGATGGATCGTGCGGACGACGTCACCGCGAGCGCGCGCAGGCGGCCGGCTCTGATATGGGGCACCAGCGAGATCGGAGGGAACACCGCGATCGCGATCTGCCCGGCGATGAGATCGATCGTGCCCGGCGCATCCCCTTTGTACGGAACGTGCACGAGCTTCATACCGGTGACGCTGCACAGGTACTCGGCGGTCAGATGCGCCCCCGTGCCGTATCCCGGCGAGCCGAAGCTGATCGACGCGGGTTTCGCCCGCGCGAGCTTCACGAGCTCTCGCACGCTGTGCGCCGGCAGCGACGGATGCGCCGCGACGACGTAAGGCAGCGTCGCGATCTGCGTGACGAGCGCGAACTCTTTCTGCGGGTCGTAGGTGGGCTTCGCCTGCAGGAGCGGCTGGACGGCGAGCGTGCTGATCGTCGCGAAGGCGAGCGTATAACCGTCGGCCGGCAGCTTGAGCACCGCGTCCGCGCCGATGAGACCGCCCGCACCCGGGCGATTCTCGACGACGATCGACTGGCCGAGCGATTTGGTCGTCTCGCGCGCGACGAGCCGCGCGACCGTGTCCGTGGTGCCGCCGGGAGCGAAAGGAACGATCAGGCGCAAGCTTCGGACCGGATAGCCCGCTTCGGTCTGCGCGTGAGCGGAAGCGCCGCAGGCGCAGGCGATGAACGAAAAGACGGCGTATGTCGAGAGTGATCGCACGGTCGTCTCCACCGATCGGTGCGTCAGTCTAACCTACGGTATCCTCGACGGCGCGGCGTAAATAACCCAGGGGGAGTCCGGATGAACGGCGCTGAAAGTCTCGTTCGCACGTTGCTCAAAGGCGGGGTCGACGTCTGCTTCGCCAACCCCGGCACTTCGGAGATGCATTTCGTCGGCGCGCTCGACCGCGTCGAAGGCATGCGCTGCGTGCTGGGTCTCTTCGAAGGCGTGTGCAGCGGCGCGGCCGACGGCTACTACCGCATGACCGACACGCCGGCGTCGACCCTGCTGCATCTCGGCCCCGGCCTCGCCAATTCGGCCGCCAACCTGCACAACGCGAAGAAAGCCGGCTCGGGCATCGTCAACATCGTCGGCGAGCACGCGCTCTATCACATCCAGTACGACACCCCGCTCACCGCCGACATCGAAGGCATCGCGCGGCCGTTCTCGCACTGGGTGAAGACCTCGCCCACGTCGAAGACCGTCGCGGGCGACGGCGCGCTCGCGATCCAGGCGGCGCGGGTCGCCCCGGGGCAGATCGCGACGCTCATCCTGCCCGCCGATACCGCGTGGGGCGAAGCCGACGGGGTCGCGGATACGCCCGACACTCCGCCGCCGCCGGGACCGCGCAAAGACGACGTCGTCGCCGCGGCTAAGCGGCTTTCGCAGGGCAACGCTTCGATGCTGTTCCTCGGCGGGCGCGCGCTGCGCGAGCGCGGGCTCGATCTCGCGGGCCGGATCGCCGCGAAGACCGGCTGCCGCGTGCAGGCCGCCGGCGGCACGGCGCGCATCGAGCGCGGCGCGGGCCGCGTGGCGACGCTGCGGCTGCACTTCGTCGTCGAGACCGCGCAGGAACAGCTCAAGGGTGTCACGCAGATGGTGCTCTGCGGCGCCAAGGCGCCGGCCGCGTTCTTCGCGTATCCGGGCAAGCCGAGCGTGCTCACACCGCCCGGTTGCGATACGACCGTCTTGTGTCCGGTCGAAGGCGATCCCCTCGCCTCGCTCGAAGCGCTCGCCGCCGAGCTCGGCGCGTTGAACGAAAAGCCTTCGGGTGTGGCACAGGCGAAGCGGCCCGAGAAACCGACCGGCAAGTTCACGCTCGAAGGCCTCGGGCAGGCGCTCGGCGCGACGCTGCCCGAGAACGCGATCGTCGTCGACGAATCGGTGACGACGGGGCGCGGGTTCTTTCCCTATACCGTCGGCGCGCCGCCGCACGACTGGCTCAACAACATGGGCGGGTCGATCGGTTACGGCACGCCGGTCGCAGTCGGCGCGGCGGTGGCGTGTCCCAACCGCAAGGTGATCGCGATGATCGGCGACGGCAGCGCGATGTACACCTTCCAGTCGCTGTGGACGATGGCGCGCGAGGGCCTCGACGTGTGCGTGATCATCTTCTCGAACCGGTCGTACAAGATCCTCTACAGCCAGCTCGCCGACGTCGGCGCGGCGAACCCGGGGCCGCGCGCGATCGACATGCTCACGCTCGATCGCCCGACGCTCGACTTTCCCGGCCTGGCGAAGAGCCTCGGCGTGCCCGGCGCGCAGGTGCACGATCTCGAGGGGTTCACCAAAGAGCTGGCTAACGCGATGGCGCATCACGGGCCTTATCTCATCGACGTGGTGATGTAACCGTCATCGCGAGCCGCCGCAGGCGGCGTGGCGATCTCGTGGCGCACGTATCGGACGCTTCGGGATTGCTTCGTCGCTATCGCTCCTCGCAATAACAGTAGAGGGCACATGAAACTCGACCTCACAGGCAAAAGCGCCATCGTCGCCGGCGGCTCGCGCGGCATCGGGCGCTCGATCGCGCTGACGTTCGCCGAAGCCGGCGCGAACGTGTCGATCTGCGCGCGCGGGGAAAAGGCGATGCGCGAGACCGAAGGCGAGCTGCGGCGTTTCGGGCACGAGGCGCACGCGATGACGTGCGACCTCGGCAATCCCGAAGCGGTGCAACGCTACGTCACGGCAGCGGCCGAAGCGCTTCAAGGCGTCGACGTGCTGGTGAACAATGCTTCGGTGTTCGGCCACAGCGACGACGAAGACGGGTGGGCGGCGAGCATCGCCGTCGACCTGCTCGCGCCGGTGCGCGCTTCGCGCGCGGCGCTGCCGTGGCTCGAGAAGTCGCAGGGCACGATCATCCACATCTCGTCGATCGCCGGGCTGAAGCAGAGCGCGCGCACGCCGCCCTACGGTGCGGTGAAGGCGGCGATCATCCAGTACACCAGGACACAGGCGGCGGAGCTCGCGTCCAGGCGCATCCGCGTGAACTGCATCGCGCCCGGCTCGGTCGAGTTTCCGGGCGGCAACTGGGAGAAGAGAAAGACCAGCGATCCCGAGGTGTACCAGTCCGCGCTGCGGCGCATCCGCTTCGGCCGCATGGGCACGCCGCAGGAGATCGCGAACGTGGCACTCTTCCTCGCAAGCGCCGCCGCGAGCTGGGTCACCGGCCAGACCATCGCGGTCGACGGCGGGCAGACGCTGACGTAGGGCTCGTCATTCCCGCGCAGGCGGGAATCGATTTTCGAACCATTCAGGTCAAAATGGATTCCCGATCGTTTCGCGCTCTCGCGCGGTCGGGAATGACGATGTTGGCTTTTCCTCTGCGTCCTCTGCGGTTCGATTGCTTTTAAAGGCGCGGTGCGCTCGCGCGCACGCCACGGTCAGGGCCACCCGCAGAATGCTACGATCAGCCCGTTCAACAGGACTTTCGATACACATGGACAGCCTCAACTCCAAAGAACCCGGCGTCTACGAAGCCGATGTCGTCATCATCGGTTTCGGCTCCGCGGGCGGCTGCGCCGCGATCGAAGCGAAGGACGCCGGCGCCGAGGTCGTCATCCTGGAAAAGCAGCCCGAAGACTCTCACTACTCCAACACGCGCATGAGCGGCGGCGGCTTTCACAGCCCCGATCCTTCCGGCGATTTCGATTCGCTCAAGGCGTACGCCAAAGCGATGTTCAGCGGGGACAACCTGCCGGGCAAGCTCGAAGGCGACCAGAGCGAGTTCGCCGACGAGCTCGCCGAGATCTGGGCGCGCCACTCGCCGCAGAACGCCGATTTCATGCGCGGCCTCGACCCGGGATTCAAGGCGGTGATCTCCGCGAGCGCCGCTTTCCCCGAGTTCCCCGGTGCGGCGAAATCGGGCTATGCGTGCGTGCGCAGCACCTACACCGGCCAGTACGACGAGGACGCGCTCAAAGGCCGCACCAAGGACACCGCGAAATCGGAGAAGCAGTCCGGCGAAGCTTTCCACGCGTGCATGCTGACCGGCGTGCAGTCGCGCGGCATCCCGATCCACTACGGCGTGTCGGCGAAAGAGCTCGTCACCGACGCGAGCGGAGCGGTCGTCGGTGTGACCGCCGAGCGCAACGGCCAGCCCGTCACCTATCGCGCGCGCCGTGCGGTCATCATCGCGAGCGGCGGCTACGAATACAACGCGCGCATGCGCAAGGCCTTCCTCGACGGTCCCGGCATGGAAGGCTGGGCGTTCTACGGCTCCCCCGCCAACACCGGCGACGGCATTCGCATGGCGATGCGCGTCGGCGCGGCGCTGTCGCGCGTCGGCAGCATCGCGGGGCGCGTGATCTGCGCGGTGCCCGAGCGCCGTCACGGCCTGCGCATCGGCATGAACACCTCCGGCGTGGGCAAGCCCAACGAGATCGTCGTCGACAATCACGGCCGCCGCTACGCCTCGGAGCGCCGCATCACCAAGGACCCGAGCCGCTACATCTTCTACAAGGAGGCGATGCTCTTCGACACCCGGACGCTCAGCTATCCGCGCATCCCGTCGTGGATGGTGTTCGACTCGGTCATGATGAAGCGCGGCCCGGTGGTCAGCGTCGCCGCCGCGGCTTACAACGGCGTCGACTGGGGCGAGGACAACCGCAAGGCGCTGGAGAAAGGCTACATCCTCGAAGGCAGGACGCTCGAAGAGCTCGCGGAGAACATCCGCAAGCACAAGGACAACAAGGAGAAGATGGACACCGCGGCGCTCATCGAAGCGGTTGAGAAGTGGAACCGTTACTGCGCCGACCAGCACGATCCCGATTTCGAGCGCGAAGTCGGGACGATGGGCCCGGTCGCCGAGCCGCCGTTCTACGCGATCCCGCTCTATCCGGGCGGCCCCAACACCAAGGGCGGCCTGCGCGCCGACGCGCAGCGGCACGTGCTCGACTGGGACGACCAGCCGATCCCGCGGCTGTACGCGGCGGGCGAGATCTGCTCGGTGTTCCAGTTCGTCTACCAGGGCGGCGGCAATCTCGCCGAAGGCATCACGTTCGGCCGCATCGCGGGGCGCAACGCCGCGGCGGAGCGCGACGTGTCACGAGCGGTGAGCGTCGGCGCATGATCCGGTATTACGAGCTCGGCAAGGACAGGAAGCTCAACGAGATCGTGATGGCGGGAAGTCACGATGCGGGAATCACCGAAGGCGGATCCAACGTCCAGACGCAGTCCCTCGACATCAAGGGTCAGGCCGCGGCCGGCGTGCGCCTCTTCGACCTGCGCATCGCGGCGGCGGGGCTGTCGAGCAAGCACGGCAGCGCGAAGGAAGCGCAGCTTCGCGCCTTCCACGCCGACTCGAAGCTCATGAAAAACGAGACCAAGTCGAGGTACGTGCAGGACCTCGGCCGCACCGAGACGATCACGCGCACCAAGCTGCGCGGCGGAACGTTCGGCGCGGGTCTCACCGACATGCTCGACCAGGCACGGTCGTTCGTGCGGGACCATCCGACCGAGTTCCTCATCTACAAGTTCGACAAGTGCACGAACTGGGAGCTGATCGCGGAATGCTGCGCCGGCGTGCTCGGGGACACGATCTACAAAGGCTCTTCCAATCTCAATACGACGACGCTGAAGCGCCTCGCGGGCAGCGTCGTCTGCGTGTTCACCGATACCGGGCTCGCCGCGATCCCGTCGAAGTACAGGACCGGCGGCGGAATCCTCGGCATCCGCAATCTCTACTCGGGCGGCGCTTACGACGACGGTTACTGGGGCCTGCAGTACTTCGGCAAGGGCGGCACGTCGGTGATGAAGCCTTTCGCCAAGCTCTCTCAGAACGAGAAGAAGCAGAGCAAGCTCATGGCGCGCGGCGCCGCGACCGATCCGGACGTGATGGGCATGATGTACTGGACGACGACCGGCGTCATGGAGAGCATCCACGATCGCAACGAAGGCATGTGGAGCTCGAAGGGCGTCGGCAAGCTGCGCACGATGTGGGAGAACGGCCTCGCCGAGTCGATCGAGCTGCGCATCGCGAACAACATCGATCCGACGTCGTACGCGTCGGCGCCGGTGCTCAAGACGTTCATGCCGAACTTCGTGATGATCGACTTCGCCGACGACTACAAATGCAGCGAGATCTACGATCTCAACCGCGTCGCGGCGACCGAGCTCACCTACGCGGCGCGGATGCTCGACCTCGACGTGAAGCGGGCGCAGGATCAGTGCGCGCAGCTGCAGAAGCGCGTCTAGCCGCCGCAATCCGGGTCAGAGTCACATTATTGTCCTGAGGAGGAGAATATGCGGCTGGTGTGGGTCGGCGCGTGCGCGCTCGGGCTCGGGATCGCCACGAACGTGGCGCATGCACAGCATTATCCGGCCAAGCCGGTGCGCATCGTCACCGTCGCGCCCGGCAGCGCCAACGACATCGTCGCGAGGCTGGTCGCCGACGAGCTGAAGACGCCGTTCGCGCAGCCGGTGATCGTCGCCGAGGTCCAGCAGTGGAGTAAATTGGGGTCAGGTCCACATTTCAGTGAAATGTGGACCTGACCCCAATTTCCGGGAGGAGTGAGATGCGCATCCGCGTGCGATCGCTGCTTCTGTGCATGGCGTGCTGCGCGATTCCCGCGTACGCGCAAACGTCCGCGCCGTATCCGGCCAAGCCGGTGAGATTGATCCTCGGTCCCGGCCCCGGCAGCGTCGCCGACGGCCTCACGCGCGTGGTCGCCGCAGGGCTCTCCGAGCTGTGGGGCCAGCAGGTCGTCGTCGACAACCGCCCCGGCGCGGGCAACACCATCGCGCCCACGATCATCGTCAAGCTGCCGCCCGACGGTTACGCGCTGCATCGCTGCGGCGTGAGCGACGCCATCGCGCCGGCCCTCTACAAAAAGCTCCCGTTCGACCACCTTCGCGATTTCTCGCAGCTCGCGCGCATCGGTCTCACGCCCAACATCCTCGTCGTCCACCCGAGCCTGCCGGCGAAGAACCTGAAGGAGTTCATCGCGCTCGCCAGGGCGCAGCCCGGCAAGCTCGACTACGGAACGACCGGCGTCGGCTCTTCGCCGCAGCTCTCGTTCGAGCTCTTCAAGCACATGACCAAGACCGACATCACCTTCATTCCGTACAAGACCGCCGCGCTCGCCCAGCAGGACCTGCTCGCCGGGCGCATCGCGGCGCAGATGACGAACCTGCCCAACCACGTCGAGACGGTGAAGAACGGCAAGGTACGTGCGCTGGGCGTCACGACCGTCAAGCGCAGCGCCAAGCTGCCGGACGTGCCGACGATCGCCGAAGGCGGCCTGCCCGGCTACGACGTGTCTTCGTGGTACGGGATGTGCGCGCCGGCCGCGGTCGACAGGGCGATACAGCACAAGATCGAGACCGACGTCCTGAAGCTGCTCGCGACGAGCGATCTCAAACAGCGTCTCACCGATCTCGGCGTCGACGTCGAGCCGCAGAACTCGGCGGAGTTCGGCGCGTTCTTTCGCGCCGAGACCGCGAAATGGGTCAAGACCGCCCGAGAGGCGGGCATCGTGCCTCAGTAAACGCGATCATCACAACGGGGAGTCCAATGAAGCGCATCTCAGCAGCTCTTTGCCTTGCCTGCTTTGCAACGTCCGCGAGCGCCGCCGCGTGGCCCGAAAAACCGGTGCGTATCCTGATCCCGTGGGCGCCGGGCGGCAGCACCGACGTCGTCGGCCGGCTGATGTCGCCGGAGCTTACGAAGCGCCTGAAGCAGACGGTCTTCATCGACAACCGTCCCGGCGCGGGCTCGATCATCGGCATGCACCTCGCGGCCGCATCCCCGCCCGACGGCTCCACGTTCATGCTGACGTCGACCGCGTACGGGCACCTCCTCGACAAGAAAATGGCCAAAGGCATCGAGTACTCGAAGTCGTACGAGCCGGTGGCGCTCATCGGCCGCGGCGACGCGGTGCTCACGGTGCATCCCACGCTGCCGGTGAAGAACCTGAAGGAGCTGGTCGCGCTCGCCAAGGCGAGACCCGGACAGCTCAACTATTCGTCGTCGGGTATCGGCGGCTTTCCGCACATGAACACCGAGCTCTTCAAGCTCGTGACGGGCACCAACATCGTCCACGTGCCTTTCCAGGGCGGCGGACCGGCCGCGGCCGACACCATGGCGGGCAACACTCAGATCAACATCGGCTCGATACCGACGCTGATCGGCTATATCCGCGGAGGCCGTCTGAAGGCGCTCGGCGTCGCCGCGACCAAGCGCAATCCGCAATTGCCCGACGTGCCGACGATGATCGAAGGCGGCGTGAAAGACTACGTGTCCTACATCTGGTGGGGCGTCTTCGCGCCGCTGAAGACGCCGCCCGACATCGTCAAGCGCATGCACGACGAGATCCAGGCGCTGCAGGACACGCCCGATTTCGTGCAGAAGCTCGAGCAGCAGGGCGCGACGCCGGTCAAGATGACGTCCGCCGAGTTCGGCAAGTACATGCAGGACGAAGCCGCGCGCTGGCTGATGGTGATCGACAAGGCGGGGATCAAGGGCGAGTGAGGGTGACGAAGAACGGCGACAAAAAGCGGTGACGAAAATCGGTGACAAGAAACGGTGTGTACGGCCCTAGCCCGTCACCGGTTCATGTCACCGTTTCACGTCACCGGTTCATGTCACCTTTCATTCCGGCGAGCTTGATGATCCGGGAAAACCGGTCGTGCTCCGCCGCGATGTAGGTGTCGAGCTCCGCCGGCGTCCCCGGCGCCGGATCGAGGCCCTGGCTCACCAGCCGCTGCGCGAGCGTGGCATCGGAGAGGATCTTCACCACCGCGCCGTTGAGCTTCTTCACGATCGCCGGCGGCGTGCCCCGCGGCGCGAACAGCGCGTACCACGTCACCGCCTGGAATCCCGGCAGCGTCTCGGCGATGGTCGGAAGGTCGGGCAGCACGCGCGAGCGCGTCGGGCCGCCCTGCCCGAGCACGCGGACCTTGCCGACCTTCGACTGCGTGAACGTCGTGGGAATGCTCGCGAACGCGAACTGCACCTGCCCGCTGACGAGCCCCATCTGCTGCGGCACCGTGCCCTTGAACGGCACGTGGACGAAGTCGACCTTGCCCAGCACGCGCAGCATCTCGCACGCGAGATGGTTGGAGCTGTTGCTGCCGGACGAGCCGCAGTTGAGCTGGCCGGGTTTGGCGCGGGCGATCGCGAGCAGCTCCTCGACGCTCAAAGCGGCGAGCGAGGGATGGCCGGCGAGCAACTGGATGCTCGTGACCACGAGCGAGACCGACGTGAAATCGCGCGCCGAGTCGTACGGCGTTTTGGTCAGCAGCGGCTGGATGACGACGCCGGCGGACGCGCCGAAGAGCAGGGTATAGCCGTCGGGCGCCGCTTTGGCAGCGATCTCGTGGCCGATGATGCCGCCCGCGCCGGGACGATTGTCGACGACGACCTGCTGGCCCCACTGCTCGGTGATGCCCTGCCCGAGCATGCGGGTCACGTTGTCCATCCCGCTGCCGGCGGTGTTCGCGACGATGATGCGGATGGGACGCGCGGGATAGGCGTGCGGATCGGTCTTCGATTGCGCCGGCACACCGGCGCTGAACAGCGTCAGGCCGAAAAAAATCGCCCCACCGGTGACCAGCTTGCGCATGACGGGCCTCCTCTCCGAGGAGCGCCCATCGTAACGCGCCGGAGCCGCTTACGTCCCGGATTCGCGATTGTTCGGGAAGATGCCGCGGCGCTTGATGCAGTCCTGCAGGATGACCATCGTCACCTGCTCCCAGTCGGCCGACGTGTCCCAGAGCGCGTCGAGGTTCACCAGCATCAGCGCGAAGATGCTCGACGGCGCTTTCGCGTCGCGCGCGACCAGATCGGCCCTCGCCTTTTCCTTGTCGGCGCCGAGATCGCTCGCCCATACCAGGTTGCCCGACCACGCCGCGTAGCTGCGGCACGCGGACGGGGTGAGGTTGATCGTCTTCTCGTCGACGGCAGCCGCCATCGCGACACCGGAGAGGGCTCCCGCGACCAGCAGCGGGGGAAGGGTTCGGCTGAACGGTTTCATCGGGGGCCTCATCGGTGAGAGTGCACGGGGTGTGCGATGCGCGCAGCCCGCAAAGCGTATACCCGCCCGGCGGTCTTGTCCGCGGCCGTGGCACGGATTAGAGTCGAAACTAAAACAAGCCGCCGCCTAAGGAAGTTCTTCCGAGGAGATTCCATGGTCAAGCGTGCTCTGTTCACCTTCCTGTTTCTCGTTGCCGCCACGGCTGCCGCCCAGGAGTATCCGTCGCGCCCGGTGCGCATGATCGTGCCGTTCGCGCCCGGCGGCGCCTCCGATTTCATCGGCCGCATCCTCCAGCCCAAGCTCGCGGAAGAATTCGGGCAGCAGGTCGTCGTGGACAACCGCGCCGGCGCCTCCGGCAACATCGGCGTCGAGACCGCCGCGCACGCGACGCCCGACGGCTACACCTTCCTGCTCGGGAACGTCAGCGCCATGGGCATCAACCCGAGCATGTTCCCCAAGTTCCCGATCCGGCCGAGCCACTTCATCCCGATCACGCTCGTGGTCGACGTGCCGGGCGCGCTCGGCATCCACGGCGGCCTGCCGCCGAACAACCTGAAGGAGTTCATCGCGTACGCCAAGGCGAACGCGGGCAAGCTGAGCTACGGCTCCGCGGGTTTCGGCAGCGCGCAGCGCATGGCTCTGGAGTTCTTCATGAGCAAGGCCGGCATCAAGATGCTCCACGTCGCGTACAAGGGCGGCGCCGGCGCCGCGACGATCGCGACGATGTCGGGCGAGGTCGCGGCGACCATGGTCACCACCGCGTCGCTGGTGCCGCACGCCAAGACCGGCAAGATCAAGGTGCTGGCGGTGGTCGCGAAGCAGCGCGTCGCCGCCCTGCCCGACGTGCCGACGATGATCGAGTCGGGTTATCCCGAGCTCAACCTGGGGTCCTGGCAGGGGATCTACGTGCCGAAAGGCACGCCCCAGGCGATCGTCGACAGGCTCTTCAGGACGGTCACCAAGGTCGTGCACGACCCGTGGACCGCCGAGCGCTACGCCAAGGTGAGCGCGGTCCAGCTCACCAGCGCCTCGCCCAAGGAGTTCGAGGGTTTCATGCGCGAGCAGAACGCGTTCTGGGGCAAGATCGTCAAGGACCTCGGGATCGAAACCCAATGACGGGTGGCGCGATGCGCTGAAGCAGGCGAACATAAGGCTGCCGGCGCATCGAAAACAGCTCCACTCGCCCAAGGGAGGACGACCATGAAAGTGATGGATGCGATCACCGAGATCCTGAAGCGCGAAGGCATCTCGACGATGTTCTGCTTTCCCACCACGCCGATCATCGAGTCCGCGGCAGCGGCGGGCATACGGCCCGTCATCTGCCGGCAGGAGCGCGTCGGGGTGCACATGGCCGACGGCTGCACGCGCGTCGCGAACGGCAAGCCCGCCGGCGTCTTCGCGATGCAGTACGGCCCCGGGGCGGAGAACGCGTTCGCCGGCATCGCGTCGGCGTATTCGGATTCGTCTCCGGTGCTGCTGCTGCCGCTCGGGCATCCGCAGGAGACCGCGCAGACGTTCCCGCTCTTTAATTCGACGCGCACCTACGCATCGGTGGTGAAGCAGGTCGAGCCGGTCGCGCGCGCCGAGCACGTCGTCGCGGCGATGCGGCGCGCGTTCAACGCGCTGAAGAACGGCCGGCCGGGTCCGGTGATGGTCGAAGTGCCGGCGGACCTCATGACCGCGGACTTCGAAGGCGCCGTCGATTACACGCCGATCCGCGCGGCGCGCTCCGCCGGCGACGCGCGCGACATCGACGACGCGGTGAAGCTGATCCTCGAAGCACGCAGCCCCATGATCATCGCCGGCCAGGGCGTGCTCTACGCCGAAGCGACCGCCGAGCTCGTCGCGCTCGCCGAGCTCCTCGACGTGCCGGTGATGACGACGACCGACGGCAAGAGCGGTTTCCCGGAGGACCACGCGCTCGCGCTGGGCTCGGGCGGCATCGTCTACACCGGACAGGGCCGGCACTACCTGCACGACAGCGACGTCATCCTCGCGATCGGCACCTCGCTCACCAAGCACAACATCACGACGCCGGTGCTACCGCCCGGCAAGAAAATCGTCCACGCGACGAACGACGCCCGCGATCTGAACAAGATCAACGAGACGCAGATCCCGATACTGGGCGACGCGAAGCTCGTGCTGGCGCAGCTCGCCGAAGCGGCGAAAGAGCGCCTCGGCGGCAAGCCGCGCAGGACCGAGACGCGGCAGACGATCCAGAAGCTGCGCAACGAATGGCTCGGCCGCTGGGAAGCGAAGCTGCGCTCGACCGAGAAGCCGCTCTGCCCGTATTTCGTCATGTCGGAGTTCATGCGCGTGATCCCGTCGGAGGATGCGATCGTCACGCACGACTCGGGCAGCCCGCGCGACCAGCTCCTGCCGTTCTACGTCGCTTCGAGGCCGCGAGGCTATCTGGGCTGGGGCAAGTCGCACCAGCTCGGCACCGGCCTCGGGCTCGCGATCGGCGCCAAGGTCGGCGCGCCCGACAAGTTCTGCGTGAACTTCATGGGCGATGCCGCGTTCGGCATGACCGGGCTCGATTTCGAGACCGCCGCGCGCTCGGGCATCCCCTCGACCACGATCGTGCTCAACAACAACACGATGGCGATCGAGACCCACGCGATGCAGTACTCGCACGAGAAATACAAGACGCGCGACCTCGGCGGCAGCTACGCCAACATCGCCAAAGACCTCGGCGGCTGGAGCGAGCGCGTCGACAATCCGGCCGAAGTCGGCAATGCCATACTCCGTGCGCGCGAGCAGAACGAGAACGGCCGCGCGGCCTTGCTGGAAATGATCACGAGCGCGGAGACCGCGTTCTCGCACCGCCGCGGCGCGGCCTGACCACCACCAGAGGAAGGAAGATGAGCGAAACCTTACGCGTCGGCGTCGTCGGCGCAGGCGGCAACACCAAGCTGCACCATATCCCCAAGCTCAAGAAGATCCCGGGCGTCGAGATCGTATCGGTCTCGAACCGCTCGCGCGCCTCGTCGGAAAAGGTCGCGCAGGAGTTCGGCATCCCGCGCGTGCACGACCGCTGGCAGGAGCTCGTCAACGATCCGGCGATCGACGCGGTGGTGATCGGCACGTGGCCTTACATGCACTGCCCGATCACGCTCGCCGCGCTCGACGCCGGCAAGCACGTGCTGACCGAGGCGCGGATCGGGATGAACTCGACCGAGGCGCGGCAGATGCTCGCCGCCTCGCGCGCGAAGCCCAACCTCGTGACGCAGGTCGTGCCGGGCCCGCCGACCTTCGCCGCGGATCCGATGGTCATGCACCTGCTCGCCGACGGCTACATCGGCGAGCTCCAGTCGGTCGATCTCAAGGTGCCGGCGGGGTTCGTCAACCGCGACGCGCCGATGCACTGGCGCATGGACCGCGAGTTCTCGGGCATGAACATCATGTCGATGGGCATCTGGTACGAGTCGATCTCGCGCTGGCTGGGTCACGCGGTGGCGGTGACGGCGCGCACGCGCCTCGCGGTGCCGTACCGCATGGACAAGGATAGCGGCGAGCGCCGCGCGGTCACCGTTCCGGACCACGTCGAAGTGCTCGCCGACTACGCCAACGGCGCGATCGCGCGCATGCACTGGAGCTCGGTCGCGGGCTTCATGCCGGGACCCGAGGTGTGGCTGTACGGCAGCGAAGGCACGCTGCGGCTCGAGCAGCGCGGCCGCGACAACCTCGTGCTCTCGGGCGGCAAGCGCGGCGACAAGGCGATGTCGATCATCGAAGTCCCCGCGGACAAGAGCTACAAGTGGCGCGTCGAAGAAGAGTTCGTGTCGGCGATCCGCGGCCAGGAGCAGGTGCGCCGCACGTCGTTCGCGGACGCGGTGCATTACATGGAGTTCACCGAAGCGGTACACACGTCGAGCCGCGAAGGACGGCGCGTTCATCTGCCATTGGCATAACGTTTGCAACTAATTGGGGTCAGGTCCACATTCTTGATTGAGAATGTGGACCTGACCCCAATTGGACGCAAAGGACTAACGATGGCAGCCAAAAAACGCACGACGCATCGCAGCCGGAGTAATTCCAAGCTGTACGCCGAGCGCAGCAGAAAAGGTGAGTTCGAAGACATTCAGACCTACAAACGCGCGCACGGACAGGACGTGAAGCGCGTCTCGAAGGCCGAGACGGCGGCAAAGAGGAAGGCCGCCGCGAAGAAGAAGAGCGCGGCGAAGAAGAAGGGCCCGGCGAAGAAGAAAACCAGGGCGGTCCGCAAGGCGGCCGCGCCCAGAAAGAGCGCCAAGAAGAAATAACGCCGGTTGCGATACGATCGGGCTCTTCACGAGGAGGAGCCCGTCGATGAGCAAACCGGTCTGTGTGCTGTGGCTGAACGAGTCGCCCACCTTCGAGCAGGCGCTCGAGCGCAAAGGGGTGCTCGACCGGCTGGAGATCCATAGCTTCAAGCGCGACCAGGCGCTGCCGGACGACCTCGCCGGGCGCGCCGAGATCCTCGTCGGCTGGGAGCCCGACGGCGCTCTCAAACAGGCCTCTCGCCTGCGCTGGGTGCAGACGATGACCGCCGGTGTCGAGTCGTGGCTCGAGAGCCCCGACCTGCCGGACAGCGTGACCCTCACCTGCGCGCGCGGCTCCCACCGCCTGTCGATGCCCGAGAACATCCTCGGCGCGCTCTTCCACCTCACCAAGCCGTTCATGCCGATCGTGCTGGACCAGCGCGAGAGCCGCTGGACGCGCCGCACCTGCGGCACGCTCGCGGGCAAGACGCTCGGCATACTCGGCCTCGGCGCGGTCGGGCAGGAGCTCGCGCGCAAGGCGGCGGGGCTCGACATGCGCGTCATCGGCACCAGGCGCACGGCCTCTCCGGTCGCTCACGTCGACAAGGTCTACGGCTCGGCGGAGACCGACGAAGTGCTCGCAGCGTCGGACTACGTCGTCGTATTGCTGCCTGCGACGCCCGACACCGACCGCTTCATCAACGCCGCGCGATTGAAGCGCATGAAGCCCACCGCCTACCTGATCAACTTCGCGCGCGGCGCGGTGATTCACGACGAGGATCTCATCGCGGCGGTGAAAGCGAAGACGATCGCGGGCGCGGTGCTCGACGTGTTTCGCCAAGAGCCGCTCCCCGCGTCGGATCCCTTCTGGCAGACCGAAGGCATCCTCGTGTTGCCGCACATCGGCGGCGGCCACCCCGGGCGCAGCGCGGCCGTCGCGGACATCTTCGCGGAGAACGCCAGGCGCTATCTCGCGGGCGAGCCGATGACCGCGCTGGTCGACCGCGCCCGCGGCTACTAAATCGGGGTCAGAGTCACATTATTGTTCCCGAATCTGACTCTGACCCGGAGGTAACAGTTTGTAAGACCTGACGACTCCGGCGGCGGCTGCGCGTTGAATATCGCGTAAGACACATACGAAGGAGTCGTCATGAAAAAGCTGCTTGCAGCGCTCGCACTCGGCGCCGCCGTGCTGTCGGGATGCGT
Organism: Burkholderiales bacterium; assembly: GCA_036262035.1. Taxonomy (NCBI): domain Bacteria; kingdom Pseudomonadati; phylum Pseudomonadota; class Betaproteobacteria; order Burkholderiales; species Burkholderiales bacterium. The sequence continues at coordinate 1,188,895 of DATAJS010000010.1, read as the reverse complement.
CGCCTACCCTGTCGACGGACCGCGCCACGATTACGGCTATCGCGACTCCGGCTATCGTGGCAACGGCTACGGCTATCGCGACCGCGATCGCGACGGCGTGCCGAACCGCTACGATCGCCGGCCGGGGGATGCGCGGTATTACTGACCGGCAGATTTGGGGCGTGCGTCTCGAAAGCTTTGGTGTGCAGTCCGGTGGTAAAGTGCATCCATGAAGATCACTCTGGACGTGCCCACCAATCTCGAGGCGCAGCTCGCTGACATCGCCGCTCGCTTGAACGTTTCCGTCAGCGACCTCGCCGAAGCGGCAGTTCGCGACCTGGTCACGCAGCCGGGAGAGGATTTCGAACAAATCGCTTCGAGATTGCTGGACAAAAACCGCGAGCTGCACCGCCGTCTCGCCTAGCTAGGTGCGATACCTTTCGCTGGCTGAGGTTCTCGAGCTGTAGTTGGATTGGGTTCGCACGCACGTCGTTGCTCTGCGCTGAGGTGGCCGTCGGTGCGGCGGCTACTGCTGAGGTATCCCCGCTTCCTTGATCACCCGCGCCCAGCGCGAGATCTCGCCGCGGATGAACTGGTCGAACTGTTCGCGCGTGGTCTCCGGGCCGCCCATCATGAGCTCCTCGAGCCGCGCGTGGACGTCGGTCATGCGCAGCACGCCGTTGACGTCCGCGTTGATCTTCTCCAGCACGGCCGGCGGCGTGCCGCCCGGCGCGCACACGCCCTGCCACGAGCTCACCTCGTAGCCGGCCAAGCCCGCTTCCTGCATGGTCGGCACCTCGGGAAAGGTCGCGGCGCGCTGCGCGGTCGTGACCGCGAGCGGCCGCAGCCGCCCCGACTGCACCGGTGCGACGCTCTGCGGAAAGTTCGAGATGTTGATCGGCACCTGCCCGCCGATCGTATCGGTGATCCCCTGTGCGCCGTTCTTGTAGGGGATGTTCACGATGTCGATCTTCGCGATCAGCTTGACGAGCTCGAACGAGAGCTGCGGTGAAGTACCGACCAGCCCTGACGTGTAGGAGAGCTTGCCCGGATTTCGTTTGGCGTAGGCGATGAGGTCCTTCATCGACCTGAACGGCGTCGACGGGTGCGTCGTGACGATGTTGGGCGTCGTGCCGATGCGCGTCACCGCCGCGACGTCGCGAAGCTGGTCGTACGGCATCTTGACGAACAGCGACACCGCGATCGCGCTCGACGCGATGTTGCACTGGATCAGCGTGTGCCCGTCCGGTGGCGATTTAGCGACGAAGTTGGTGCCCATGGTGCCGGCCGCGCCGACGCGGTTGTCGACGATCACCTGCTGTCCCCAGATGCGCGAGAGCTTGTCGGCGATGAGCCGTCCGACGATATCGGGCGAGGTGCCCGCGCCGAACGGCACCACGTAACGCACCGGTTTCACCGGGAAAGTCTGCGCAACGGCAACGGAGTGCGGCAGGACTGCGGACGCAAGGATGGCGACGGCGGCACGGCGCATGGCGGTCCTCCCCGGGGGTCAGGTCCACATTTCGCGGAAATGTGGACCTGACCCCAATTATTGCAGCGGTATGGCGGCGTCCTTGATGACTTTGGCCCAGCGCGCGATCTCGGCGCGGATGAAGCGGTCGAATTCGTCGCGCGTGGTCGGCGGGCCGATGACGACGAGCTCGTCGAAACGATGCCGGATGTCGGGCATGGCCAGGATCGAGTTGAGCTCCGCGTTCATCCGGTCGAGCAGCGCCGCCGGCGTCCCCGCGGGCGCGCACAGGCCGTACCACGAGTTCACTTCGTAGCCGGGGATGCCCGACTCCTGCATCGTCGGCACGTCCGGGAGCTGCGATATGCGGCTCGCGCTGGTGATGGCGAGCGGACGCAGCCGCCCCGCCTGTATCGGCGCGACCGCCGACGGCACGTTGACCATGCCGATCGGCACCAGCCCCGCCATGTTGTCGGTCACGCCCTGCGCGGAGTTCTTGTAGGGCACGTTGACGACGTCGATCTTCGTCACCAGCTTGACCAGCTCCATGGAGAGCTGCGGGGAGGTGCCGACCAGCCCCGACGAATAGCTCAGCTGCCCCGGATGACCTTTCGCGTAGGCGACGAGCTGCTTCACCGTCTTCACCGGCAGCGAGGGATGCACGGTGAGGATGTTCGGCGTCATGCCGATGCGCGCGATCGGCGCCAGGTCGCGCACCTGGTCGTACGGCATCTTCGCGAACAGCGTCACCGCGATCGCGCTGGAGGCGATGTTGCACTGGATGAGGTTGTAGCCGTCGGGGGCGGACTTCGCGACGAACGCGGTGCCGAGCACGCCGGCGACGCCGACGCGGTTGTCGACGATCACCTGCTGCCCCCACGTGCGCGTGAGCTTTTCGGCGACGAGCCGGCCGACGATGTCCGGCGCCGCGCCTGCGCCGAAAGGCACCACGTAGCGCACCGGCTTGGAAGGGAACTGGCCGGCGCTCTGACACCACGCGGTGACCGGCACCAGAGCCAGCACGGCCGCAAGCATGACGCTCGTACAGCGCATCGCGTTTCCCCTCCGAAACGGTGACGCTTCGATCGAGGGCCCGGAGATTGCCGGGCCGATGGAGAGCTACGTTACCAAAGGAGCGCCTGCTCATGAAAGTAGCGGCCTGGAACATCGAGAACGCGCCGCCGCGCCTGTCCGTCCTGCCGCAGGTCGCCGAGGCGCTCGGCGAGCCCGAGGTGCTCTGTCTGCAGGAGGTTCGGATACGGGCGAAAGACGCCGAGGCCGTCGCCGCGCTCGAGCGCGCCTTGCCGGGTTATCGCTGCCACCACTCGCTCGCCCGCGACGCGCGTAACGTCACGTTTCGCGGCGGCCGCATGTACGGCGTCGCCACCTACGTGCGCGGGCGCTGGCAGGCCCTGGTGCCCGAATGGGATCTCGAAGGCCGCGTGGTCGTGGTGCGCAAGCGTGGCCTCGCGGTGGTCAACGTCTACGCGGTGAACGGCACGTCCAGGCCGTATTTCGACGCGAACGGCCGGATCGAAGGCGATCGCCACCGGCTCAAGCGGCGCGTGCAGAACAGCATCATGGATCTCGGCCGCGAGCTGCGCCGCGACGGCGGCGTCATCATGGCGGGGGACTGGAACGTGTCGCGGACCAAGCAGGACACGTATCCGCGGCTGAGGACCGAGGAGCCGCACGCGGGCGCCAGGGCGGAGCTCAACGCACGCATCGTCGAAGAGGGGTTCGTGGACATCTGGCGCGAGCGCAACCCGGAAGCGCGCGCCTATACGTGGTTCAACAAGCGTTCGCGCCGGCTCGACGCCGCGCGCGTCGATTACATCCTGGTGTCCGAGGATCTCGTGCCGCGCGTGCGCGGCGCCGAGATCCTCGATTTACTGCGGTGGAGCGACCACGCGCCGCTGACGGTAACGCTGGCGCCGTAGCAGGCGCGGCAACGCACCCTGCGAATAACATGTAGCGCCGGCAGGCGCATAAGCGCGCCTTTTGCGCGGGGAGGTGCGGCCATTCAGGCCGCACCGACCAGCGGCGTAGGTCTTTCAGTCCGTGATCGACTCCCGCTTCGCGCGAATCGCCGGCAGCAGCATGACGACGACGATGACGCCGGTCGCGATGATGAAGCTCAGCGAGATCGGCCGCGTCACGAAGACGCTGGGATCTCCGCGGGAGATCAGCAGTGCGCGCCGCAGGTTCTCCTCCATCAGCGGTCCCAGCACGAAGCCGAGCAGCATCGGCGCGGGCGGGCACTCGAGCTTCACCCACGCGAAGCCGACGACGCCGAAGAACGCCGTCATGTAGATGTCGAACGCGCTGTTGTTCACGCTGTAGATGCCGATGCACGAGAACGCCATGATGCACGGGAACAGGATGCGATACGGCACCTTCAGCAGGCTCACCCAGAGACCGATCAGCGGCAGGTTCAGGATGACGAGCATCGCGTTGCCGATCCACATCGAGGCGATCAGGCCCCAGAAGAGGTCGGGTTTCTGCGTCATCACCTGAGGCCCGGGCGCGATGCCCTGGATCGTCAGCGCGCCGAGCATCAGCGCCATCGTCGCGCTCGCCGGGATGCCCAGTGTCAGCGTCGGGATGAACTTGCACTGCGCGTCGGCGTTGTTCGCCGATTCCGGACCGGCGACGCCTTCGATCGCACCCTTGCCGAAGCGCGACGGGTCTTTCGCGATCTTCTTCTCGACCATGTAGGACGAGAACGACGCGATCGACGGCCCCGTTCCCGGCAGCACGCCGAAGAACGCGCCGATGCCGGTGCCGCGCAGGATCGCGCCGGAGCTCTGCTTGATGTCTGCCCAGGTCGGCCACAGGTTCTTCACTTTCTTGGTGAAGACCTGGCGTTCCTCGGGATCGCCGAGGTTGGTCACGATCTCCGCGATCGCGAACACGCCGACCGCCAGCACCACGAAGCCGATGCCGTCGGTCAATTCCGCGATGCCGAAGCTGAAGCGCGCCATGCCCGAGTTCACGTCGGTGCCGACGACGCCGACCAGCAGACCGAGCGCGACCATCGCGAGCGAGGTCATCATGTCGCCGTGCGCGAGCACCGCGGCGGTGACCAGGCCCATCAGCATCAGCGAGAAGTATTCGGGCGCGCCGAACTTGAGCGCCATCTCCGCGATCGGGGGCCCGAACAGCGCGATAATGAACGTGCACACCGTGCCGGCGAAGAACGAGCCGATGGCCGCGATGCCGAGCGCAGGTCCGGCCCTGCCCTGCCGCGCCATCTGGTAACCGTCCATGCACGTGACGACCGCCGACGTCTCACCCGGCAGGTTCACGAGAATCGCGGTGGTGGAGCCGCCGTACTGCGCGCCGTAGTAGATGCCCGCGAGCATGATGAGCGCGGAGACCGGAGGCACGTTGAAGGTGATCGGCAGCAGCATCGCGATGGTCGCGAGCGGTCCGATGCCGGGCAGCACGCCGATGAGCGTCCCGAGGAAACAGCCGAGAAAGCAGAACCACAGGTTCTGCATCGAAACGGCGACGCTGAAGCCGAGAAACAGGTTGTTGAAGAGTTCCACGTTTACATCCCCAAGATGAGCGGATACGGCAGGCCGAGCCCCAGGATGAAGACCGCCCAGCAGGCGATCGTCAGGCCGATCGCGAGCAGGATCACCTCGAGCAGCTTGAACTGGTTGCCCGCATACGCCGAGACCAGGATCAGGACGATGAGCGCCGGTATGAAGCCGGCATGCTCCATCAGCAGGCCGAAGATCACCGTCGCGAGCGGCAGGATGCACAGCGCGCGCAGCGACCACGTGCCTTCCACGCGCTCGGGCTTGACGACGCCCTTCAGCAGCATGCCCAGCCCGAACAGGATGATCACGCCGGACAGGACGTTAGGGAAGTAACCCGGCCCCATGCGCAGCGCGCTGCCCATGGGGTAATCGCGCGCCATCAGCATCGCGATGCCGCCGATGCCGATGAACATCAGGCCCGAGAGAAAACGTTTGTTGTTGCGAAGCTCGACCTTCACGGGCGCCTCCTGTACGAAGGCGCCCCGATGGGACAGTCAGACATGCTGCACTCCTCGAATGGGTTTTGTGACACCGCGCCTTGCACAGGCGGCGCCCATCCTAGGCGCGGCATTCCCCCGCGCAAATTCGGAAAAACCCCGAGTAAGCGCGAACCATGGTCACGAGTTTTAAAAGTCTGTAAGTACGGGACGCCGGACCCGGTCTACAGGTAACGCAATGGCGCAAAGGAGGCGCGCTTTATGTACACCATCGGTCGGCTCGCGCGGCGCGCGCGGGTCAATGTCGACAGCGTCCGGTTCTACGAGCGCCAGGGCCTGCTCGCGCCGGAGAGCAAGACGGCTTCGGGCTATCGCCTGTACGGCGACGAGGCGCTGCGGCGCATCGTGTTCATCAAGCACGCCCAGCGCTGCGGTTTTTCACTCACCGAGATCGGCGATTTGCTGCGAATGCACAACGGCACCGTGGCCGAGCGGCGGCACGCCAACGACCTGCTCGTCGAGAAACGCATGCAGATCGAGCAGACGATCGAGTCGCTGCGCACGATGTGCGCCGCGCTGGACTCGGTCCTGCCGTCGTCCACCGACGAGGATGCGCCCATCACCACGGTCGAGAGTCCGCTGGTGGTCGCGCTCGCCGCCCGGCTCGCCCAGCGCGTCGCTGCGTAGGTGCGTTACGCGCCGCCGGCGCTAACGCACCCTACGCATCGGCTGTAGGACCGTAGGGTGCGTTAGACGCGACGCGTCGTAACGCACCGCCTCGGCCTCAAACTTCGCCGTAGTGGATCCGGCGATACGCCATCGACGGGATCGTATCGTCGACGTGCAGATCCCACAGCTCCGCGGTATCGCCTTTGCAGTGCGCGGCGAACAGATCCTCGAACCGCCCCAGCGAATTCACCTTCTCCCCGCGCAATCCGAAGCCCCGCGCGATCGCCGCGATGTCGCCGCGGCCGTGCTGCGACTCGGCGGCGTCGTAGCCCTGCGCCCTGAACTTGTGGACTTCGGCGCCGTAGCCGCCGTCGTTCACCGCGCAGATCAGCATCCGTATGCCGTGGCGCCTGAGCGTCTCGAGCTCCTGGATGTGCATCATGAGGCTGCCGTCACCCTCGATCAGCAGCACCTTGCCGTCGCCGCGCGCGGCGGCCATGCCGATCGCGATCGCGAACGCCGAGCCGATCGCGCCGAACTCGTTGGTGACGTGCACGTTCTCCGCGCGCCGGCCGTGCATGTGCGTGACCGCGATGCCGGCGAAGTGCGCGCCGCCGCTCACCACGGTCCAGTCCTTGGGTATCGCCGCGTCGAGCTCGATCATCGCCGGGCGCGGATCGATGAGACCGGGGGCGACCAGAAACTCCTTCGGGTCGGGCCGCGCCTTGGTCGCCGCGATCTGATTCGCGAGCATCGGCGTCCGCGCGCCCGAGGACGAGTGCCCCCGCTGCTCGAGCCTGGCGAGCAGCGCTTCCGCGGTGGCTTGGGCATCGGCCTTGATGTGCACGTCCGCGACGCGCAGGCCCTGATACAGACCGCGCGGATTGAGGTCGACGTGCACGCTCTTCGCGTTCGGGAAGAGATAGCCCGCCTCGGTCGTGTAATGCCCCATCCCGGCGCCGAAACCCAGGACGAGATCACTTTCGGCAAACTGCTCGCGCGCGAGCGGGCTTGCGTACGCGCCGGCGATGCCGATGCCGTATTTGTTGTGGTCGAAGAATCCTTTCGCGAAGAGCGACGTCGACAGCAGCGCTCCGCAGCGGTCGGCGAGCGCTTCGAGCGCCGGACCCGCGCCCGAACGCACACAGCCGCGGCCCGCGAGGATGATCGGACGCTTGGCTTCGGCGATCATCGCCGCGACCTTGTCGACCATCGCCGGATCGGGCGCGGGACGCTGCGGCGTCGGCATGAGCTCGGTCGACGGCGAGTACTCCGCGCCCCACGGGAACGGCTGCTTCTGAAGATCCATCGGCACGCCGAGCACCACCGGCTGGCACTCCTGCCGCGCGATATAGAACGCTTCGCGCACGGTGTCGAGCATGCGGTCGACGCTCTTCACCGCGAGATAGCGCGCGCCGGTCGCGGTGGCGAGCGGCCCGAGCTCGAGCTGCTGCACGTACCACGCCGAGGTCGTCGGCGAATCGCCGGCGAACACCACGAGCGGGATGCTGCCGCGCGAGGCGGTGGCGAGAGCGGTCATGATCTGCGTGAAGCCGGGGCCGCAGGTGACGCTCGCCACACCCACCTTGCCGGTATGTCTCGCGTAGCCGTCGGCCATCGCGACCGCGCAGTGCTCGTGGCGCGCGTGCACGACCTTGACGCCGTACTGCTGCGCCATGATCGCGCCCCAGTACATGTTCGCGTCTCCGAGCAGCGCGTACATCGTATCGACGCCTTCGGCGACGAACGCCTGCGACAGAACCTCATAGCCTTTGGGATCGCTCATTCCTCCGCCTCGCCTTTCTTTCTGATGAGTCCACGCGCGCCGTCCACGATCGCGCGCCCGATGATTTTCGTGCCCGATGCCGCCGGCGCCTGCTCGATGACCGCGTCGGCGCCCTTCTCGCGCCGCTGCTCGATGACGTTGGCGATGTTCGCCGCGAAGTCCTTCATCAGCGCGCGCGCGACGTGTATGCCGCCTGCCGACGCGAACGTCTCGAGCGGGCCCGCGACTTCGAAGCCGCCTTCCATCGTCACCTCGGTGGTGTCGCTCCCGCTCGCACGCAGATCGAAGTTCGCACGCGCGCGCGAAGCGCCTTTCTGGTCGATGCCGCGCGCTTCGATGACGCAACGCTTCGCGGGATGATCGTAGTTCAGCCTGGTCTCGCCGCGGAACACCGCGACCGTCGGCCCGAACTTGAACGTCACCTTGCCGCGATAGGCGCCCTCCGGCGTGAGCTCGGTCAGCTCCGCGCCGGGGATGCATGCGGCGACCACGGCTGGATCGGACATCAGCGGCCAAACTTCGTCCGGCGGCGCAGCAATCGCAAATTTTTCCTTCAGTTCCATCGACCTCGCTCCATCGTCTATTCACCGGGCATGTTAGCTGCAACGGACCCCGGCAATAGTTCCCGAGGAGAACCGCCATGATCCGGAAATACTGCACCGTGCTTGCAGCGGCGGTCGCGGGCGCCCTTGCAGGGTGCGGCCCCATGCCGACCACGCAGCCGTACACGATCAATAACACCTTCACGCCGACCAACACCAACACGAACGCGAACACCAACGCCAACACCAACCAGAACACCAACGCCAACCAGAACGCCGGCGCGGGCGCCAACGCCAGTCAGTCGGCGGCGCCGACGGCCGGCACCGCGGGCAGCACCGACACCAGCGTGAAGTCCGGCTCTGCGGCGCCGAGCTCGAGCGGCAGCAGCGCACAAGGTGCGCCGAGCAGCAGCGGCGGCAGCGGCACCGCGAGCGGCACTTCGCCTTCGAACACCAACACGACCAACAACGCGACGGGCACGACCAACCAGAGCTCGAGCGGAAACCAGAATGTCGCGCCGAGCGGCAGCGCGACTCAATCGTCGCAACCGGCGGCAGGCACCGCGTCGAGCAGCAATACGACCGTGAAACCGGGCAGCGGGACTCCGTCGAGCAGCGGCACCGCGAGCAACAGCAGCGCGAGCAAGCCGACGACATCGACCAGCAAACCGTCGAGCACCAGCGGCACCGGTTCGACGACCAGCCCGAGCGGCGGCGGGACTACGGGCACCGCACCGAAGTAACGGCGGCACAGTGATCGTCATCGCGAGGAGCCCATCGGGCGACGACGCGATCTCGTGGCGCACGTCATCGGACGCTCCGGGATTGCTTCGTCGCTATCGCTCCTGGCAATGACATCTAGGCCGCGATCCGCAGAATCTCCGCGAGATCGTCGGCACTCTTAACCGGACGCGGATTGGTCGAGATCGGCCCGGTGCCTTTGTATTGCCGAGCGAGCTCGGGGATGCGGTCGGCGGAGATGCCGATCTCCTGAAGCGTCGTCGGCAAACCCAGCGACTTCACGAACTCACGCAGCGCTGTGCTCGGACGGGCGCCCGGCCTTCCCAGCTTTTCGGCGACGACCCGCTGGCGCTCCGCGTTCACCGGCTCGTTCCATTGCAGCGTCGCCCACAGCGAGATGCACGACGTGATGCCGTGCGGGATGCCGAGGTATCCGCCCAGGATGTAGCCGATGCCGTGGCTCGCGCCGTTCGGCACGAGGTGAGTGCCGCCGACCTGCGTGAGCCACGAAGCCATCTGGCACGCGAGACGCGCGTCGAGATCGTCGGGACGCGCTTTCACGGCGGGCAAGCCGGACGCGAGCATCTCCATCGCCTGCACCGAAAGGCCGTCGGTCAGCGGATGCGCCTTGACCGAGCACCAGTGCTCGACCGCGTGGTCCATCGCGCGCATGCCGGTCGAGAGCATCAGCTCCATCGGCGTCTCGAGGGTCGCGGCGGGATCGATGATCGCGCACAACGGCGCCATCTTCGGATGGCTGAACGAGAGCTTCACCCTCTGCTGCATGTCGGTGACGCCGGCGCTCGCGGTGAACTCGGCCGCCGACAGCGTCGTCGGCACCGCGGTCATGCGGATGCGGTCGGTGTCCTGCACCGTCAAGCCCGGCGAGCCGCGCCTCAAAGCCAGCGCCGACAGCGCGTCGACGTCGGTCGCACCGCGCCAGAGCGCGACGAGCATCGTCTTGGTCGCATCGGTCACCGAGCCGCCGCCGACCGCGAGCAGGTGATCGGCGTCCGTCTCGCGCGCGAGCCTGGCGCCCGCAATCACCGCTTCACGCGGCGAATGCGCGTGTATGTCGGAAAAGCGCCCGACGCAGCGATCGCCCAGCGCGGAGCTCACTGCGTTGACGAGCCTGCTGTCGGCGAGCGAGCGCGTGGTGAGCAGCAGCACGCGTTTCGCGCCGATGCGCTCCATCTCTTCGGGAACCGCTTTCGCGGCGGGCTTGCCGTGTACGACGCGCTCCTGCGCGGTCCATTGAACGACGCCTGTCTGCATGTCCTCCCCCTCTGTCAGAACGGGCCGTGCAAACGATACTCACCGTCCGCGCACCAGGCCCCGGTCTCTACGATTTTACGGAAGACGTGGACCGATGTTCGTGCAGGAGAATGCCGATCCGGACGCGAGACGCGATCTCGAAGAATTTTTCAGGCGGATCGCGCCGCCCTCGGACACATGCGCGGCGCGTGGCCGCGCATATCGGTTCTTAATCCACGAGCTGGGGCCGGCTCAGCGGATCGAAGTCGAGCCACTCGCCTTCGTTCCACACGCCGGTCGCGTGCTCGATGTCCTGCGCACCCGCGGCGCGCAACGCCTCGATCGCCCGATCGGCGCCCGAAGTATCCGCGCACACCGCGACCAGGATGCCCGAGCGCCGCTCGACGGGCTCGCCGCGCTCGGCCTTGCGTTCGATCTCGCCGCCGCCCGCACCCTGCATGCTGCCGATGAGCGAGCCGCCGTAAGCGCCCACACCCGTGCCCGCGATCGCGCCGGCGACGGCCGCTGCCGGCGCTGCGAGCGGCGCCGCGGCGATCCCCGCCGCGAGCCCGACCGCGCCGCCGACGACCGCGCCCGCCGCGGCTTTCGCGCCCGCGTGCCGCGTCCCGACTTCGGGCTGCTCGTTATCGACGATCGGAAGGTTGCCGTGCATTCCGGGAGGCGAAATATAGAAGGACTGCAAATCCCTCCTCGTGAAACCCGCGCGCTCGAGCGCGGCCATGCCTGCGTCCGCGTGTTCCTGCGTATCGAAACGTCCTGCGATGATGGTGGACATGCGTATTCCCTCGATTTCTTTCGATTTCTGCAACAGGTGCAATACGCATACCCTCCCCGAGTTCGTGTCAAAATCGCCGCATGTCCGAACCCCAGCAGTGGGCTTTCCACGACTCGGTCCAGCCCAAGGCCGACGAAACGCAGTTCGATCTCGCGGCCGCGCTGGACGCGATGGTGCTCGTGCGCGCCGAAGTTCCCGCGGACGGGTACACCGCGTCGACGCTCGGCACCGAGCGCGGCGGCTACGGCGCGGTGATCCGCGAGGACGGCCTCGTGCTGACGATCGGTTATCTCATCAACGAAGCTTCGCAGATCTGGCTCACGACCAATCGCGGCCAGCTCGTCGAAGGCTATCGCCTCGGCTACGATCACACGACCGGCTTCGGCCTCGTCCAGGCGCTGGGCAAGATGTCCGCCACGCCTTTGAAGCGCGGGCTCGCGTCCGACGTGAAGGTCGGCGATACCGCGTTCGTGCTCGGCCACGGCGGCATCGAGCACGCGCTCAAGACCCAGATCGTCGACAAGCGCGAGTTCGCGGGCTCGTGGGAATACGTGCTCGACGAGGCGATCTTCACCACACCCGCGCACCCGCAATGGGGCGGGGCGGCGCTGCTCGATACGCAGGGCGACCTCATCGGCGTCGGCTCGCTGCTGGTGCAGCAGGACGTGAAAGGCGAAGCGGCCCACGCCAACATGTTCGTGCCCGTCGATCTCCTGCACCCGATACTCGAAGGCCTGACGACGACCGGCCGCAGCCCGCAGCCGGCGCATCCGTGGCTCGGCATGTCGACGCAGGACAGCGACGGCAAGCTGATCGTGAGCCGGCTCACGCCGGGCGGTCCGGGACACACAGCCGGCGTGCAGGCCGGCGACATCGTGCTGAAGGTCGGCGGCACGCGCGTGACCGAGCTCGCCGAGATGTTCAGGAGCGTATGGCGGCTCGGCGCGCCGGGGATCGAAGTGCCGCTCACGCTGGCGCGCGGCGGCGACGTGCTGCACATCACGATCAAGTCGGGCGACCGCCACGACTTCCTCCGCAAGCCCAAGCTGCATTGAGCATCGCGCAGATACAGATCCGCTACGACGAGAACGAAGATCGCCTGCTGCTGCGGTTCTCGACGACCGGAAACTGCGAATACCGTTTCTGGCTCACGCGGCGCTTCGTGAAGCGCCTGTGGACCATGCTCGTGCGCATGCTCGAATGGGACCAGGCGGTGAAGCAGCAGGTCGATCCGGCCGCGCGCCACGAGGTGCTCGACATCCGGCACGAAGGCTACGCGCGCGAGGCCGATTACAAGACCGAGTTCCGCGAGCAAGCCCGGGACGCGCCGCGCACCATGCCGCTGGGAGACGCGCCGGTGCTGCTCGGCCGCGCCGAAGGCAAGAAGCAGCCCGGCGGCGCGCAGATCCTGAGCCTGCGGCCGATGCAGGGTCAGGGCATCGACATCACCTGCGACACGCGGCTGCTCCACCTCTTCATGCGCCTCCTGCGCGAGCAGGTCGCCAAGACCGACTGGGACGTCACTCTCGCGCTGCACGAAGGGCAGGCGACCGCGCCGGCGCAGCCAGCGCAGCCGCGAACGGTGAACTAGCTACGTCGTCATTGCGAGGAGCGACAGCCGAAGCCCCGGAACGGCATCCGGGGGACGAAGCAATCCCGATGCTTCCGATAACGTGCGCCACGAGATCGCCTCGGCTCGCTGCGCGAGCCTCGCGATGACCAGCTAATCCAGCTTCAGGTTCGCGGCCTTGACGACCTTCGCCCACTTCTCGGTCTCGGCGCGCAGGAATTCGGAGAACTTCGGCGGGTCCATGAGCATCGGCTCCGCGCCCTGCGTGAGCAGGAATTTTTTCATCTCCGCGCTCTCGACGATCTTCGCGATCTCGCCGTAAAGCCGCTGCACGATCGCCGCCGGCGTGCCGGCGGGCGTCATGATGCCGAACCATGAGGCGACGTTGAAGCCGGCGAGACCCTGCTCCGCAATCGTCGGTACGTCGGGCATGACCGCCGAGCGCTCGAGTGTGCCCATCCCGAGCGCGCGCAGCTTGCCCGCCTTGATCTGCGGACCGCCGGCGACGAGTCCCGAGCAGTACATCTGGGTCTGTCCGCCGACCGTGTCCATCATCGCCGGCGCGCCGCCTTTGTACGGCACGTGCCGGATGTCGATCTTCGCCATCGACTTGAAGAGCTCCCAGCACAGGTGCGGCGTGCCCGCATTGCCGGAAGACGCGAACAGCAATTGCCCGGGCCTGGCCTTCGCCAGCGCGATGAGCTCCTTCACGTTCTTCGCCGGCAGCGACGGATGGATCATCAGCATGTACGGCACGTTCGCGACCATCGCGACGGGCGCAAGGTCCTTCTGGTTGTCGTAATGGAGCTTGAACACCGAAGGCGCGATCGCCTGCGGCCCGTTGGTCGCGACCAGCAGCGTGTAGCCGTCGGGCGCCGCTTTGGCGACGTACTCCGAACCGACGTTGCCGCCCGCGCCGGAACGGTTCTCCACCAGCACGCGCTGCTTCAGGCCGGCGCTCAGCTGCTCGGCGAGCGCGCGGGCGATGATGTCGTTGCTGCTCGAGCCCGCGGGATACGGCACGACCAGACGCACCGGTTTCGACGGATAGTCCTGCGCGGCCGCGCCGCACGCGAACAACAGCAACACCCAGATGAAACGCTTCATGACTTCTCCTCGTTTTGTTATGCCGGCCGCAGCCGGTAGATCGCAGTGTGTTGCACCTGCGCCACGACGCGCTTGCCGTCCGCGACGATGACGACGTCCAGATCGACGAAGCGGTGGCCTTTGCGCTCGTAGTTCTTCTGCACCAGCGCATGCGCCGCGAGCGTCGATCCCGCGTGCGCGATCGCGCAGTGGCGTATCGCGCTCCCGGTATGTATCCACGCCGCGAGCCTGACATTGTCCTTGAGCGCGGAATTCGAGAGACGCAGCACCCACGACGGATGCACGATCTGCTCGCGCGAGTACAGCGTCTCGGTCTCGCGGATGTCGGCGAGGTATTGCTCGTGCTTCTCGCGTGGCAGATGCAGCGGATGCGACGAGAGGCGGCGACCGACCGCGAGCGTCGCTTCGTCGGGTTCGGGCCTCGCGTCGGCGCGCGGTGTGGGCGCAGGTTCGGGAACCTCGGGCGCCGAGCCGCGCGCCTGCGGTAAAGACGCGGCGCCTGCCGCACAGCGCTCGCCTTCGCTGTCGACGACGATCGCGAGCGCGCCCGCCTCTTCCTCGGCGCTCGCGATCACGAGCTTGCCGTCGTACACCGGTTTCAGGAAGCGGCACTCGGCAGTGCCGCGCTCGAGCCAGTCGACGCCCCAGCGCGCGACCGGCAGGTGCGCCATGTACGCGTAAACCTCGACGCCCGGCACGAGCGCGCCCTGGAAGCCGAAGCGGCGCGCGACGTCGTCGTCGTGGATCCTGTTCTCGCTGGCGTGCGAGAGGTTGCACGCCTGCACGCGATATTCAGCGCGTGCGCTCTTCGGTGGGTTCACGCAATGTCTCTCCGCGATGTGCGCCCTGGCGCAAAAGCTGGAAGCCGACCATCAGCGCGGGGATCCCGCACACGACGAAGCCGATGCCGTAGCTCCCGGTGTAATCGAGCAATCCCGAATACACCAGCGGCAGCGCGAGCGCGCCGACCTGCCCGAACGACAGCACGCCGCCGGTCACGCCGCCGCGCGCGCCTTCGGGCGCGGCTCGCGCAGTCTCCGCGAGCAGGATGCCGTGCCACGACAGCGCGGTCGCGCTGAGCACGCACGCGACCGCGGCCACGGCGATCGCGGGCCATGCCGGCGTGCACAGCGCGAGCGCCGCGATGCTGCCCGCCATGCCCAGCGCCAGGCCCGCCATCATCGCGCGCGGCGTGACGTAGGTGCTGCCGAGCCAGCCCCACAGGATCCGTCCCGGCACCGCTACGGTAACCGCGATCGAAAAAACGAAACCTGCGGCGACCGGCGTGTAGCCGATCGTCGTGAGATAGACGACGAAATACGCGGTGACGACCGTCTGTATGCCGTTGAACGCGAGGCACGCGAACGAAAGCGCGCGCAAGCTGGGCGTATCGAGCACCGATTTCAGCGTCGCCTTGAAGTCCGAGAGCTTGAAATAGCGGCTCGGCACGCGGTCGTCGTCGAACGACCGGCGCAGGGGCTGGAGCATGAGCGTGAAGAGCGCGCACGACGCGGCGCTGGCGAGCATCGTGGTGCGCCAGTCGGTCGCCTCGGTGAGCCGGGGGCCGATCAGGCCCGCGAGCAGCAGGCCGGCCGGAACGGCAGTCTGCTTGATCGAGAACACCAGCGGCAGGTATTGCGCCGACGCGACACGGCTCAGGAGGTGCGAGCTCGCCGGCGTCGAGATCGCCCCGCCGGCGCCGACGATGATCGCCGACAGCACGAGCATGACCGGCGTGCCGAGCGCCGCGAGCGCGGTGCCGACCGCCATCATGACGAGCGAGATCTGGCTCATGCGCAGCGCGCCGTGGCGCACGATGAAGCTGCCGCAGCCGAGCTGCGCGACGAGCGACGCGGCCGCGGTGATGCCGAAGTAGATGCCGATCCACGCGGCGTCGAGCGAAAGATCCGAGATGATCGCCGGCGCGATCACCGCAGGCAGCGCGCGACCGAGCGCGACGAACGTCTGCTGCAGGAACATCGCCCCGAGGGCGACCGTGACGCTCCTCACGGCTGCTGGTTGCTCACTTCCCTGAGCTTCTCGGGCAGGTGCGCCGGGCGCTCGACGTCGACGGTTTCTATTTTTCCGGGGACCGAGACTTCGAGCGCTTCCTTGTCCTCGGATGCGTAGATCTCGTTGTGGCGCACGCCGCCGGGGATGAAGAACGAATCGCCGGCCGCGAACGTGCCTACGGTGCCGTCCTCGAACTCGATGGTGAGCGATCCTTTCAGCACGTAGACGAACTGCATCTCGCAGATGTGGTAGTGCCAGCCCGTCGGCTGGGTCATGCCGGCGATCGCGGTGTTGTGATACGCGCGCATGCGCCCGCCGGTCGCCGCCTCGAGGCCGAGGTCGCGATACTTGAAGAAAGGCCGCCGCCCTTGCGAGTACGGCGTCGTGCTGACGAACGATTTCTGCAGCCGCATCCCGCTTCCCGTGCCGTCCGCTGTGTCCATGAAGTGGTCCTCCTGACGACTCCGCTACACTCCCGAGGGTATAGCAAATCACAAGGGGGAGGCGATGACAGACCTGGAGCTGCTGGAGGCGCTGAAGACGATCGACACGCCGACGATCACCAACGTGGTCGCGACGTATCCGGGACGGCCGCTGTGCCTGGAGATCTACAACCCGTG
The DNA here is from genome assembly GCA_036262035.1 of Burkholderiales bacterium. Lineage (NCBI taxonomy): Bacteria > Pseudomonadati > Pseudomonadota > Betaproteobacteria > Burkholderiales > Burkholderiales bacterium. The sequence continues at coordinate 1,172,362 of DATAJS010000010.1, read as the reverse complement.
GAGCGAGCACTGGTACACCGACAACTCGCTCGGCTGCTGGTACCCCGAGATGGGACCGATCGCCGGTTACGCGGTGACGTGCACCTACGGCCTTCCCGATCCGACGTTCAGGAAGCTCACGCTGATGGACGTGCTCGAAGCGATGGACAAGCTCGGCAAGCCGTCGATCTTCTGTTTCCAGCAGAAATTTCCGCCGGAGCTCGCCAACAAGGTCGGCCTCTCGGGCGGCAACATGACGTCTTCGATGCGCGCCTGCGGCGCGATCGGCGCGGTGTCGAACGGCCCGTCGCGCGACATCCACGAGATCCGCCCGATGAATTTCCAGTACCTGACGCGCGGCATCTGCGCCGGACACGGCCCGCAGGCGGTGCACGCGGTGCAGGTTCCGGTGAGCATCGCCGGCATGGACGTCGCACCCGGCGAGATCGTGCACATGGACGAGAACGGCGCGGTGAAATTCCCTGCCGACCGCCTCGAGGAAGTGGTGCGCACCGCGAAGGCGCTGCTGGCCGAGGAAGACGAGCGCGTCGGCCAGCTGCTGCGTGCCAGAGGCGTCAAGGAGGTGAAGGCGATCATGGCGGGGCATCAGTACATGAAGAAATGATCACCCGGCCGCCGTTCCCGCGCAGGCGGAAACCCATTTTCAAAGCGTCAAAATCAAAATGGATTCCGGATCGCGCTGCCGCGCGTCCGGAATGACGAAGGAGGTTTTGCCGCGTCTTGTTTATCAGCTCACCAGCACCGCCTTGCCGATCACCTCGCGGTCGATCACCGCTTGCAGCGCTTTCGCGGCATCTTGCAGCGGAAACCGATGCGAGATGCGGGGCTTCAATTTCCCCTCGCCCGCGAGCGCGAGCAGCTTCTGCATGTTCTCTTTCGCGAGTCCGGGATTGATCTCGTTCAGGCCGCCGATGCGCACGCCCACCGCGTCGATGCCTTTGATGAGCAGGTAGTTGCTCTTGATGTTGGCCGGACTGCCTCCGAGGAAGCCGAGGATCAGCAGGCGCCCGCCCCACGCGAGGCAGCGCAGCGATTCCTCGGCGACCTTGTCGCCGATCGGATCGTAGACGATGTCCACGCCTTTGCCGCCGGTCAGCTCCTTGACCCGATCGACGAAGCCGCCGCGATAGTCGATCGCATGATCGGCGCCTTCCTCGATACACGCCTTGCGCTTGGCTTCGGTGCTCGCGGTCGCGATCACCTTCGCACCGTAGGCTTTGGCGACCTGGATCGCCGCGATGCCGATGCCGCCCGCCGCGCCGTGAACGAGCACCCATTCGCCCGCGACCATACGGCCGCGCTGGAGAAGGGCGTGATAGGCGGTGGCGTACGCGCCGCGGAACACGCCCGCTTCTTCGAAGCTCATGTTGTCCGGAATGCGGTCACAGAGCACGGCCTTGGCGTTGCCGATCTCCGCCAATGCGCCCAGCGAGTGGCGGCTCATCACGCGGTCTCCCACGCTCAAGCCGCTGACGCCCTCGCCCACGGCGACGACGGTCCCCGCCGCTTCGCTCCCGGGGATGAACGGCGGCTCGGGCCTGAACTGGTATTTGCCCGCGAGCATCAGCACGTCGACGTACTGCACGCCGCGCGCGGCGATGCGCACCTGGATCTCGCCCTTGCCGGGCGGCGCGGGGTCGGGCGCTTCGCGCAACGCGAGGACCTCGGGACCGCCGAACGCTTCACACACCATTGCTTTCATGGATGCACCGGGTTAGTAGTTCGTATTCGCCGTCGTAGCCGAGGGACGATGACATCCCGCACGCAACTGCTCGACCTCGTGACGTCGCTCGCGTGGAAGGACCTCGCCGCCGCGCTTGCCGCGCAGCCCGAGCTTATCGCGTTTACGGACCCGCGCGGCCGGCGCGCCTGATCCGGCGCACCGAAGGCGGGGAGTACGGCGAAGCCGCTTCGAGATAGCTCGCGATGGCGTCGCGTCCGCCGCCCACCTCGACGCGATCCACGCCGTCGCGGAAGATCGAGAAGCGGTCGCCGCCCTGCGCGAGATAGCTGTTCACCGCGATGCGATAGGGCTTTTCCGCAACCACCGGCTCGCCGTTGAGCGTCACGCTCCCGCGCACCACGCGCGAGCCGTTCGGCGCACCGGGGTTCCACGCGTAGGAAAAGCCTTGCGATACCTGGAGGATGCGCGGGAAATCGCCGCCCCATTGCTGCTCCAGCAGCGCGAGGATCTGCGCGCCGGTGAGCGTCATCGCGACGACCGCGTTGTTGAACGGATACAGGTCGAACACCTGCGCGAACGTGACCTCGCCTCGATCGAGCGGAGCGCGTATGCCCCCGGGGTTCATGAACGCGACGACCGCCCCCGCGCCGCGCGCCGACGCGAGATGCGCGTCCGCGATCGTCTGGCCGAGCGGCGATTCGCCGTCGGCACTCGCGCGGCGCTCGAGGGGCGCGGTCAACAGCCCGACGACACGCCGCAGCGGCGCGGCCAGCTGCGTGTAGCGCTCGACCACTGCGGCGACCGCCGCATGCGGCGCGACGTCGGGCGATACGATGCGGTTCTCCGCACGCGCGGCGATGACGTCGCGCGATTTCGGATCGAGGTCGAGCTCGATGTGCGTGACGTAGCGCCCATAAGAGCCCGCGCTCGTCACGAGCCTGCCGTCGAGGTTGCAGACATACGCCTGGTGCGTGTGCCCGCTGACGACGAGATCGACCGCCCGATCCATGCGTGCCACGAGGTCACGGATCGGACCTTCGAAACCCGCGCACTCGTTCGGCCCGCCGCGATTGACGCCGCCCTGGTGGATCAGCACGACGATCGCCTCGACGCCTTGTTGCTTCAGGACCGGCACCAGCGCGTTCACCGTGTCGGCTTCGTCGCGGAAGTCAACCCGTTCGACGTTGGCGGGCGCGGAGATCTCCGCCGTGCCCTCGAGCGTCATGCCGACGAAAGCGACCTTCACGCCCGCGTACTCGCGGATCGCATAGGCCGGAAACAGCGGCTCGCCGGTCGTCCTGACGACGACATTGGCGGCGAGGAACCGAAAGCGCGCGCCGGCGAACTCGCTTCCGCTGCGGCAGCCGCCGGGCGGGCAGCCGCCGGACTGGAGACGCTGGATGTGCTCGAGACCGGCGTCGAACTCGTGATTGCCGACGCCATTGAAGTCCAGCCCCGCGGCGTTCATCGCCTCGATCGTCGGCTCGTCGTTGAAAGCCGCGGACACCACCGGCGACGCGCCGACGAGGTCACCGGCAGACACGAAGGCGAAGTGCGCGCTCCTTGCGCGGAGGTCGGCGACGACGGTCGCGAGCCTCGCGACGTCGCCGAGCGGCCGTCCCGCCACCGGCTCGGCCGAGCGGTGCAGGTGGCCGTGGAAATCGTTGATCGCGGCGAGGTTGAGAGTGAGGATGCGCGCGGTCGGGATCGTCGTGCATCCGGCCAGCAGCAGCGCAAGCGCGAAAAGCGCAGCGCGCCCCGGACGCTCCGGGATTGCTTCGTCGCTGACGCTCCTCGCAATGACCGTCATCGCGAGGCGGCAGCCGAAGCGATCTCGTGGCGCACGTCAAGTCATTGAGGCTGAATGCCGATCTTCCTGAACAGCGGGATCCACTTCGCACGCTCCGACTTGATCAGCGCGGCGAACTGCTCCGGCGTGCCGCCGATCGGCTCGATGCCGAGCTCGAAGAGCCTGGGCTTCACCGCGGGATCGAAGATCTGCTTGCGCGTCTCCTGCTGGAGGCGATCGATCACCGCGCGCGGCGTGCCCGAGCGCACCGCGAGACCGTTCCACGACGTGGCTTCGTAACCCGTCACCCCGCCTTCGGCGATCGTCGGCAGGTCGGGCAGCAGCTCGGAGCGCTTCGCGGTCGTGATGCCGAGCGCGCGCAGCTTGCCCGTCTTCACGAAACCGATCGACGAAGAGATCTGGTCGAACGCGATCTGCACCTGGCCGCCGACGAGATCGGTCATCATCTGGCCGCTGCCCTTGTAAGGCACGTGAACGATGTCGATGCCGGCGAGTGCCTTGAAGAGCTCGGCGGTGACGTGGGTCGCGCCTCCGACGCCGGACGAGCCGAACGAGTACTTGCCCGGGCTCGCTTTCGCGAGCGCCACGAGCTCCTTCACCGATTTCGCCGGCAGCGTCACCGGCACCACGATGATGAGCGGCAGCGAGCCGATCTGCGTCACCGGCGCGAAATCTTTCTGCGCGTCGTAGGAAAGCTGCTTGTAGAGATAGTCGTTGAACGCCATCACGCCCGTCGTCGCGAGCAGCACGGTGTAGCCGTCGGCGTTCGCCTTGGCCACGATGTCCGCGCCGATGTTCCCGCCGGCGCCGGTGCGGTTGTCGACGATCACCTGCTGGCCGTACGCCGAGGTCAGGCGCTCGGCGACGATGCGCGCGGTGACGTCGGTCGAGCCGCCCGGTGCGAAGCCGACGACGAGACGGACGGGATGCGACGGATAGTTTTGCGCCGCCGCGACCCCGGCGTGCACCAGCAGCGCTGCGAGCGTCACGAAGGCGCGCATGGTCGGCTATCTCCCGCCGAACTTCGGCGCGCGCTTCTCGACGAACGCCTTCACGCCTTCGCGATAGTCCTCGGTCTCCTTCGTGATGTTCTGCGCGAAGGATTCGAACTCGAGACCGGCTTTGAGATCGACGTCTTCGTTGTGATAGATCGCGCGCTTGGCGAGCTGGATCGCGATCGGCGGGCCGTCGGCGATCTTCTTCGCGAGCTTGTAAGTCTCTTCCAGCAGCGCCTCGGGGGCGACGACCGCGTTGAGGAAACCGATGTCGAGCGCGGTCTGGGCGTCGATCGCGTCGCCGGTGAAGATGAGCTCGCACGCTTTCGCCGTGCCGACGATGCGCGGCAGGAACCACGAGCCGCCCCAGTCCGGATGCAGGCCGCGCTTGACGAACGCCTGCGAGAACTTGGCGGTGTTCGCGGCGAGGCGGATGTCGCACGCCATCGCCATGCTCATGCCGGCCCCCGCGGCGGCGCCGTTCACCGCGGCGATGATCGGCTTCGGGCACTCGCGCATCGCGATCACGATCCGGTCGCGGATCGGCAGGTACTTTTCCTTGATCGCGCCGCCGTCGCCGCTTTTCTCGCGCTCGCTCATCGCCTTGACGTCGCCGCCCGAGCAGAACCCGCGGCCCGCGCCGGTGATGACGATCACGCGCACGTCGTCGTCCGCGCCCGCTTTCTGGATCGCGTCCAGCAGGTCCTCGCGCAGCGTCCCGCCGAGGGCGTTGAGCCGCTCGGGCCGATTGAGCGTGAGGGTGGCGATGCGGTCCTTGACGTCGTACAGCAGGCATTCGTAAGCCATGGCAATTCCTTCGACAGCGAGTATTCGGGGAGACCTGAATCTACCGCGTGCGGAGTCATTCCGCCAGCCGCGCCGCACCGCGACCGGTTCGTCCTGAGCCCTTCGACTCCGCCCGTTCGTCCTGAGCCCTTCGACTCCGCCCGTTCGTCCTGAGCGTAGCGATAGCGAAGTCGAAGGACGAACGGGCTACGCTCAGGACAAGCTGCGCGATAGCGAAGTCGAAGGACGAACGCCTTCAGACTACCGCTGATGCCGATGCTTACCTCGACCGAGGCGATTGATCGCCGCCCAATCCCCGCGAAACAGCGCCTCTTTCTTCGCCCGACTCCAGCCCTTGATTTGCAGTTCCGCCGCCAAAGCCTCCTCTCGAGTCGCACACTCTTGCGAGAACATCAGCTCGACCGGCAGCCTCGGTTGCGTATAGCCGGGGATTTCCCCGCTCTGATGTGCGTTGAATCTATGCTCGAGGTTGTCGGTATGCCCCGTGTAATACGAGCCGTCCGAGCACCGTAAGACATAGATCCAGAAAGCCATTGAGGCCCCGATGTTTGTGCCTTGTTCGTCCTTCGACTTCGGCTTCGCCTACGCTCAGGACGAACGGTGGTCTAGTCAATGTCGTAGCAGCAGCTCGGCTCCGCGCTCGGCGATCATGACCGTCGGTGAATTGGTGTTTCCGGACGTGATGGTCGGCATGATCGACGCGTCGATCACGCGCAGGCGCTCGACGCCGCGCACGCGCAGCTGCGGGTCGACGACGGCGGAGTCGTCCGCTTCGCGGCCCATGCGGCAGGTGCCGACCGGATGGAAGATGGTGGTGCCGATGTGGCCCGCCGCGGTCACCAGCTCTTCGGGCGTCTGGTATTGCGCGCCGGGCGTGTATTCCTCGGGCTCGTACTGTTGCATCGCCTGGGTGCCGAGCACGATGCGGCGCGTGAGCCGGATCGCGTCGGCCGCGACTTGCCGGTCTTCGGGCGTGGAGAGATAGTTCGGGGCGATGGCGGGATACGCGCGCGGATCGTTCGATGCGATCTTCACCGTGCCGCGCGACGTCGGCCGCAGGTTGCACACGCTGGAGGTGAACGCGTTGAAGCGGTGCGGCGGCTCGCCGAAGCGGTCGAGCGAGATCGGCTGCACGTGATACTCGAGGTTGGGCGTCGCCTGCGACGGATCGGAGCGCGTGAACGCGCCGAGCTGCGAAGGCGGCATCGTCATCGCGCCGGTGCGAAAGCACGCGTACTCCGCGGCCATGCGCCCCTTGTGCCACCACGAGCCGAGCAGCGTGTTGAGCGTCAGCGCGTGCCTGACCTTGAACGCCATCCGCAATTGCAGATGGTCCTGGAGGTTCGCGCCCACGCCCGGCGCGTCGTGAACGACCGGTATGCCGTGCTGCTGCAACAGACCGCCGGGACCGATGCCCGAGAGCTGGAGTATCTGCGGGCTGCCGATCGCTCCGGAGGACAGTATCGTCTCGCGCCGCGCTTCGACGTAGTGCGCGACGCCGTCACGCTCGAACTCGACGCCGAGCACGCGCCGGCCTTCGATGCGCAGCTTGCGTACCAAAGCGCCGGTGATCACGGTCACGTTGGCACGCTTCATCGCCGGACGCAGGAACGCTTTCGCGGCGCTCCAGCGCACGCCGCTCTTCTGGTTTACCTCGAAGCGGCCGACGCCCTCGTTGTCTCCTCGATTGAAATCTTCGGTAGGCGGGATGCCGCTCTCCACCGCGGCACTCGCGAACGCGTCGAGGATCTCCCATGTGAGCTTGGGCCGCTCGACGCGCCACTCGCCGCCCTGCCCGTGTTTCTCGTCGGCGCCGCGCCAGTGGTCCTCGGACTTCATGAAGACGGGCAGCACGCTGCTCCACGCCCAGCCGGAGTCGCCGGTCACCTGCGCCCATTCGTCGTAGTCGCGCGCCTGGCCGCGCAGGTACAGCATGGCGTTGATCGACGAGCTCCCGCCGAGCACGCGCCCTCGCGGATAGCCGATCGACCGCCCGTTGAGCCCGGCTTCGGCTTCCGTCTCGTAGCACCAGTCGGTGCGCTTGTTGCCGATGCAGTAGAGATAGCCGACCGGGATGTGTATCCACACCCAGTCGTCCTTGCCGCCGGCCTCGAGGACCAGCACCGTCGTCTCCGGATCGGCGGACAGTCGGTTCGCGAGCACGCAGCCCGCGGTGCCCGCGCCGATGATGACGTAGTCGAACGTGCCGGCGCTGCGATGTTCGCCCATGCTTCCTCCCGTGTGGATTATCGGGCCTCGCGCGCTATCATCGCCACATGATCCAGCGCAGAAAATTCGTCATGGCGATCGGCGCCGGCGCGATCGCCGCGTCGCCTCTCGCGCGTGCGGCGACACGGACCACTTCGCTCGCGTGCGTGGTGCGCCCGTCGCAGATCGAAGGACCGTACTTCGTCGACGAGAAGCTCAACCGCTCCGACATCCGCTCCGATCCGTGGACCAAAGTGGTAAGTGAAGGCGTGCCGCTCTACCTCGCGTTCCGTGTCTCTCAGACCGAAGGCAGCACCTGCCTGCCGCTCGCCGGCGCGCAGGTCGACGTCTGGCACTGCGACGCGATGGGGCTGTATTCCGACACCGACGATTTCCAGGAAGACACGCGCGGCTTCAAGTTCCTGCGCGGCTACCAGGTCACCGACCGCAACGGCCACGCGAGCTTCACCACGATCTATCCCGGCTGGTATCCCGGCAGAGCGGTGCACGTTCACTTCAAGATACGCGTCGGCCACCGCGGAAAAGGCAACGACGCGGCCGAGTTCACGTCGCAGATCTATTTCGACGACAAGCTCACCGACGAGATCCACGCGCAGGCGCCGTACTCGAAGCACGGCCAGCGCAAGGTGCGCAACAACCGCGACGTGGTGTCGCTGATCGGCGGGAGCAAGCTCGTCCTGCCGTTGAAGGAGCACCGGAAGGGTTACGCGGGGACGTTCGACGTGTCGCTGGACGTCTGAAGCACGCCATCGCGAGGCGGCTCCGGCAGGAACGCCGTGGCGATCTCGCGACGCGCGGTACGGACGCTCCGCGATTGCTTCGTCGCTAGCGCTCCTCGCAATGACGGCTGGTTCAATCCACCTGGATCTTCGCCTGCCGCGCGACTTCCTTCCATCGCGGCACTTCCTTGTCGATCAGCTCGCGAAACGCTTCGGGCGTGGTGTAAACCGGCTCCAATCCGCCCGCGGCATAGCGCTCTTTCAGGCTCGGCGCGGCCAGCACATTGCGTAATTCGGCGTTGGTCTTCTGTACGATCGCGCGCGGCGTGCCGCCGGGGAAAACGACGCCGTACCACACATCGAAGGAAAAGCCCGGCACGCCCGATTCGGCGACCGTCGGTATCTCGGGCGCGACGGCGGAGCGCTGCGAGCCGGTCACTGCGAACACTTTCACCTTGTCGCTCTTGCTGCGCACGTAAGGCAGGACCGTCGCCAGCCCGACCAGCAGCACCTGGATCTCGCCGCCGAGGAGGGCGGTCATGCCGGGGCCGGTTCCCTTGTAAGGCACGTGCAGCAGCGACATCCCCGAGCGAAGCTGGAGCAGCTCGGTGCCGAGATGGCTCGAGGTGCCGGTGCCGCCCGACCCGTAGCGCAGCGACCCGGGCTTCGCCTTGGCGAGGCTGATGAGCTCCTGCATGGAAGCGGCAGGCACGCCCGCACCAGCAGCGACCACGAAAGGCTGGTTCGCCGCGAGCGACACCGGCGTGAGGTCCTTCTGCGGGTCGAACGCGAGATGCCGGTGGATCGCCGGCGCGAACGACAGATGCCCGTTGCTGCCGACGCACATCGTGTAACCGTCGGGGGCGGAATTCTTCGCGACCATCGACACCGCCGGCAGGCCGCCCGCGCCGCCGCGGTTGTCGACGACGAGCGTCTGGCCCCAGCGCTCCTGCAGCGCCTGTGCGATGAGGCGCGCCACGATGTCGGTGCCGCCGCCGGGCGCGCTCGGCACCACGACGCGGATGGGACGCGACGGCCAGGCATCCGCCGCGGCCTGCGCGGCGAGCGCGTCGCCGCACGCGAGCGTAGCCGCGCACGCGGCCGTCCAAAACATGGAGCTGCGTTTCATACCCTCCTCCGGGATCGCGCTCTTGTTCTCCCCGCATGTTAGCGACATCATCGGCGCGGGAACAACCCGACCACCAGGGAAGAGGCGATGAGCGATTACAAGAAACGCTACAAGCGCGGCATGGACCTCCTGAAGAAGATGGGCCGCGAGCACCTCATGATGGAGCAGAAGGACCTGAGCCCCGACATGTACGACATGTCGGTGGGACATCTCTTCGGCGACGTATGGGCCCGCAAGGGTTTGAGCCTGCGCGACCGCCAGCTCGTCACGCTCGCGGCGAACATCGCGCTCGCGCGGCCGAGCGGCAACTACTCGCACTACCGCAGCGCGCAGCACATCGGCATCAAGCCCGAGGAGATCTTCGAGGTGATGATCCAGGTGGCCCACTACGCCGGTTGGCCGACGCTCTCGCACGCGGTGCGGCAATACACCGCGGTGATGAAGGAGGACGAGGAGATCCGGAAGGGGAAGAAGAAAAAACCGACGCTCGTATAAGTTCGTCATTCCCGCGTAGGCGGGAATCCATTTTCGACGACGTTGAAAGTCAAAATGGCTCCCGGATCGCGTCCGCCATCGCGGACACGTCCGGGACGACGCGACCGACAGTCGCGTCGGCTACCGCGGTTCGGGAATCACGGGCAACGTCAATCCACCCGCGCGCCCGACTTCTTCACCACCGCCGCCCACTTGCCGAGCTCCGACTTGATGTGGCGGCCGAACGCCTCGGGTGTGCTGCCGCCGATTTCGGTCCCTGTGGTCGTGAGCACCTCGCGCACCTCGGGCAGCTTGAGGATCGCGGCGACCTCCCGATTGAGCCTGGTCACGACCTCGCGCGGCGTGCCGGCGGGCGCGACGAAGCCGTACCACGAAGTCGCTTCGAAACCCGGCAGCGTCTCGGCGAAGGTCGGCACGTCGGGTGCGGCCGGCGAACGCTTCGCCGAAGTCACGCCGAGCGCGACGAGCTTGCCGGCTTTCACGTGCCCGATCACCGAAGGAATGGTCACGAACATGAGCGGCACCTGCCCGGCGAGCACGTCGACCACGCCGGGCGCCGCGCCTTTGTAAGGCACGTGCTGAATGTCGATGCCCGTCTGTATCTTCAGCAGCTCGGCCGACAGGTGCGCGGTCGACCCGCTGCCGGGTGACGCGTATTGCAGTCCCGGCTTCGCCTTGGCGATCGCGATGAATTCCTTGAGCGACCGCGCGCCGACCGAAGGATGTGCGACGAGGATGTTGACGCCGAAACCGGTGAGGATGACCGGTGCGAAGTCGCGCACCGGGTCGTACGGCACTTTCGAGTAGAGCGACGGGTTCACCGCGAGCTGCGCGCTGGCCGCGAAGAACAGCGTGTAGCCGTCGGGCGCCGCGTTCTTCGCGATCTCCGCGGCGATGCTGCCGCCCGCGCCCGGACGGTTGTCGATGATCGCCTGCTGTCCCCAGCGCTGGGTGAGCTTCTGCCCCACCGTGCGCGCGATGATGTCGCTCGCCCCGCCCGGCGGGAACGGCACGATGATGCGTATCGGTCGTGACGGATAGTGCTGCCCAAACGCCGCCATCGAACCGACTACCAGCGCCGCTACCAACAACCACTTCGTCACCGCCTTACCCGTCACTTGTTTTTCGCATCGAACAGCGTAATCGGCGGATACGCCTGCGGATCGATCATCACGTCGACCACCGTGGTGACGTCGTTCTTCATCGCCCGCTCCAGCGCCGCGCGTATCTCCGACGCTTTCTCCACGCGTATGCCCTCGCAGCCGCACGCGCGCGCGACCGCCGCATGATCGACCGGACCGAGCTGACACGCGTCGGTGTGATCGCCGTACAGCACGTCCTCGGCATGCCACTGATAGCCGAGGATCTGGTTGTTGAGCACGATCAGCGTGATCTTCACGCCCATGCGCTTCGCGGTCTCGAGCTCGGACCACACGTGCGCGAACGCGCCGTCGCCGCTGACGCAGATCACCGGCTTGCCTGGGTTCGCGACTTTCGCGCCGATCGCGGCGGGCAGTCCCCAGCCGAGCCCGGCGAGTCCGCGGCCGGCGAGAAAGCGCTGGCCCGCGCGCTGTGCGGTCAGATAGTTCGCGACCCAGATCGGCGAGTAGCTCGCATCCGACACGATGAGGGTGTCGGGCGTGACGAACGGCTCGAGCTCGCGCATCAGGCGCTCGGGGCGAATCGGCGACGCATCGGACGCGCTCATCGCTTCGGCTTCGTCGCGGAAGAGGCGCCGTGCGTCGGCGATCGTTTTCTCGAGCGCGCCACGCGCGGCCGTGCGCACCGAGACGCTGCGTTTCTTGAGCGCGTCGGTGAGCGCCGCGAGCGTGAGCTTCGCGTCGCCGACGAGCCGCAGCGCTTCGTAGTTGCGTCCGATCTCCATGCCGTCGACGTCGATGTGGATGTAGCGCGCCGACTTCGGAAAGACCGTCCACGAGTCGGTGCCGTTCTGGTTGGTGCGCGCGCCGACGAACAGGATCACGTCGGCCTGGTCGACGAGCGGCTTGAGGTGCCTCGCCCGCGCGCGCTGTCCCATGAAGTAACCGATGACGCCGACCGACAGCGGATGGCTTTCGGATACCGCACCCTTGCCCATCGCGCTCGTCGCGACCGGCAGGGACGCATACTCCTGCAGGGCCGCGACCTCGGCATGCGCATGCGACGAGTGCACGCCGCCGCCGGCGACGACGAGCGGGTTCTTCGCTTCGGCAAGCAGGCGAGCCGCCTCTTCGATCTTTGCGGGATCGGCGGCGGCGCGATCGAGCGGATACGTGCCGAGCGCCGCGGTGCGCTCGGGCGCGTCGCTCTTCACCGCTTCGAGCAGCAGGTCCTGCGGAAGCAGCAGCACCGAGGGTCCCGGACGGCCGCTCGCCGCGGCGGTGAACGCCATGTCGACGTAGTCCTCGATGCGGCTCGCTTCGGTGACGCGCTTGACCCACTTCGCGCAGCCGCGGAAGAGGTCGAGGTGGTCGAGCTCCTGGAACGCGTTCTTGTCGGTCTGCGTGCGTCGCACGTCCTGCACGATCGCGACGATGGGAATAGATGCCTTCAGCGCTTCGGCGAGCGGGCTCACCAGCAGCGCCGCAGCCGGGCCGTTCTGCGCCGTCACCACCGCAACCTTGTTCGTCGCTCGCGCGTAACCGTCGGCCATCGAGCCGCCCGCGTTCTCGGTGCGATACGCGAGCTGGCGGATACCGAGCTCGGCGGTGACGAGATACAGCGCCGAAGGCAGGCTCTGGCCGAACATCACTTCGACGCCGTGGCGCTTCAGCGCGCGCGCGACGAGATGCGCGCCGCAGGGATTGGGGAGCTTGTGGCGGGACGTTGCCCCGACGTCGCTCTCGACGAGCTTGTTCATCTGCGGACCCTCCTCCGATCCGCGATGTTACCGCAGGGGTCTGACCCCCGCTCCGTCGGGGTCAGACCCCAACCACGCGCGAGATGATCTCCTCGACCTCGACGATCCGCGCAGGCACGGGCTTGGGCACCCAGTCCGGCGGATTCCAGAAGATGTGCGGGCTGATCTCGTCGACGCTGCAAAGACCGAGCTGCGCCATGACGCGGTCCATCTCGGTCTGGAAGATCTCGAGCGCGCGATAGGCGCCGGCTTCACCCGCGGCGGCAGCGCCGTACAAGGTCGGTCTTCCGGACATGACCATGTCGGCGCCCATCGCCATCGCTTTCACGAGATCGGAGCCGCGTCTCGCGCCGCTGTCGATGATGAGCTTGAGACGGTTGCCGACGGCCCGGCGAAACTCCGGCACCAGTTGCAGCGGCGCCGGCGCGGAATCGAGATAGCGGCCGCCGTGATTCGAGATGACGACGCCGTCCAGGCCGTAATCGGCCGCGAGCACCGCGTCTTCCAGGCTCTGCAAACCCTTGACCAGGAGATGCCCCGGCCACACGTCGCGGATGCGCTTGATGTCGTCCCAGCACTGCGTGGCGGGCTTGGTCAGTTCGTGGTCGCTGATCTTGTCGGTGAGCTTGCTGTTCATCTCCTCCGGATAGTTGGACTTCCTGAACGCGCCGCGCTTGAGGTACTGCGGAGCCAGCACGCGCGCGCACCAGCCGGGATTCGCCAGCACCTGCCGGATCAGGTTCGGCGTGTAGCGCAGCGGCATCGAGAAACCGTTGCGGCGGTCGTGCTCGCGGTTCGCGCCGACCGAGCCGTCGACGGTGATGAGCATCGTGTCGAAACCGATCGACTTGATGCGCTCGACGAACTGCGCCCGCAGGCGCAGGTCGACCCACATGTAGAGCTGCATCCAGAGATTGCCGCCGGCCGCCTCAAAGATGTCCTCCATCGGCGTCAGCGAGTTGGTCGCGACCGTGCAGGGCACGCCCATCCTCGCCGCCGCCTTGGCCAGCGCGATCTCGCCGAGATCGCTCATCAGGCCCGCGGACGCGGTCGGCGAGATCCCGTACGGCATGGCGAGCTTCTTCCCGAAGATCTCGATCGCGGTCGAACGCTTCGACACGTCCTTGAGGACGCGGTTCTTGATCTTCAGCGACCGGTAGACCTCGCGGTTGTGCTCCTTGGCGATGCCGTCCTCAGCCGCGCCGTCGATGTACTCGAAGATCCCGCGCGGCAGGCGCTTCTTCGCGCGCCTGCGGAGGTCTTCGATGCTGTACGCACCCAGCGTGTCGCCCGCCATGCCGGACTCCTATTTCGCCGCGCTGACGACGATTTCCACCAGCGTGTCCTTGGATCCCAGCTCGACCGCGACGCAGGCGCGCGTCGGCAGGTTCTTCGGGTCGGCCCAGGCGATCCAGGCTTCGTTCATCGCGTTCTTCTGCGACATGTCGGAGACGTAGATCGTCGCCGCGAGGAGCTTGGACTTGTTCGTGCCGGCCGCCTCGAGGTAGCCGTCGATCTTCTTCAGGACTTCCTCGGTCTGCTGCTTCATGCCGAGCGATTTGTTCGTGGCCGTCAAACCGGCGACGTACACGACGCCGTTGTGCTCGACCGCCTTGCTCAGATGTCCGCTGGGTTCGTGACGGGTGATGCTCATGCTGATCCTCCTGTGGTGAAGTGGAACTGCTACAACCGAATGTTCGCCGCGCGGATGACCTCGCGCCATTTCGGGATTTCGGCATTCAAATGATCGGAGAGCCGCTTCGGCTCTCCACCTGCAGGCTCTGCGCCGAGCGCCGCAATGCGCTCGGTCACGTCGCGCTGCGCGATCGCGTGCGTGAGCTTGCCGTTGACCTCGGAGACGATGGCGGCGGGCGTGCCCCGGGGGACTAGTATGCCCCACCACGTGCTCGCCTCGAACCCCGGGATCGCGGCTTCCGCGATCGTCGGCACGTTCGGCAGCATCGCGGAGCGTTTCGCCCCCGTCACCGCCAGCGCCCGCATGCGGCCCGTTTCCACGTGCGGATACGACGCGGCGGGGTTGGCGAACGAGACGTCCACGTTGCCCGCGACGAGATCGAGCAACGCCGGCCCCATGCCTTTATAGGGCACCATGACGATGTTCACGCCGGCCTTTGCCTTGAAGAGCTCGGCGGCGAGATGCACCGAGGTCGCGATACTGGTCGCGTAATTGAGCTTGCCCGGACGCGCCCTGGCGAGCGCGATGAGCTCCTTCGTGGATTTCGCCGGGACGCTCGGATGCACGAGGAGGATGTTCATCGAGGTTGCCAGCAGCGAGACCGCCGCGAAATCCCTGATCGGATCGTAATTCACCTTCGTCATATCCGGCAGCACGGTGAAGTTGGTGCTGCCCAGCAGGAGCGTATAACCGTTCGGCTCCGAGCGCGCCGCCATCTCGAACGCGATCGCGCCGCCGGCGCCCGGACGGTTGTCGACCACCACCTGTTTGCCCCACGCTTCGGTCAGCTTCTGCCCTGCGAGCCGCGCCATGATGTCGTTGCCGCCGCCCGGCGGCGACGGGACGATCAGCCGCACGGGCTTTTCCGGGTACGCGCCCGCTGCGTGAGCCTGCGAAAAACAAAGCGCGAGCGCTCCTGCCAGGAAGGCGACTCGCAATGCACGACGCTCGATCATCGGATCTCCGTGAACAGTGAACGATTGAAGCGCTTGCGTTCATGTCGATGATACGTCGAACCGCGGCGCCGCGCGGAAACGAAGATGCATTGTCGTAGGGTGCGCGCAAGCGCACCGCGCTGTTTAGCCGTTCGTGCTGAGCGTTGCGAAGCTCGAGCGCGAGCAGCGGCGACGAGTCGGGCGGGAAGGCCATGGGTGGCGCGGCGCACGCGTCGATTGCGTCGCGAGAGAGAGCAAAGCAGTGTGCGCGGTAGTGCTGTTCGTCCTTCGACTTCGCTATCGCTACGCTCAGGACGAACGGTGGTAAGGCGCGGTGCGCTCGCGCGCACCCTGCGAACCAAACGGTGCGTTACGGCGCGTTGCGCCTAACGCACCCTACGCCAGTACACGCAGGGCGAACGGTTAAGAGCCGCGACAGGCTCCCATCAAGCGTTCGACGCGAAGCGCAGCTCTTCGGTACCGTCGAGGCGCTTGGTGAGATCGACGGGATCGCCGACCCGCACGTGCTTGCGGTCCATCTGGTAGGCCCACACCTCGAAGCTGGTGAGCGACGCGACGCCGTAGATCGTCGAGAACGCGCCGTCGACGGCGTCGAAGCCGTGCGCGATCTTCACGCGGCCGATGCGCGGCATGTTGTAGCGCGCGTCGTAGGTGTGCCAGCAGCCGCCGAGATACACCTCGAAGTAGGCGTGGAAGTCCATCGGGATGTCGGGGTCGATGACCGCGATGTCGGGGACGTGCCCCGACACGTAGCGCGACGCATAGCTCATCGCGCGGCACAGCGCGACGCCGACGTGCGCGAGGTCGCGGCAGACGCCGTAGCCGCGCTCGACCACGTCCCACGCCGAGATCACCGCGCTGCCCGAGCCGTAGCGGTATTCGATATTCCGGTACGTCCACTCGCAGATCGCCTTCACCTGCTCGACGCCGCGCGGGATGTGGCCGAACTTCTGCAGCGCGAACGCCATCAGCTTGTCGGAGTCGCAGTAGCGGCTCGGCATCGTATAGCGCAGCACCTCGATCGGCAGGCGCTCGATCGGGACCATCTCGTCGGGGAGCCCGACGTTGTCGCACACGCTGGGCACCGCGAAAATCGCGTCGTGCACGATCTCGTTGCGGCCTGGGATCAGCATGAGACGATACACGGTGTTGCCGTGCGAATCGGTGAGCTGCTCGGTCGGCACGCCTTCGCCGAAGACGAGCTTCTCCTCGAGGATGAGCTGGCGCAGGTCGAGCCTGGGTTTGAGCACGAGCAGGAGCGGCGCGCGCTCCGCGGTCTCGTACGCGAGCTTGCAGCCGACGCGGACGGTGAGCTCCAGCGGCGGCGGATCGATCGGGACGGCGTTCATCGGGGCCTCCTCGAGCAACACCTATGCCACACAACGTGCACTCTACCAGTGCGCGCAACCCGTCGCTTCGGCCCGACAGGAACATTCCGCGACGAAGACTCGAATCCACGGCACGGGGGATGCAAGGTCTATCGCGTCAGTTACTGAATCGCAGGAGTCGGCACATGTTTGCGAAGAAGCTGGCGGCGACCGCAGTCGGTCTCTGCCTTACGTGGGGCAGCGCTTATGCGGGTCCCGAGATGGTTCAGGACGCGCAGCCCCAGGCCGGAGCTCCTGCGGACGTGCCCCCGAACGTCGGCGGCACCAACGACGTGATCATCCTCGAGCTCGGTCCCTCGCCGGACGGCACGCCCCCCGGCCCCGAGGAGATGGCCGCGATGCAGATGCTGCTGCTGCAGCTTCTGATGATGCAGTCCGAGATGGCGCCCAGCGCCGGCGGAGAGATGCAGATGACCGCGCCGAGGGCGCCGGGTCTGACGGGGATCTAGGCTCTGCGATCGCCTTTGCGGCGCTCGGGCAGACCGTTGCGCGCCCGCTTCGCGTCGTCGGGGTTGGTGTAGCGATGCCGGTATTCCATGGTGGCGCCCCAGCCGCCGCCCTGACGCTCCGCATTCCGATCGAGCCACGCGAGCACGCGGCTTAGCGCCGCCGCGCTCGCGCGGTTCAGTCGGAAGACCCAGCGCCGGATCAGATCCGGCATTCGTCGGAGGCGCAGCCCAGATCGCGATCGGCCTGCGCGAGCAGGCGATCGAAGGTTTCCGGCGTGCGTATCACGCGGCCGTGCACGCGCGGGCCCGTGCCCTGCAGCCAGTACGCGTGGGTCGGATGCGAGCCGCCCGCGACGACGAAGACGATGTTCTCGGGCTTCAGCGTCACCGGCCACGGGTCCTGCTTCACGCTGTCGCGCGTGATCGGGTTCGAATCGATCTCGAACCACGACAGCGCGCCGCCGCGCTTCAGGTGCTCCATCGGGATCTTCGAGTTGTCGTACAGGAACTGCTTCAACTTGGGTTTGGTCCAGCCCTGCTCGGCCATCATCTGCGCCACCACGCGCGGAATCAGGAAGACGCCGGGCGTGCCTTTCTCGTAGCCCATCAGGCCGCCGAGGTTCGGCGTGCGCATGTAATCGGCCATGCGCCAGAGTCCCTGAAGGATGTCCTCTTCGGGCGTTTCCTTGCGCGCGCTGCGTCGGCGCACGTTGGTGACGCCGCTCGCGAACACCAGCGACACCGAGTTGGTGCCGGGCTCGAAGCCGTGGCGATCGGTGGCATGCGGCTGCCAGCCTTCGGGCAGGCCTTCCTCGTCTTCGGCAAAGACGACGTTGGTGTAGCGCATCGCGCCCCAGATCGCCATCGTGCCCACACCTGGTAATGCGCCGCCGACGTTCTGCTGGAGCATGCGCAGCGCGCGTCCGATCGACGCGCCGGCGGGCTGCTGCGGATCGGGACCGAGGCAGCCGAAACCCGAGTTGAGGCGTATCTCCTTACCGATGGGACCATTCACGATCACGACGGGGAACGGCGCGCCCGACGTCGCCTGGAGCTGATCGAAGTTCGAATCGGCTTCGAGCGCGCACTCGACCGCGGCGACGAGCACCGGCAGGTACTCGGGACGTCCGCCCGCCATCGCGAGCGCGACCGCGCAGGTCTCGATCGTGGTGATGCCGCCGCGCGGCGGGAACTTGCCGAGCACGTGATCGCGGGGTAACGCCGCGCCCTTGAGGATCCAGTCGACGCGCGCGCGCGTCGCGGGCCACACCGGCAGGCCGTCGCCCCAGAGGTTGGTGATCATCAGGTTGTTCGCCTGGATCAGCGCATCCTCGTAAGTCGGCGCCTCGACCTTCACCATCTTGCTCTCGCCCACGCCGGTGCCGAACTCCGACTTCCACTTGGTGAGACCGTTGTAGAACTCGCGCTTGCGAAGCTCGAGCGCGGAGATGTCGCTGCCCGGCAGGAACATGTCGATGGGGAACGTCACCATCGACGCGTCGGGCGCAAGCCCGAGGCCGGACACCGCGTTCTTCATGACGCCGACGAAGTCCTGCCTCGTCAGCGTGACCGTCGGGATCCCGAGGCTTTCTATCCTAGCGGCTGCACGGCCGCATGCTGTGGCGCAGGCCCCTCAACTCGCGTTGCCGACGATCACCGCGTCGACGCCGCTCGCCTTCACCGCTTTGGCCGTCTCCTCGGTGCCGATCAGCAGGTTGCCCTGCGGATACGCGTCGACCGGCAGCACTTCGACGCCGGGGAAGTCCTTCTCCAGCATCTCCTTCAGCGCCGGCATCATGCGATACGCCTGCCACTGATCGTTGGTGACGATGCCGACCTTCTTGCCTTCGAGCGTATCGAGACGCTTCGCGAACGGGACGCTTACTTCGAGCGCGCCCGAGGGATCGTGGAATTCGAGGGTGACCACTGCCTGCCTCCTATGGTGATGCGTGCGCGGAACGTCATTCCCGCGCAGGCGGGAATCCATTTTAAGACGGTTTCAACGTCAAAATGGATTGCGGATCACAACGCGCTGCCGCGCGGTCCGGAATGACGGCTTCTCAGCGCTTGCCGCGACCGTAGAGGACGCGCCCCGCCCTTGCCGCCGTCATGGCGCCGTTCTCGTACGCGATGCGGCCGTTGACGATCACGTGCGAAAAGCCTTCGGCGTACTGGTGCGGCTTCTCGAAGGTCGCGGCGTCGCGCACGCGCGCGGGATCGAAGACCGCGAGGTCCGCCTTCATCCCCGGGCGGATCACGCCGCGGTCGGCGAGGCCGATGCGCATCGCGGGCATCGAGGACATGCGGCGGACCGCGCCTTCGAGCGTCAGCACTTTCTTCTCGCGCACGTAAACGCTAAGCACGCGCGCGAACGTGCCGTAGCTCCTGGGATGCGGCGCGCCGCGGCCGAAGATCACGACTTCGCCGTCGGAGGCGACCATCGTCGCGGGATGCACGATGACGCGCAGGAGATCGTCCTCGCTGATCGCATGGAACACGCCGCGACAGCTCCCGTTGTCGATGAGCCACGCCACGACTTCCGCGGCGTTCTCGATCGTCGGCGTCATGCCGCGTTCCTTCGCGATGACCGCCAGGCTCTTGCCCGCGAGCGACGCGTCCCACGTGCAGAGCGAGACGACCACGTTGGCGGGATCGCCGCCGCCGCGCTCGTTGCGGATGAGATCGGCGGTCGCCTGCCTGATCTTCGCCCGCGTGGCGGGGTCCTTCAGGCGCTGGCGCGTCTCCCTGAGCCCGCCTTCGAGCGCCCATCCCGGCAGCAGCGCCGCGTGGATCGAGGTGCTCGAAGCGGTGTAAGGATACTGGTCGATCGTCGCGTCGACGCCGCGCGCGCGGGCTTCGTCGACGAGCTTCAGGGTCTCGACCGTTTTCCCCCAGTAGGCCTTGCCGATCACCTTGTGGTGCGAGATCTGCGTCGGCACCCCGCCCTGCTCGCCGATCGCGATCGTCTCGCGCACGCTGTCGACGATCTTCGACGCTTCGTCGCGCATGTGCGAGGTGTGCAGGCCGCGGAACGGGCTCACCTCCTTCTGCAGCTCGATCACCTCGCTCGACGGCGTGAACTTCCCCGGCACGTAGAAGAGCCCGGTCGAGAGGCCGAAGGCGCCGTCGTGCATCGCCTCGCGCACGATCGCTTTCATCTTCGCGATCTCGTCCGGCGTCGCCGCGCGGTCGGCGCGCCCCACGACCTTCGCGCGCACCGAGCCCTGCCCGACGAAGCTCCCGATGTTGATCGACTTCGGAAGCTGCTCGAGCTTGTCGAGAAAAGGCTTGAGCGGCACCGGCGAGGCGCCGTCCGGCCCTTCGAGGACGGTCGTGACGCCCTGGCGGATGTAGTTGTCCGCCGTAGGCACTTCGAAGATGCCGCGGATCGCGTGGGTGTGCAGGTCGACGAAGCCCGGCGCGACGACGTTGCCCCCGACGTCGATCGTGCGGGCAGCGGGACGCGACACCTGCGGCGCGACTTCGACGATGGTGTCGCCGCGTATCGCGACCTCGCCCCTGAACCACGGGCTGCCGGTGCCGTCGACGATGCGCGCGTTGCGCAGCACGAGGTCGTACGGCGCGTCCGCGGCGTGCGCGGCGGCCGCGACGAGCACAAAGATCAGATAGCGGAGCACGAGCGCAAGCTTACGCGAGCCGCGTCCCCGGAGTGAACCCGCCGACCGCGGGATCGAGGATGACGATGCGCGCGCCCTCCGCGCCCGCGACGTATTCGAGCTTGACGATGTTGCCGCTCGCATCGCAGACGAGCTCGACCTTGCTCGCGGCGGCAGTGCCGCCGGGCGGGTTCGTCCTGAGCCATTCGTTCTGATAGAACTGGAAATAGCCGCCGGCTTTCGGATCCGCGCCGGTCCAGTTCGCGGCCCATGCGATCGTGGTCCGGGTCGCCGCATCGAGCCTGCGGATCTCGTCGTGCTCGTCCGCGGGCAGCGTGTCGAGGCCGCTCCTGATCGCCGCTTCCTGCCCTCGCGCCATCCAGTCCACGCGCGGCTGGGTGCGGTTGATCTCCTGCTGGACGAGGTACTCGAGCGCATACGCGCGCGCTTCGTCGCGGCACCCCGCAGCGGCCGCGACATCCTTGTTCACCATGGCGTTGGGGTTGAAGCCTCCGGCGGTGCCCGCGTCGGTCTCGAAGTGCGACAGCTCGTGCGCGACGATCTGCACCATCCCGGCGATGTCGGCGGTCTCGAGAAAAGACGCCGCGAGGTAGATCGTCGGCGGCCCCGGCGGCTCGGTCGAGCGGTCGAGCCAGTAGCAGTTCACTTCGTCGGTGTTGTAGACGATGCGTCCCCCGACGCGCTCGAAACCCGTCAGGCGCCGTTCGAGGATCGGCGAGCGCTCGACGTACGCGACGAGATCGCGCAACTGACCGTCCGACAGGCCGCCCTCGGTCGTTTCCGCACGCAGCAACTCGAACACCGGCGAGCTCGGCGAGAACGGCATCGGACGCCCTCAGGCGAGCGCGATCTGGACCGTCACCTGCGCCGGGTCCTTCACCGTCACCGGCACCTCCTTGCTCTTGTCCGCAGCGGTGACGCGCAGGGTGTACGGATCGCTCTTGGTGGGCACCGCCGTCAGCAGGAAACCGCCCTTGTCGTCGGTCTTCGCGTTGAGCGTCGTGCTCAGGAGCACGACCGTCGCGTTCTGCACCGGCTTGTCGCCCTGCGTCACCGCGCCCTTGATGCTGCCGGCGAGCGGGGTCTGCATGGCGCTGCCGAGCGGCTGACTCTTGATCATGCCGCGGATCGACGCGAGGATCTGGTCGGACGCGAAGCCGACCAGAAAACCGAGCGCGACGGTCGTGCCGAAGGAATCGGGCTTGATGGTGTGATACGCCGCGACCGCGAGGAGCGGCGCCGACACGAACTGCAGGACCTGGAAGAGCAGGAGCTCGCGCACTTCACCCGGCGCGAGCCGCGGCTCGGTGACCGTGCCCTGCCACGCTTCGTCGGAGCGCTTGTGGATCACCGGCACGTTCTTGGCGAGGCTGATCGCGCCGCCGATGAGGGCGAGCACGATGAAATACACCGGCACCGGCAGACCGCCGCGCACCGCATAGACCGGCGCGTTGCACTGCGCGCGCTTGTTGTTTCCGCCGAGCTTGATCTCCTCGTAGCGCGCCTGCTCGAGCGGCGTCAGCCTGCCGCCGATGTTGAGCAGGTAGTGGTAGTTCCTGTTCGCCGCGTAGTAGTCCTTCAGCTCGTCGATCGTGGGCATGCCGTTGCTCTCGATGCCCGACTTGGCCTTGGCGGCATCCCGGGCGGCGGCCTGGGCCGGCGCGGGGGTCTGCACAGCCGTTGCGGTGTCGGCCTCGGCGGGTGCGGCGACGCTCTTCTCCTTGTCCTTCTTCGCCGCGTCCACGATGCGCCACGGCGCGCGTATCGGGTAATCGCACTGGATGAGCGAGACGTTGTTCGGCGCGAGGTTCTCGATGCAGCCTTCGACCACGCCGAATTTCCGCGCCTTCCCCATGTCGGTGATCATCACGCCGACGAGGCAGAACGACAGGACCATGAAGAAGTACGCGAACTCGATCGCGCGCAGGCGGTTGAGGTATGCGTCGCCGGCGAAGCACACGATGAACCACGCGAACAGCGCGCCGACCCACGCCAGCATCAGCAGCGGCAGCAGGATCTCGGGAATGCCGTGATCGCTGCACGCGTCGGTCGCCCAGCCGATCCACGCGATGCCGAACAGCAGACCGAACAGCACGACGGGCCACGGGCGCTCGCACACCCAGTCCTTCATCGACTTCCATTCGCTGCAACCGCGCTTGTCGGTCTTGCGGCGATCCTTGCGCGTCCCCGCGCTGTCCTGGGATACGGTCGCGTCGGCCTGCTGTCCCTCCTGCCGCGGGTTCTTCAGCACGATTCACCTCCCCCGTCGTCGCCGCTCCTCGTTCATTCGGGCTTGGCGCCCGCGGCCTTGAACACTTTGGTGCGCATGACGATCTCTCCGCGCACGAGCTTTTCGAATTCCTCCGGCGTCGACACGCGCGCGACCGAGCCTTCGCGCGCGATGCGCTCCTGGTTCTCCGGCAGCGTCATCACGCGGCCGATCTCGCGGTTGAGCTTCGCGACCGTCGCGCGCGGGGTGCGCGAAGGACACAGCGCGCCGAACCAGCCTTCGTAGACGAAGCCCGGCAGCGCCGCTTCCGCGATCGTCGGCACGTCGGGGAGGACGCCGAGGCGCTGCGACGCGGTCACGCCGAGCGCGACCAGCCGGCCGCTGCGGATCAGCGGCGCGGCGATGAGCGTGGGCGACATCGCGACCTGTATGCGACCGCTCATGGTGTCGGTCAGCGCCTCGGGCACGCCGCGATAGGGCACGTGCACGAGGTCGATCTTCGCCGCGAGCTTGAAGAGCTCGCCGCCGTAATGGGTGCCGCTGCCGATCCCCGAGGAGCCGTAGTTGATCCGCCCCGGCTTCTCGCGCGCCATCGCGATGAGATCCTTCACCGACCTGGGACCGCCCGTTCCCGCGACGAGCACGAGGTACGTCGCCGCCACCTGCGTGATCCCGGAAAAGTCCTTCACCGGGTCGTAAGGCAGCTTGTCGTAGAGCGCGGCGGCGCCCGCGAACGCCGACGAGGTGATCATCAGGGTGTGACCGTCGGGCGCCGAGCCCGCCACGATCTGTCCGGCGACCGTGCCGCCCGCGCTCGGTCGATTGTCGACGACGACCTGCTGTCCCCACGCCTCGGTGAGCTTCGGCCCGATCATGCGCGCGAGCAGGTCGCTCGCGCTGCCGGCGGTGAAAGGCACGACGATGCGGATGGGCCGCGACGGGTACTCGGCGGCGAGTGCGACCGTCGGGGTGACGGCCGCGAGCAACAACGGCAGGAGCGTGTGCGCTTTCATGGAGCACCTCCTCGTGAAGAGCGTCCGGCGCTGCTTTTTCGTTGAGGTTTTATATGCACACCGGCGAACCGCGTCAATCGGTGAATGGCTGACAACGTTTCGAGCTCGAGATCGCATCGGCCATAGCACCGATCGACAGCGTTACTCCGCGTCGGTCGTGCAATGATGGCGAGGTCGCCAGCCGTCTTGCGCTCTGATCGAAGAAAGGGAACCGATGAAGAAAGAACATGTGATCCTGCGCAGGGCCCCACATACTGGGGCACCCCGGGCCCACCCTCCGACGCCCACGCTCGAGGTGAAAGGGCTCGATCGCAAGGAAAAGCGCGAATTGCAGAACGATCCGAGCGTGCTGGCGCTCGCACCGGCCGCGTCAGGCGCTCCCACCGTGCCGAGCCCGGCGTCCACGCAAGCCGCATCCGAAGGACCGCCGCAGGGTATGCAATGGGGCGTCAAAGCGGTCGGAGCCGACACGTCTCCGTTCACCGGCAAGGGCGTCACCGTCGCGATTCTGGACAGCGGCATCGATATCGATCACCCGGCGTTCCACGACATCAAGGACCGGATCGTTCAACAAGACTTCACGGGCAAAGGAAACGGAGACACCGGAACGGGACGAATCGCCGGACACGGCACGCACTGCGCGGGCGTGCTCTTCGGCCAGGACGTCGACGGCAGGCGCATCGGCGTTGCGCGAGACATCGAGAAAGTTCTGATCGGCAAAATCATCGCGGATGACGTGGAGCTCGCTCCGGCGCGCATGGCGAAAGCCATTGCGTGGGCTGCCGCCCAAGGCGCGCATGTGATTTCTCTGTCCCTGGACATCCGCCTATTGGACGGGATGATGACGGATCTCGCGGCGAACATGCCTCCGGCCATTGCGCTGTCGAAAGCGCTGATCGGTTACCGCGATACGCTGCGTTTCTTCGAGCAACTGGCCCGGCAGATCGAGCCCTGCGTTCTCATAGCCGCAGCGGGAAACGACAGCCTGCGAGAGGCGGACGAGGACTGGGAGGCTGCGGTGAATCTGCCTGCGGCAGCCAGGAATGTACTAGCGGTGTCCGCTCTCAGCTTCCGCGATAACGTGTTAGCGTCATGGCACAGCTCGAATACCGACGCGAACGTATCGGGTCCGGGCGCCGATATCTGGTCCGCCACACCCATGCCCGAGCGGTGGCGCAGGCGAAACGGCACGAGCACCGCAACGCCGCACGTCGCCGGCGTCGCGGCGCTGTGGGCCGAAAAGCTCAGGAAGGAAGACCGCCTCGACGCCGAGACCTTGCGCAACGCCGTCATCGACTCGTGCACGACGAGAGGCATTCCCGAGGAATACGACGCGCACGACTACGGCGCAGGCATGGTCCAGGCGCCGCAAAGCTGATCCGTCGGAGGCGGCCGCGGGAGCCGCCCCCGCGGCGTTACGCTTTCACTGCCTCCGGCACGATCTTGCCCGGCAGGAGACAGCCTTTGCGCGCGCGATGGACGACGTGCTTCTCGAGGTCTTCGCCCGAGACGCGCACCGTCTTGTCCGCGCCCGACTTCGACTTGCCGACGACCGTCACCGACTTGCCGCCGGAGAAGCCGACCGCGGTCATCTTCTCCCTGTCGTCGAGGCTCATCAGCGTGATGCCGCGGCCGCGCGCGAGCTCTTTGAGCTCCTCGACCTTGAAGAGCAGCATGCGGCCGTGCTCGGAGAGCGTGACCGCCATCTCGGAGTCCTTGGTCATCTGCGCCGGGCGCAGCACTTCCTCGCCTTCCTGGAGGGTCATGAAGGTCTTGCCGGCGCGCACGCGCGACAGCAGCTCCTCGGACTTGGTGACGAAGCCGTAACCGCCGGAGTTGGCGACGAGGTAGCGCTTGCCCGGAGCGGCATCGACGATGTGCGCGAGGCGCGCGCCGGGTGCGAGCTCGATCAGCGACGTGAACGGCACGCCGTCGCCCTTGCCGCCCGGGATGTCGGACGCCTGCACGCTGAAGGCGCGTCCCGTCGAATCGATCGCGGCGATGAAGTTGACCGAACGCGTCTCGACGATCGCGTATTCGGCGTCGCCGGTCTTGTACGTGACGCCGGTGAGGTCGAGGCCGTGGCCCTGGCGCGAGCGCACCCAGCCGTTGCGCGAGACGATGATGGTGAGCGGTTCGTCGACGACCTGGCGCTCGAAGGCGGCACGGCTCGCTTCCTCGATCAGGGTGCGGCGCTCGTCGCCGTATTTCCTGGCGTCCTCGCGGATCTCCCTGGTGACCAGCTTCTTCATCTCGCCTTCGTCGGCGAGCAGCGCCTTGAGCTCCTTGCGCTCGCCCTTGAGCTCCTTGAGCTCCTGCTCGATCTTGATGCCTTCGAGACGAGCGAGCTGGCGAAGCCGTATCTCGAGGATGTCCTCCGCCTGCACCTCGGTCAGGTTGAAGCGCTTCATCAGCTCGGGCCTGGGCTCGTCCGACTCGCGGATGACCTTGATCACCTTGTCGATGTTGAGGAAGACGATGATCCGGCCTTCGAGGATGTGGATCCTCTTCTCGACCTGGCCGAGCCTGAACTTCGTCCTGCGGGTGACGGTGGAGACGCGGAACCGCACCCACTCGTCGAGGATCTCGCGGACGTTCTTGCGCCCCGGCCGGCCGTCGAGGCCGAGCACCACCAGGTTGACCGAGAAGTTCTCCTCGAGGCTGGTGTGCGCGAGAAGGAGTCGCATGAACTCGTCGGGATCCTGGCGCGACGAGCGCGGCTCGAGCACCAGCCGCACCTTGTCTTCCTTGCCCGACTCGTCGTTGACCTTCTCGAGCGCGCCCATGATGAGCTGCTTCAGGTTCGCCTGCGTCGCGTTGATCTTGCCGCCCTTCTCCTTGGGCTTGGGATTGGTGAGCTCCTCGATCTCGCTCATCACGCGCTTGGCCGAGGTGCTGGGCGGCAGCTCGTAGACCACGACCTGCCACTGGCCGCGCGCGAGGTTCTCGACTTTCCAGCGTGCGCGCGCGCGCAAGCTCCCGCGGCCCGACGTGTACGCGTCGACGATCGCCTGGCGCGGGCTGATGATCTGGCCGCCGCCCGGGAAGTCGGGGCCTTTCATGATGTCCATCAGCGCTTCGGGCTTGGTGTTCGGATGCCTCAGCACCTGGATCGCCGCTTCGGCGACCTCGCGCATGTTGTGCGGCGGGAGCTCGCACGCCATGCCGACCGCCACGCCCGATGCGCCGTTGAGCAGCAGCATCGGCAGGCGGGCGGGCAGAAGCTCGGGCTCATGCAGCCGGCCGTCGTAGTTGGGCAGGAAGTCGACCGTGTCCTGGTCGATCTCCGAGAGCAGCAGGTCGGCGATCGGGGTGAGACGCGCCTCGGTGTATCGATACGCCGCGGCCGAATCGCCGTCGGCGGTGCCGAAGTTGCCCTGGCCGTCGATGAGCGGATAGCGCAGCGAAAAATCCTGCGCCATGCGCACCAGCGCGTCGTACGTCGATGCGTCACCGTGCGGATGGTACTTACCGAGCACTTCACCGACGATGCGCGCCGACTTGGTGTGCTGCACGCCGGCGCGCAGTCCCAGCTCGTGCATCGCGTAGAGGATGCGGCGCTGGACCGGCTTCTGGCCGTCTTCGACGTTCGGGATCGCGCGGCCGCGCACCACGCTCATCGCATAGGTGAGATAGCTGCGCTCGGCGAACGCGGCCATGTCGATGTAGTCGTCGCCGCCCGTCGCGGGCGGCGCCGGCGGCAGGCCGGTGCTGCCGCCGCCGCTGCCGGCTTCGGCGAAAAGGTCGCCCGACAGGTCGTCGTCGGGCTTGGAGCTTCGGGTCTTGGTATCCATGAATGTCTCTGCTGCAGGCGAGGCGCCTGCGCTACACGTCAGCCTCGACGGTGTCGCCTTTTTCTTCCATCCACGCGCAGCGCTTGTCCGCCTCGCGCTTGCTCATGAGCATGTTGAAGATCGCGTAAGTCGCTTCGCGATCTTCGATCCGCACCTGCAGGAGCCGCCGCGTATCGGGGCACAGCGTGGTGTCCCAGAGCTGCTCGGGATTCATCTCGCCGAGGCCCTTGAAGCGCTGGATCTTGATCGATTCCATCCTCACGCCGTCGTCGCGCGCGCGATCGAGGATCGACTTGCGCTCCTCCTCGTCGAGGGCGTAGACCATCTTGCGCTGGCGCTTGCCCAGCGCGGGGATGTCGATCTTGTAGAGCGGCGGGCTCGCGACGTAGATGTGGCCGTTCTCGATCAGCTTCGGGAAATGGCGATAGAAGAGCGTGAGCAGCAGCACCGAGATGTGCGCGCCGTCGACGTCCGCGTCGGTCATCGAAGCGATCTTGCCGTAGCGCAGCCCCGAAAGATCGGGATTGTCCTCGGGGCCGTGCGGATCGACGCCGACCGCGACCGCGATGTCGTGGATCTCGGCGTTGGAGAACAGGAGCTCGCGCTTCACTTCCCACGAGTTCAGCGCCTTGCCGCGCATCTTGTAGATCGCCTGGTAGCGCTTGTCGCGCGCCTGCTTGGCCGAACCGCCCGCCGAGTCACCTTCCACCAGGAAAAGCTCGTTCTCGTCGATGCTCGTCGATTCGCAGTCGGTGAGTTTCTCGGGGAGTATCACCACGCTGGAGGACTTCTTGCGCTCGACCTTCTGCACCGAGCGCGAGCGCTCGACCGCCTGCTTGATCACGAGCTCGGCGATCTTCTTGCCCCAATCGACGTGGCTGTTCAGCCACAGCTCGAACGGATCGCGAACCATGCTGGAGACGAGCTTGAGCGCGTCGCGGTTGGAGAGCTTCTCTTTGGTCTGGCCGTGGAACTGCGGCTCGAGCACTTTCGCGGAGAGGAAGTACACGGTGCGCGACCACACGTCGTCGGCGACCAGCTTGATGCCGCGCGGCATCATGCCGTGATGCTCGGCGAATGCCTGCACCGCCGCGAACACGCCGTCGCGCAAGCCCGCTTCGTGCGTGCCTCCCGCCGGCGTCGGGATCAGGTTGGCATACGACTCGCCGTAGCCTTTGCTCTCCTCGACGAACGCGAACGCCCAGCCCGCGCCTTCGCCGACCGCGAAGCCGTTCGCCTCGGTGACGTACTTCTCGCCGTCGAAGATCGGCGCCACGGACTGCGCTTCGGCGAGGAGCTCCGCGAGATAGCCTTTCATCCCGTCCGGGTAGTTCCACCGCTTCGTCTCGGTCTCTTTCGCCGTCTCGATGTTGAGCGTGACCTGCACGCCGGGGAGCAGCACCGCCTTGGAGCGCACGATGCGCTCGAGGTCGGGCATCGAGACCTTGGGCGAGTCGAAATACTTCTTGTTCGGCCAGATGCGAAGCGACGTGCCCGTGTCTCGCGGACCCACCGTCTTCACTTTCTTCAGCTTCTCCGCGACCGCACCGTTGACGAACACGATGCGGTGGAGCGCGCCTTCGCGTTTCACCTCGACTTCGAAGCGGTCGGCGAGCGCGTTGGTCACCGACACGCCGACGCCGTGCAGACCGCCGGAGAACTTGTAGGCCGCGTCGGCCTCGGTCTTGGAGAACTTCGCGCCGGCGTGCAGCTCGGTGAAGACGAGCTGAACCGTCGGGATCTTCTCCTCGGGGTGCAGGCCGACCGGGATGCCGCGACCGTCGTCGGCGACGGTCACCGAGCCGTCGCGGTGGACGGTCACGTCGATCTGCTTCGCGTGACCGCCGAAAGCCTCGTCGGCCGCGTTGTCGATCGCTTCCTGGATGATGTGGGTGGGATCGGTGGTGCGGGTATACATGCCCGGCAGGCGCTGCACGGGCTCGATGCCGCGGAGCTTTCTGACCGAGCTTTCGTCGTATTTCTTTGCTGCCATGGAATCCTTGAGAGGCGCACCGGGGGCGCCGCTTCGAAAAACGGCGCATTGTACCGCGCGCTACGGCACCATCGCGCACGCCGGTGTACCGCGCGGGTACAGCGCCGATAAGTGTCTGGGAATACGGGAGTCCTGACGCCTGCGGCGTCCCGACAGGCCTTGAAAGCGCCCCGGTAGAAAACTTCCCGCCGTGCGGGACATAATACGTCGCAACAATCGTGCACGATCCGACTAAGACGGCCGGGCTGCCGCCGAGCTGTCCGATGAGACGATGGAGGCTCGATGACAGAAAAATCCATGGACGCGCTGGGAGGCGCCGCCGACGCGGAGTTGCGCCACGCGACCATCCTCAAATGCGACATCGTCGAGTCGACCCGCATCTGGAGCGCGCTGGATCCGTCGGACGGGCTCGCGCTCTCGCGCGGCGTTCGGAAGCTCATCGAGGACGTCGTCCAGCGCTACGGCGCGCGGATCGCGCGCTGGGAGGGTGACGGCGCACTCGTACCATTCGGATATCCCGATGCGCGCGAGGACGCTCCGGAGATCGCGGTGCGAGCCGGGCTCGAGCTCGCGCGCGCGGTGCGCGGCTTGCGAGTCGCGGATGTCAGGCTCGAATTCCGGGTCGGGATCGCGTCGGGCCCGGTCGCGATCGACCATCTCACGCAGTCGCTGGAAGGTATCGCGATCAACGTAGCCGAGCGCCTCAAGTCGTTCGGCGAACCGGGTTGGGTCGTCATCGATGATGCGACGAAGCATCTGGCCGCGCGCTTCTTTGACTACGAGGATCTCGGCACGCGCGAAGCCAAAGGCTTCGGCCAGGGCTTGCATGCATGGTGCGCCGCGCGCGAAACACCGATCGCTTCGCGTTTCGTCGCGCAACGCTTCGACGTCGCACGGCAATCGATCGTGGGGCGCTCGACCGAGCTCGACACGCTGGAGGCGTGCTGGGCGAAAGCGCGGGCGGGTGCGGGCCAGATCGTCGAGCTCGTAGGACCCGCCGGCATCGGCAAGTCGAGCCTCGCCAAGGCCGCGATCGATTCGGCGCTGGAAATCGGCGCCACGGCGATTCAAATCGACTGCATGCCGAGCACCGGCAACACGCCGCTGTATCCGGTCGGCGTACTGCTGCGCCGGCTCGCAGGCATAGAGACCGGAACACCGAGCGTCGAGCGCGACCAGCTGGCGCGAACGCTGTTGCTGCGCCTGTTGGCCGAAGACGACGTGCCTCGCGCGCTGGACATGCTGTCGCCGCTCTTGGGCATCGAGGCGGCACCGGCGCCGGGACAAAGCCCCGACGACTTACGCGAAGCGACGATCGACACGATCTGCCGCATGCTGCGCGCGCTCGCGGCGCAAGGGCCCATGATCGCCTCGTGCGAAGACCTTCATTGGGCCGACGACACGACCGCGACGCTGGTTCAGCGCATCGCGCAGCAGATCGGCGGTCTGCCTGCCGTGTTGATCGTGACGACGCGCCCCGAGCGCGAGCGCGACCTCGCGCAGAACCTCTCAGCCGATCACACGCGCATCGTGCTGGAAGCGCTGCCGCCCGATGAGGCCGCGGACCTCGTGCGGTCGGCCGCCCACGGCGCGGACCTCGGGGAGGAGGTGGTCCAGGCGATCGTCAGCCGTTGCGAAGGCGTGCCGCTCGTTCTTCAGCAGCTCACGCGCAGCGCCGTCGAATCCGAAAGCGGCGGCGCGCTCGGGCGCGCGCTGAATCCGACCGGCGGCGCCGTCCCCGCGACGCTGCAGCTGGTCGTCGAATCCCGCCTGGAGCGTTTCCGCAGCCAGCGAGCGGTCATACAAGCTGCGTCGGTGCTCGGCCGGGAGTTCTCGGTTGGATTGCTCCAGACGATGCTGTCGGAGCACTTCGTGGACCTCTCACCTACGCTCGACCTGCTGGGGCAGCATGGCCTTTTCGCCCCGCGCTCGTCTCCGGCATCGGATCGCGCCCGCTTCACCCACGCGATGATCCGCGATGCGGTGTATCAGACGCTTTTGCGCGACGACCGCCGGCGATTGCATTCGCGGGCGGCCGATATCCTGACCGCCGCGTATCAAGGCACTTCCGACGCTTCCCCCGACGTGCTCGCCCACCATCTTTGCGAAGCGGCCCGCTTTGTGGAGGCCGTGCGGATTCGACTCGAGGCGAGCTCGGACACCGCGTCCCGCGGCGCCTACGTGGAGACGCAGGGCCATTGCGAATCGGCTCTCGCGCTCGTGGAGCACGTCCAGGACGCTGCCGAGCGGCAGCACCTCGAGTTCCGGCTGCTGGTCCAGCTCGGCGTAGCGCTGACGGGACGGCACGGCTATTCGGCGCCCATCGTCGAGCAAACGTATCGGCAGGCGCGCGAGGTCTGCGGCCACAGCGCCGAAGCGGCGATGCTCTATCCGATCATGCGGGGTCTGACGGCGCTCAATCTCGTGCGCGGGAATCTGCCGACGGGGCACGAGCTCTCGCTGCAGTCGATGGAGATCGCGGACAAGTCGGGCCGGCCCGAGTTCCGGATCGACGCCATGAGCGTGCATTGTTATGCGGCCATGTATTACCGTGACGTGCCCGAGTGCCGCTCCTGGATCGAGCGCACCCTCGACCTCTATCGGCGCGAAGGCGGCGACACGCTGCACTATCCGGTTCCGAATGACGCCGGGCTGGCCGCGCTGGCGATCCTGCCGACCATAGAGTGGCTGCTGGGCAATCCTGACGCGGCCGATCGCGCGATCCTCCAAGGCCTGTCTCACGTCGAACATCTCGGTCGCGACTTCGACAAGGCCTACCAGCACGCGTGGATCGCGGGTCTGCGATTCACCCAGCGCCGTTACCAGGAAAGCGTCGAGCATGCGCAGATCTGCGTCGCCATCTCTCAGAAGAACGGCTTCGGCGAATGGTACGTGACCGGTCTGCTGGTCGAGCGCCTCGCGCAGGCGTGTATCGCTCCCGCGCCCGAGGCGCTGCAACAGGCTGCCGACACCATGACCGAGCTTGCGCGCCAGGGCGTAGGGCTCAATGCGTCCTGGTACTTATGGGGTCTCGCGCGCGGTCACAGGCTCGCCGGTAACACGGCAGTCGCGCAGCACCTCATCGAGGAGGCGTTGCGCCGTGCGGAGGCGAGCGGCGATTTCCGCATGCATCCGGAGTTGCTCATCCTCAAAGCAGAGCTCGAGCCGGACGACGCTGCTGCGCTGCCGCTGCTCAAGCGCGCGATGTCCATTGCGGACGAGCACGGCGCGGTCGCCAATGCGCTGCGCGCCGCGGCCATACTCGTGACGCGTTTTGCGCCGCGCGACGACACCGCGCCGCTCGCTCAAGCCACGAGCGACGCCCTGGACGGCCATGCCGCCTGTCCGGAGGGACCGTGGATGCACGAGCGCCTGGCCGTCTTCCGGCGCGCGCTTGCCGCCATCGCCGCAGCGGTGCCCGAGGGCGCGTAAGTCCGCGGCACGAACGTCAGCCCGCGTCGTTCCACGCGAGCCCGCTTTCGACGGTCATGTCCATCGAAAACATCATTCGATACCAGCTGCCCGTCCGGAAGTTGCGCTGCGTGAGCGGCTCGTCGCCGACACCGAACAGCTTGCAGACGGACAGCCAGTCGCGAGGAGCCGCCGGGTCCGCGTGAAACGTGACCCGTGCTCCGCCGGTGGGAAAGGCGACACGGACGTCGCCGTCGATTTCGAAGCGTGACGTGACCCAGGTCTTGGTCAGGTTGCGACCGCGTTTCCCGATCGGGGCGACCTGGACCGACTTGAAGCCCCTCAGCGGCTCGGCAACGGCTTCGCGGGCGAAAGCGCGCCGGAACTCGACGCCGTCGAAATCGGTCTGCCGCCATCTCGCGTCCACCGCGGAAAAGCTTCCCAGCGCAATATCGAGGTCGATGCTCCGAAAATCATCCCAATCGGGATGATCGTCGGGACGGCAATCGATCGTGACCAACTTTTTGCCGTCGGGCGCACCGCCGGTGACCGATCGCGTCAACGTGCTGATCTGGATCACGTCGCCCAGCCGGTACGGGTCCGGCGCGTCTGCCGCGCGTCCGTTCGGTCTCAACGGCACCATGGCATTGTCGCGCTGCACGCAAAACGAGGCCATGCATTTGCCGAAACCCTGAAGATCTCTGCCGACGATCTTCGACCACGGATTGTCGACGAAGATCGCCGGCACGAACACCGCGGGATCGTGCGCCTGCGCGGTGTCGTCGTCGACGCGGCCTACGAGCACGCGGACGACGAGCTCGTGCTGCGACTGGTAGTCCATGAGGGTGAGCGGCGGGTCCTGCGCTCTCAGCTTCATGCGGCCGTAGCGAAGAAGCTCGACGAGCACCGTTCGAGTCGCCGCGCGATATCGGAAATCGGGAACTCGAGCGCCGCGCACGCGGTCGGCCAGATGGAAATTGAGCGGCTCGACGAGCTTCGACAGGCATGCGTCGGTCTCGGCCGTATTCGGCAGATCGAGCCGGAAGCCGAGCACCTCCACGTCCTCGAAGCGAAATGCCGGCACGCCGAACAGATCGGCGCGTCTCACGCGCGTCGGCTGCTCGGCGTTCGCCGCCGCCTTCGCCTTGGCAACATCGACATACCCGGACCACGCATGCGCGACGCCGATACTCTTCATGCCGACTAGCGGGATGAGGTCGGGGGAGCGCACGCCTCTCACCACGTCCAGCGTCAACGTGGCCTGCGACTGGGCATAAGCGATCTGTGTGCGCGGCGCGCCCCACTGCACGGGCGCTTGCCTGATGTAGTTGGCGGCGTCGCTCCAATCGGGACCCTGATAGAACTGTCGATAGCGCGTGCCGAGCTTGGCTTTCGAACCGGCGGCCGATGCGAACTCGAGGCCGGTGATCGAGAGGAGCCGCTGGTCGTACGTCATGCTCTCGGTGCCGCCGTAAAACGGCGAAAAGACTTCGAGAGTGGTGCCGTCATAGGTGATCGCGGCATCGACGAGGGGAAAACCGCGGTCACGCCAGATCGCGCACGCCTTGGCATCGTTGGCGAAGCCGATCCGGCACTCGAGGTTCTGCGGATCGGCGACGTCGTCGACGGATGAAAGCAGCACCGCGTAACTGGGGGCGCCGCCGTCGCCGTCGTCGACGATCACCTCGATCGCGAGCCTGCTCGCGCCGTGGTACGCGATCGGCTGCGCGGGTGACCTGCTCGCGGGCAGCACAGGCTGCACGTCCCAGGTGCCGAGCCAGAACCTCGCCATTACCGGGCGCTCCTGTCTTCGATGGCGT
Organism: Burkholderiales bacterium; assembly: GCA_036262035.1. Taxonomy (NCBI): domain Bacteria; kingdom Pseudomonadati; phylum Pseudomonadota; class Betaproteobacteria; order Burkholderiales; species Burkholderiales bacterium. The sequence goes on along the minus strand of DATAJS010000010.1, from coordinate 1,137,246 downwards.
TGCATCCCCTGAGCACCCGGGCCGCAGCGTCTTGCCGCAGCCGGATGAGCGCTTCGGCCGGCGAGCACCAACCGGCCAACTTGCGGCCGCCGACCTGGATGCCGACACCGGCGGCGACGCCGACCGCGAGTTGGGCCGTGAACTCGTAAACGTTCGGCGTCTCCCAGCGCCAATCCACCAGATTGCGGCGATAGCGATCTTCGAGCTGCAGGATGACGAGGTGGCGCTCCCTGCCGCGTTCGGCCGGGCTGGGGCCTTCGCTCAGCCAGGACAGCGTCTGGCGCACCAGCGCCCGGCTCGCGCGCGTCGCGGCGAAAGCGGACATCAGGGCGCCCGCCTGATACGCGATACGGCGGCCCAGGTCCGTTTCTATGTAGGATTCCACCGATCGCGGCATGCATTTGTAGCGTTCCAGCGTCAGACGCGCGCTCAGCGTGTCGACGAGGCTCGCCGCCGAAGCGATGCGCAGATCGCGTTCCTTATCACCGGGCGCCGTGAAGTCGAACGTGCGCTCGAGCTTTCCGACCGGCTCGTGCCACGGCACGAGCCGCTCGGCGCCGTTTTCCTCTGTTTTGCGTAGTACCACGACCTGCTGGCGCAGCGAGCGCCAAACGGTCTCCGCGCTTCCGCGCGAGAACGTCTGTATGCGGGACATTGCGATCCGCACGGTTTCGAGAGGCTCGTCGGCCGGAAAGTGCTTCAAGCCGTCTTCGAGAAGCCAGTCGGACGCAGCGGACCAGAAGCCCGCGCCGGAAACCAGCGCGACGCCGTGTTGCATCGCCTCAAGATGCAGATCGTCCAGCTTGTTGTAGACGTCCGCCTCGCCGTTGATGTCGACGTAATGGCAGCCGAGCTCCATCGCGACCTTTGCGAGCCGCTGGGCGGTCCACGCGAAAGGACCGGCTGCGTTGAGCACGACGTCGACGTCCGTCAGGGCTCGACGTGCGTCCCGCCGCTCATCGAGGCCGAAGACCCTGTAATCGGCCCCGTAGCGGTTCGCCATCGCCTTCAGACGCTCGCCTTCGCGGCCGCCGAGAATGAGATTGAAAACGCCGGGGTCGCGCTCCGCCCAATAGCGCATCTCCTCGGCGATGAGGTTGCCCGAATAGCCCGTGGCGCCGTACAGCAGGATGTTCCAGGACATGTACGCTCCGTGAGATCGCCTAGTGCGAACGCTCCATCACCCACGTCAGCAGCGCTCGCATGAAGCGCAGGTCCCGGCTGTCGCGGGTCTTCGCGAAATACCGGTCGAATTCGAAAAGCGCGGCGCCGGCGAGCGCGCGTGCGAGCGTGCGCGCATAATCGTAAGCGCCCGTCCGATCGAGAAGGTCACGCACCCATGCTACGTCGCCGGCGGTGCGCTCTTCGCGGCACAGCCCCAGGAAATCGGTCAGGCGCGTTCGATCCGCTGCGTCGGCGGCGCGCAGCGCATGGATGATCATCAGCGTCCGCTTGCCCTCGAACAGATCTCCGTTGATCTCCTTGCCGTAAGCGGCCCCGCCTTCGAGGTTGAGAAGGTCGTCCTGGATCTGAAACGCTGCACCGTAGAAAAAGCCGATCCGCAGCAAGGGCTCGAGCGACAGGCGGCCCCGCGCGCCGATGAGACAGCCGACGCGCAGCGGATAGATGGCGGCAAGCCAGCAGGTCTTCTGCAGCACCATCTGGAGGTAATCCTCCGCTGTCACGTCGGTGCGGTTGTCGCGCTGCCAGCCGAGCTCGAGCGCCTGGCCTTCGGTGCTCTCCCAGGCCATGCGTTCGGTTTCCTCGAAGATGCGAAGCGCGGTACCGATGCCGAGCCGGTGGAAGTTCTGCTTCAGCGGCCGCAGGCTGAGCAGCCCCATGGCGTCGCCGGCATTCAACGCGAGCGGAATGCCGTGCAGGGCGTGAAGTGTCGGCGTTCCGCGGCGCTCGTCGCTGCCGTCCTCGATGTCGTCGTGGACGAGCAGGGCGTTGTGCAGAAGCTCGATGGACACCGCGGTATCGATCACCTCCTCGACCTCGGCACCGGTCGCTCGTGCCATGGCAATGCACAGGCTCGACCGCAGCATCTTGCCGCCGCGCCGCGGGTAGTCGCCGAGCAGCTCGTACAGATACGAATTCGGTTCCGCCTGCGGCAGGTAATCCTGCATGCTGTCGCGCGTGAGCTTGCCGTACTCGCTGAGCACCTCGGCGACGACTCGGTCGTCGGTGCCGGAAAAAGGCGCTGCATGCGGCCGTGCCATCTTTTACAGGAGTATTTCGACGTAGCCGAGCTGCACGCCCCCGTCGTCGCAGATGGCTGCGCGCCATGCGCCAGGCGGCGCCCGGCGCGGCGTGTCGAGGTTCAGGCTCGCCGCGGCCCTGCGTCCTTCGACGATCAGTTCGGCCTCGAGAGCGTCGGTGTCGAGGTGCTCGGCGCTGAAGAAGTACAGGCGAGTCTGCAGCGGGCCGTCCAGCGACAGCTCCCATTCCCTCACGCGCACCGGGCGCCGCTCTTTCGGATCGCCGGTGTGAACGATGCGCAGCGGCGGAAGGCGCGTCCCGGCACCGGCGCGCGCGGCGAATACCGGGGCCGGCTCCTCACGGTCCTCCCGGCCACCGCCCGCGGTGTCTTTCGCGTCCGGTTTACCGCGCCTCCCGCCGAGCCCGAGTATCTGCCCCAGCATCTGATACTCAGCCGCCGCGAGGCGCCTGACCGGGCAGCGTCCTTCCGCGACCGAACCTTCCCACCATGCCAGGCCCGACATCAGCGCGTTCGTCAGGAGCTTCTCGACCGCGTCGACCGCCTTGCGGTCGCTGCGCGGTCCGATCGCGCGATCGCCCGCGGTGCGCAGCCCGGTCGCGAACCGCGTGCTGCGGTCGACCTGTGCTTCGGCGACCTTGTACGCGAGACGGATCGCGGCCACGACCGCGTCGTTGGCGGTCGTCAACGGAATGCCGCCGAATCTACGGTCCTGCGTCTCCGCGGAGCGGTAGAACCCGCCGGCATTGCGTACGGGCCGAGCGCGCGTCGGCGCGCTGCGCGACCACAGCTTCTGAGCGTCGGTCATGGGTGGTCGTATCCGATGATGTCGTCGATCGCGTCCTCGTCGCCGGTGATGGCGACCGCCGCCAGCATGCCGGACATGACGGCCGCCTCGACGCATCCGGCGTCCAGCCCGCAGGCGGTCCAGTCGCCCGCGATCGTCATGTTGCGGAAAGTCGAATCGAGCGGCGAAATCCGGTAGTCGGTGGTTCCCGGCAGCGAAAGCGTATAGCGGTCCGAGCCGGTGACGTTCGCCTGCACGTGCGCCGGTCCGATGAGATCGGCTGCCGCGGTTCGCTTGCCGCGAAACGCTGCCGGCCAAAGCGGCTTGACGCCGCGCGACAGCAAGTCCTTCAGGTTATTGCGGACGATCCCTGTCAGGCCGCCCTTCGCCTTGGCCGTGGCCGCATTCGACAGCACCCCGCAGAAGTAGGCCACCGACTTCGCCTGCGGCGCCGGGGCCGCCTGCGCCGACGCCGACGCCGGCAGGTTGTCTCGCCACGCGCGCTCGCTCGCAAGCGTGTGCGTCATGTCCGCCCACGTCTCGAACGGCGGCTCGAGCGCGGTCAGGATGCCGGAGCCGCGATACCAGCCGAGCGCCTCCAGATCCCTGGCCAGCCATACCTGAGCGGCCTGTGTCGCGACCGTCTGCACGTTGACCATCATGTCGCTCCAATGCTGCGGCGCGTGCTGGAAAAATCCCGAGCGCTCCGCGATCGCCACGAAATCGGCGACGCCCATCGCGAATATCACCGCGTCGAAGCCCTTCTGCGACGCGTCGCCTGCTTCGAGCGCGACCATGGAATGCGCCGCTCCGCTCTGCGCCGGGGCAAACTGCCGCTTGCTGTCGGGCCAGCACCCGAAATGATCGAGCGCAGCGGCGCTGATCGCGTCGACCCCGGCCGGCTCGCCATCTACTCTGAAGGTCAGGCCCTTCACGAAGTTTCCGCTCTTGTCGAACGCGAAGGCGACGGTCTCGAGCTCGTGGAGGAAATGGAACGTGACGTTCCTGCTCAGGAGCACCTTGTACAGCGGTGCGAATACCGCGTCGCCCATGCCCGAGCGCATGCGCCAGAACATCGAGCCGCGATAGGTGAAGAACATGCGCAGCGCGCCACGCAAAGCGACTCCCGCTGCGAGCCCCGGCTTCTTGCGGTCGCCTTTGTCGTACGCGAACGTCAATTCGTAAAAGCCCGTGATGAACGGCGATTCGACGGAGCTCCGGGTCGCCCCGTGCTGGAGCAACCAATCGCGATAGTCGATATGGTTGAGCGCGTCGAGGCCTCGTTCGTCGAAGATCACGCGATCGCGGTAGAGCCCGAACGCGATCGTCATGACGATGTCGATGACTTCGGTCTTCCAGCGCAATTTCTGATCGACGCCGACGAGGTCGCGCAACTGCTTGCGAACCTGCGCTGCGACGGCCTCCATGAACTCCAGCGCAGAGTCGGCGACCTGCGGCGAGTAGTTCATCTTGCGCAGCCACGTCTCGAGGATCGTCACTGCCTGGAGCACGCCCGCGGCGGTGGTGAGGACGCCCGTGCGCAGGTAGCGCGCGATCGCCTCCACGAACACGGCGGGCGACCGGGTGGCGTCGAACGCAAAATCCAGCTCGACCGCCTCGTCGAGCCTCGAGCGCTCCTCGGGACGCGGCTCGCCGGGCCGCGGCGTGTCTGACGCATCGATCGTGCTGAGCAGCAGCGTCTTGAGCAGCTCGAAGCAGCGCGCGAGATAGTTCGTCAGCGTGAACGGATTGCTTTCCTCGTCCAGGGCATCGCCCGGAATTCCCTTCGCAGGCGGGAGCAGCCCGCTCCAGATCATCGCGGCCTTGCGGGGATCGCGGATGTAATCGTCGATCGCGTCGGGCGCCGCGACGCCGATGTGCGGCTCGGGGAAAAACGCATCGTCGAAGCTCCCATGCGGCAGCTTTGCGCCTTTCGCGTAGGGCCCCCAGCGCTTCCTTTCGACTTCGGCGTAGCAGTCGCGAATCATCCGGAACGCGTTCTCGTAGAAGCCGAGCCAGACGTGCAGTCCGTGCTCGACGATACGTCCGGCACCGTCCCGGCCCGAAGCGCCCTTGCCGCCGAGGCGCCAGCTCTTCTCGTACACGTGAACTTCGTACTCGGGACGCGCTGCGAGCTGCCATGCCGCAGCGACACCTGCACAGCCGCCCCCGACAATGGCGACCCTCACGCGATCGGGCTGCGATCCGGTGCGCGCAGACGTCTGCGAAGCTTGGACTGAAGCGCCTGCGCGCGCCGCCCCGCCTCGTTCAGAAGTATTCACAGCCGGTTGCCTGCTTGCCAACTTGTCCCCCGTCTGTCGCCAGCGGTGCCGGCCGTCGCTAGTACGCTACGCGCAGGTCGACCGTTATCGTGTTCACAACGTTAGTCGCCGTACCGTTGATGCGGGCGGTGCTCGACAACGCTGTGCCCTCGAAGAACTGCCGCGTCACGTTCACATTCGTGTCTTTGAAGAAAACGTGATTGAACGCGAAGTCGAAGCTCACCCGATCCGACTTGCGCCAGGTTGCACCCAGTCCCAGCCACAGCCGGTTGTCGTCGGGTACGGTCGTGTCCCGAAACCCGTCCTGCGTGGGCGTGCGATCGAACTGAACGCCGCCGCGCACCGTCCAGCCCGGGCGCGGCAGCTTGTATTCGGCGCCCGCCGCGATCGCCCATGTGTCACGGAAGTTCACGACCCGCAAGCCGGGCGGCTTCGTAGGGTCGTCGAAGTTCTGCCTGATCTCCTTGAATTTGCTCCAGTTGTACCACTCCAGCTCGCCGAGCAACGTCAAGTTGTCCGTGACGGCGTGGCGCACGCCCAGCGTGACGATCGCAGGAAGATGCAGCACCGCGTTGGAGCCGACCGTGCCGTTCTGCGCCGCTAACACGCCGCCGAAACCGCTGAACGTCGAAGAGCCCTTGAGGTCATGCCGCATGCCCGAGCGGAAATGAGCACCCACGCGAGTGCGGTCGTGGTCGAATTTGTACAGCACGCCCACGTTGAATCCCGGGGACCACGTGTCTGCCTTGCTGGTTACGCGCGCATCGGTCGCCGGGGCGGGCGGGGCGAGCGGGTTGGGAATCGCCGTGGACAGCGTCGTGCGCGCGTACTGCGCGTCGATGCCCCCGCCTATCGACAGAGACTCCGTGATCTTCATCGCGACGACACCGCTGAGGTTGATCGTCCGCAGCGACGCTTCGATCGCATCGTAGCGCCCGAACCACGCGGGGTTGAACTCGGTGGCGAGCCCGAACGGAACGTTGCCGGCGAAACCGACCGAGAACTGTTCGTTCAGCCGGTGCGCGATGTAGAAGTTCGTGATCGGCGTGGGATGCACGGGGTTGCGCGAAGGTCCGCCGCCGCTCGCGACGTCGGCGCCGAGAGTGCCCGGCGTCGCCAGTGTCGATCCGGCGTCGTTGATGCGCGTGCGGCCGATCACGAGATGGGCGCCGAACGACCACATCGTCCGCGGCTCGGTGCCGTCGCCGCGCGCGAAACGCTCCCGCTTCCACAGCTCGGTCATGCCGGCGGGATTGAAGAAGAGCGTACCCAGATCGTCGGCGGCCGCGGTATTACCCGCGTCGACGCGACCGAGTCCCTTGACGCTTTGCTGGTTGATGAAGAAACCGGTCGCCGAAGCAATGCCCGGCAGGAGCAGCGTCAACGCGAGAACGGCGAAGCGGGTGCGATACGGCGTGCATGCGAAAGAGGTGCGCGTCTGCATTTTCCTCCCCCGGCTCTCCAGGCGGAACGACACGCGCGACGTCCCGCGAGTTTGCAGCGTTCGGTGCAGCTCGGCGATTGGAACGGGCACTGGGCCCGGAACTGCGCTTTATGCGAGCTGCGCCAAGCGCACTCGCTGCGCATTAATTCCTCTCCCGTGGCCGATTGTGACACCTTCATGGCGGCTTGAGTAGGTCGCGCTTCCCCGGCCCGCGTCCACGATCTGAAAGCGCCGCCGAGCCCGTACGTCACTGGCATGCGCGCGGCTCCTGTGCAACCGCCGCCGGCGCACCGACCCCCGCCGACGGCTCCAGCGACTCCGGCACGCTGATGCACAGCCACGCCGCGGCGACGAAGGCGGCAGTGTCGATGGCGGCGAGAACGAGCAGGCTGCGGCCGGACGCGCCGTCCGTGGATGGCGCTTCCCGCCGGTCGCCGCACCGCTTCCCGAGTCCCATCGTCTGCTCCGGCCCACGTCAGAAGGGCTGGAGTCGATTGTGGACGGGGCCTTACGCCACCGAATCCGCGCTAGGGCGTAGGTGCGGTGGCTCTCCCCCTTTTGCCGGTTGCGGCGGCCGGCCGACCTGCGTTTTGGAGTGCGTTTGCGCACATACGCGCAATAAGTCACGGCCTAAAGTGGACCCCGCATTAGGCCATTTTGTGCAGGTAGATGCCGGACAACAGCGACAACGAAAGGAGACCATCATGACCGCAAGCGCACTCAAGCCCCGCCTCGTCAGCCCCTCGCAACGCGCCACCGCCCGGCCGTTCCAGGTGAGCCCCGGCGACCTTCGCTTCGCCGCAATGGTCGAGGAACACCAGCGTCAGCGCCAGATGCTCACGCCGCGCGAGCTCGAGGTCCTGGCGCTGCTCTGCGAAGGGCTGCCCAACAAGCTGATCGAGCGCCGTCTCGGCATCGGCGCCGGCACGGTCAAGTGCCACGTCGCGAACATCCTGTCGAAGCTCAATGTCGCGAGCCGTCTGCAGGCCGTGATCGAAGCGCATCGCCGCGGGCTCGTAGGCAGTCGCGAGAACGAGGAGTCCGCGCAGGAAGAGATGCTGCCGATCGCGCCCGCGCCGCTCGGGCAAGCCTACGATCTGCGCAGCGTCCGCTCGCGCGGCTAGGTGCTGCGCCGCACCTCGCTGACGATGCGCTCGAGGCGCGCCACGTCGGGGACGACGAGCGCGTGGCCCTCGCGGCGCACCAGGCCCTGACGAGCCATCGCCGATAGCTCGCGCGAGACCTGTTCGCGGTTGGTGCTGATCTGGCCCGCGATGTCGGCGTGACGGGGGGCCGGATCGATGCGGGCGCTGTTGCCGGCGACACCGCCCTGACGCGCGAGCCTCAGGAGCTCCGCGTGCACCCGGTTCTGCACGCCGAGAGTGCTGAAGTCGTAGACGCGTTCGGTGAGGTCTCGCACGCAGCGCACGAGCCGCTTGAGCACCCGATCGCAGACTTCGACGTTCTCGTGCAGGACGCGCTGGAACAGCGCCGGGCTCATCGCGGCGATGAGCGAGTCTTCCATCGCGACGACGTCGGCCGATCGCGCCTGACCGTCGATGGCGGCGAAATCGCCGAACCATTGTCCCGCCCGCATTTCCCCGAAGACGACTTCGCGGCCCGAGGCCGAGAACGTCGTGACGCGCACGCGTCCGGCGACGATGATGTAGACATCGTTGTCCGCGGCCTCGCGCGAGATGATCTGCTCGTCGGCCGTGTAGCGCCGCCAGCGGCACTGGCGGGCGATCTCCTCGAGCCCGGACGGGTCGATGCCTTCGAGGAGCTCGACGGTCCTGAGCCCCAGGCTCGAAGGCTCGGCCGCCCTGGCGAGATGGCCGGAGGCCTCGGATTTCATGCGGTGAGTGTATTACAAGTCAATCGCCCCCTTCTCCTATAATCGGCTGCCTCAACGAACCCCGTCGGAGTCGCCATGTCACGCGTCGCCGCGCTCTACCGCTATCCTGTCAAGGGCCTTACGCCGGAGTCGTGCGAGTCGCTCGAGGTGCTGCCCGAAGGCCGCATCGCCGGCGACCGCGCGCTCGCGTTCAGGTTCGCCGATTCAGGTTTGCCGCCGCATGCGTGGAGCAGAAAGTACGGCTACGCGGTGCTCGTCAACACGCCCGGGCTCGCGAAGCTCGCCGCGCGCTTCGATCCGCAATCGCGACGCCTGCGGATCGCGCACGGCGATGTCGTGCTCGCCGACGAAGCGATCGACGGCGAAGGTCGGGAGAAGCTCGCCGCGGCGGTCGAGCGCTACGTCCTTTCGCTGGCGGACAATCCGCTGTCGGGCCATCACGAGCGCCTGCCGTTGCAGCTCATCGGCGACGGCGTCACGCCGCGCTACCAGGACAGCGAGAGCGGACAGGTGACGCTGCACAGCCGCTCGAGCGTCGCCGCGCTCGGCCACGCGCTGGGCGACGCCGCGCTCGACGAGACGCGCTTTCGCTCGAACATCGCGATCGAAGGCGTGCCGGCGTGGACCGAGAACGAATGGATAGGCCGGCGCCTGCGTATCGGCGAGGTCGAGCTCGAGGCGGTCAAGGACAAGGTGCGTTGCCTCGCGACCCACGCGAATCCGAAGACCGGCGAGCGCGATCTGCCGGTGATGCAGACTCTCACGCGCGCCTTCGCGCAGGCCCAGCCCACGCTCGCCATCGGCCTGCTCACGCGAGGCGCGGGCGGCACGATACGCCTGGGCGATCCCGTGACCGTGCTCGACTAGGGCTTACGGGCTCTCTTTGCCGTACATCTCTCGATCGAGAAAATCGCGACGGCGCTGGGCGACCATCGTCGCGTACTTCGAGCAGCTTTCGTTGCGGCGCTGAAGCTCGGCGTCGATCGCGGCGCGGGTCTCGGGCGACAGGTTGTAGCTCTGCACCTCGAGCGTCTCGCACAGATCGACCGGCGACATCGCAGAGAGCTGAGCAGGGCTGTAGGTCACGCAGCCGGCGAGCAGCAGCGCCGCGCCCGAGGCGCACATCGACTTGATCATCGGTACCTCGCGTTACGGGTTGTCCTGCTTGCCGTACATCTCGCGGTAGAGGAACTCGGCGCGGCGCTCCGCGAGCTCGGCGCTGTGCTGCGCGCAGCTTTCTGCGCGCCGCGAGAGCTCGGCCTGCATCGCGCTCTTCGTCTCGGGCGATAGATTGGGGCCCTGCACGTCGCGCAGCTCGCACAGATCGACCGTATTCATGGCCGAAAGCTGGGACGGGCTGTAGCTCACGCAGCCGGACAGAGTGGCAAGAGCAACCGCGAGACACGCGGCCGGCAGGAAGCAGCGGATTGGAGTCATGGCGGCACCTCCGGGAGCGAGGCCGAACGCTCTTCAAACATGGCAGCGCGCCGGGTTATTCCGGCGCACATCGAGTATGGCAGCGCTTTATCGCGGGATTGTCGCGGCCGCGCCGTTGCGGCACGATGACCGAAAAACGAGGAGGAGGAAACATGCAAGTTCGTCTCGCCGCCACCGTGGCTGCGTTCGCGGTCAGCGGCCTCGCAGCGGCCCAGACCGCTTCCACAGGACACGCCTATCCGGAGAAGACCGTCGTCATGGTGGCGCCTTTCCCCGCCGGCGGATCGGTCGATCTCGTCGCACGTGCGATCGCGCAGCACATGAGCGACGCCTGGAAGCAGCCGGTGATCGTGTCCAACCGACCCGGCGCGAGCGGCAACATCGGCGCCGAAGCGGTCGCCCGCGCCGCGCCCGACGGCTATACGCTGCTCATGGGCACGACCGCGCTCGCGGGCAGCCCCACGCTCTATCCGAAGCTCGGTTACGACGTGGTGCGCGATCTGGCGCCGGTCTCGCTCGTGGTGACGATGATGAACGTGCTGGTCGTGCATCCGTCGCTACCGGCGACGTCGGTGAAGTCGCTGCTCGCGCTCGCCAAAGCGAAACCCGGCGCGCTCGCCTCCGCTTCGGCAGGCGTGGGCAGCTCCAACCATCTCGCGCTCGTGCTCTTCAACATGATGTCGGGCGCGAACATCGGCCACGTGCCGTACAAGGGCGCGGCGCCCGCGGTCGCCGACGTGATGGGCGGCCACGTCGCGATGACCTTCGTGCCGATCGCCGCCGCGCTGCCGCCGCTGCGCGGCGCGAAATTGCGCGCGCTCGGCGTCACCGCGACGAAGCGCTCGCCCGAGCTTCCGGAGGTGCCGACGATCGACGAATCGGGGGTGAAGGGTTACCAGGCGGCCGGCTGGAATGCGCTGCTCGCGCCGCGCGCGACGCCGCGCGAGATCGTCTCGAAGGTCAACGCGACGGCCGCGGAGAGCCTGCGCACACCGAAAGTGAAAGAGATCCTGTCGACCTCCGGCGCAGATGCGGTGGGCGGCTCCCCCGACGAATTCGGACGCTTCCTCAAAGCCGAGATCGAAAAATGGGGGAAGGTGATACGGGCGGCGAACATCAGGACCGACTGATCGCCTCACCACAACACGCCGGGGTCCGACCCCGTGAAACCGGGATCGGACCCCGCGAAGCGCCGCCCCGGATGGGCGGCTTCGTACAGGATCGGGAACGCGTTACTTACGTCGAGAGGTCCTCGTCACCCGAAAGCGGGCTGTACTGCGAGACGTCGTAGCTCGAGTCGCCGCTCCAGAGGCTCGCGTCGGCCACCTCGTCGTAGATCGGCGTGAGGACCGTGAAGCCCTCGTCGAGCGCCGCCTGTGTCAGGTCCGCCGCGAACGCCGGGTCGGTTTCGACCAGGATCAGATCATCCGAATCCGCCTGCGAGAGCGGACCCCAGACCAGATACTGCTCGCTGCTCAGGGTGTCACCCGCGGCGAGAGTGGTGTCGAAGCTCTGATCGTTGTAGCTCGTCGAGTCGAAGCCGCCATAGCCCGAGCCGCCGATGCTGGAGCTCACGCCGGTTCCGTACGGCTCGCTGCCCAGCAGCCAGTATTCGACGTACGCGGTGTCGCCCAGCGAAGTGTCGAGCCCGTAGATCGACGAATCGTAGCCGAGGCTGCTCGAGCTCATCGAGTCATAGCCGGCCGAGCCGCCGCCGCCGATGCTCGAGCTCGCCCCGACGTAGCTGTCGCTCTGCAGGCTGTCGTCCATGCCGACGACCGTGCTGGTCGAAGCGTTGCCCGTCCAGCCCGCGCTGTGCGGCAGGTTCGCCAGCCACGGCGACGATTCGTTCACCGACGAAGGCGTGATCGCTTCCGCGCTGCTCGATTGCATGCCGTGCTGCGCCGCGCCGTGGTGCAGCCCGCCGGCGAACGCGCCGCCGCACGCAAAGGTACCCGCAACCGCAAGCGCCATGAGAGTTTGGGATTTCATCGATGTCTCCTTGAGCAATTGCCGAACTTCGGCTTCATACGAGACATCGCAACGGTTGTGCCACAGCGGCTTAATTCAGCACCGCCAACGACTTAGGGAAATACCCCGGCATCGCGTGAGCGTATGTGTGTCCCCGGTCGGCGACGCCGAGCACGGCGGGTTTGCCAAGTCCCTGCGAGCGTGTGTTTTTGCGGTGTAGCCCGCACCCAACAGCCTGAGAGCGGAGGAAATTGTCCTTACGAAATCAGGCGTAAGCGGCCCGCCAGCGCGGGCGCTTATATGCGCGCCGCCGCGACTTCGGCGAGCAGCTTCGCCAGCGCGCTGATGTCGACCGGCTTTACGAAGTGCACGTCGAAACCCGCGGCTTCGGCGCGCCTGCGGTCTTCCTGTTCGCCGTAACCCGTGAGCGCGACGAGATAGATCTCGTCCCGGCCGCGCACCGCGCGGATGCGCCGTGCGACCTCGAGACCGTCCAGGCCCGGCAGGCCGAGGTCGATCAGCGCGACATCGGGGCGCTCGTCGAGCGCGATCTGGAGGGCGGCGGCGCCGTCGTCGGCTTCGATGACCTCGTGACCGTGCGCGAGCGTGAGCAGCATGCGCAGCGTGGTGCGCGCATCGCGGTTGTCTTCGACGATCAGGACTTTGAGCGGCCCCGGTGATGATGGGATAGCGGGCATTTGGGCAGGATACCAGCAAGCCGCGGGCGCGCCGCGCGGGCGCTTACAGGCACGCTAGCTGCCAGCCCTGCGCATGGAACCGTTTCCCCTCAACGCGATCGCCGTGCAGTGGGAATTTCGCTGCCACGGCGCACAGGCGCACGGGAGTCCCTGGAGCTGGCAATGCCGGACCGGGGATGGGGCGGTAGTCGCCAGGTCCGTCGACGACTTGAAGACGCTTCGCGACGCTGTCGCAGACGCAAACAAACACGGTTTCGGGTACGAGGCAGTAAAGCCCGAAGATCGATAGATCGAGCACGCCCGCGCGGCGCACCATTGCGCCCGCGCGGCGCGCGCTCGTGCAGCGAGGGTGAGGGAACGGCCCGATGGGTTGGGAATTCGCAGCGACATGGGTCGAAGAGCCCGTGGGATGCTGGAAGTGGACGTGGCGCCGCGTCGCCGACGACAACGGCGCGGTGCTCGAGCAGTCCGCGGACTTCGTGGAGCTCGAAGAGTGCATCGAAGACGCGCGTCAGCACGGCTTCGACGAAGCCGGCTGCGGTCCGATCGAGTAGACGCGCCCGTCCAGGCACGCGGGGTGCTCTCACCAGAGCGCGATACACCACTCTTTCGGAGGCATCATGAACAAGGAACAGGTCAAAGGCGCCGTCAAGGACGTCGCGGGTAAAGCTCAGCAGGAGATCGGCAAGCTCACGGGCAGCGAAAAGCAGCAGATCAAAGGCGTCGCTAACCAGGCCGAAGGCAAGATCGAGAAAGGCGTCGGCAACGTGAAGGAAGCGATCGAGGACGCCGACAAAGGCAAGACGCCATGAACTACCGTTTGCGCACCGATGGATTCCGCCGGCACGGACCCGCGAAGTCACTCGAGCGACAGGCGGGCAAGCTGGGATGGATCTTCCTGTGGCTGATCGGCGTGCCGATTCCCGTGCTGCTCGTGCTGTTCCTGCTGCGCGGGTGCACGTGATCGTGCCGCGGGCGTAAACAAAAACGGCAGGCTCATCGCCTGCCGTTTTGCTTTGGTGCACTCGCTACGCCTATCCGCCCGCGTCCGACAGGTCGGTCACGAACGCGACCGTCTCGAGCGGGACCAGATAGTACGTGTCGCCGTCATCGATCAGCGCCAGGGTGTCTCCCGTCTCGTCGTCGAGAACGTAGTAATCCCAGCTGTCCATCGGCGCGAACCCGATCAGGTAGACATCGCCGATATCGGCTTCGGCCATCTGGTCATAGCTGGCCGACCAGTCGCTCGCATCCGACAGCGCGAGGTCGTGGCCCGTCGTCTCGATCGCCGCTTGCGAAGGCGCCGTCCCGATGCTCATCGCATTCGAATGGAAGCCGTGCTGCTGGTCGAGCATGGCGCTCGGCAAGCTCTCGTTCACCGAAGAAGGCGTCATCACTTCATGGCCCGAGCCCGCAAACGCCGCCGTGGCCAGGCCGAACGTACTCGCCAGCGCCGCTGCAATGAGAGTTTTCGATTTCATTCGTCGCTCCTTTCCGGTTGGTGGGTGTGCCCCGAAGTTGCCGGGCTTACCGGATAAGTCGCAACGCCTGTGCCGCTGGACTGTTTTTACAGTTGAATCAGGTGGTTACTGCGAAAACGGGCATCCAGGGGCGCCTCGAAGCGTCGCCGGAGCACGACTCGGCGCGTGAGGGAGCACTTGCAAACCTGTGTTTTGTCGCAAGAAATGTTGTCGCGCCTGCCCAACAACACTCCGTGGCGTCCTTGTCGTTATTCCGGCTTGATGCCTGCGACCTGCACGAGCTTGGTGATGCGGTCGAAATCGCCGCGGAAGTAGCGCGCGAAAGCCTCGGGACTGTCGCTCCCGGACGGTGCGAGGCCCTGCGCGGCGTAAGCCTTCACCACGTCCGCATCGGCGAGCGCCCTCTGGATGTTCGCGTGCAGCTTGTCGATGACGGCGCGCGGCACGCCTCGCGGCACGAACACGCCGTTCCAGCTCCCGTATTCGTAACCGGCGACGCCCGCTTCGTCGACGGTCGGCAGATCGGGCAGGAGCTTGGAGCGCTGCTTCGACGAGATCGCGAGCGCTCGCACGCGGCCCGCCTTGATGTGGCCGACGAGCGCGGCGGCGGGCGCGATGCACCACTGGGCTTCGCCCGCGACCACCGCCGCGGCCATCGGGCCGCCGCCCTTGTAGGGCACGTGCACGGTGTCGATGCCGGCGAGCGTATTGAACATCGTGCCGGCGAGATGGCTCGACGAGCCCACGCCCGCCGAGGACATATTGAGCTTGCCCGGCTGCGCTCGGGCGAGCGCCACCAGCTCTTTCACGCTCCTGGCCGCGACCGACGGATGGATGACGAGCACCGCATCCGCATTCACGAGGTTGGAGACCGCATCGAAGTCCTTCAGCACATCGAAAGGCAGGCGCTTGTAGCTGTAGCGCGAGACGATCATCGAGCTCGACGCGCCGACGAGGGCGGTATAACCGTCGGGCGCCGCGCGCGCCGCGAGCTCGACGCCGATCGTGCCGCCGGCGCCGCCGCGATTGTCGATGACGACCTGCTGGCCGAGGATCTCGGAGAGCTTCGGCGTGACGATGCGCGTGATCGTATCGAGCGAAGAGCCGGCGGACTGCGCGGCGATCGCGCGGATGGGCCGCGCGGGATAGCTATCGGCGGGGGACGATGCCGCGTGGGCCGCTGCGACGGTGCCGCACGCACACAGAGCGAAGACGCACGACCGCTTCATGACCCTCTCCTCCCGGGAAACGGACCGGAACCGAGCCTGCTTCTTCGCTTCTTTTTATCACTTCGCGTCCGCGACCGCAGCACGCCGCTGCCACACCAGCCACAGCGCCGCGCCCGCGGCGATGACGAGGAAGGGGATCGAGCCGTAGTTGACCGCGTGCCAGCCGCTCTTCTGGAGGAGGATGCCCGACGAGAGCGACGACACCGCCATCGTGCAGAACACCATGAAGTCGTTCGCGGCCTGCGTCTTCGCGCGCTCGGCGGGACTGTGCGCTTCGGTGAGCAGCGCCGAGCCGCCGACGTACATGAAGTTCCAGCCGATCCCCAGCAGGAACAGCGCCGCCCAGAAGTTCGGCAGCGCGGTTCCCGCGAGCGCCGCGCCGATGCACCCGAGCAGGATCGCGATGCCGGCGAGGATCACGTTGAGGACGCCGAAGCGCTGGATGAGCGAGCCGGTGAAGAACGACGGCCCGTACATGCCGATCATGTGCCACTGGAGCACGAAAGCGGCGTCGTTGAAGTGATGCTCGTGCGCGTGCATCGCGAGCGGCGTCGACGTCATCATCAGATTCATGATCCCGTACGACAGCGCCGACGCGAGCGCAGCGACGATGAACACCGGCTGCGACATGATCTGCGACAGCGGACGTCCCGAGTCCCTGCGCTCGTGCGCCGAAAGCTTCGGGATGTCGAGCCCCGTCAACAACAGCGTCGCGACGAAGCACGTCGCCGCGAGCGAGAGATACGCGCCGAGGTAAGGGGTCGCGTCGAACGCGAACGCGGTGCGCTTGGCCATTTCGGGCCCGAAGATCCCGCCGATGATGCCGCCGGCGAGCGTCAGCGAGATCGCTTTCGCCTTGAACGAAGGCTCGGCGACGTCCGCCGCGGCGAAGCGATAGTACTTGCCGAACGCGGTATAGATGCCCATCACGAACATGCCCGCGCAGAGCAGCCAGAAGTGCGCGAAGTACATCGCGAGGCTGCACACGGCCCCGCCGAGGATGCCGATCGTCGTGCCGGTCTGGAAACCGCCGCGGCGGCCGATCGCGTTCATGAGCAGGGACGCGGGCACCGTGGTGATCGCCGAGCCGATGACGTAGCACGTGAGCGGCGCGGTCGCGAGGCTCTTGTCGGCGGCGAGCGCATAACCGGCGAGCCCGGTCACCGCGATCATCGTCGCGCCGGTGGTCTGGAGCGTCGCCTGGCAACCCGACAGGACGAGGACGTTGCGGCCCTGCTTATCCACGCGGCTTCTCTGCCGCCTTGATCTCGATGATCGCCTGAAGCACCGGCGCGATCGCGTCGGGCTCGCGGCCGTTGAAGCGCTCGCGCAGCCCCATGTCGGCGATCGACTGGAGCATCTCGCGCGTGCTCTTCGTCATCCGGCTCGAGGCGCCGAGGGACTTGAGCAGCGTCGCCGCTTCGGTCATCTCGTGGACGCGTCGTTCGGCGTGGACGGCCGTGCCGCACACCCAGCGCTTGATGAGGTCCTCGTAGGGACGGCCGTCGATGAAGCGCGCCATGTCGGCGACGAGCGCATCGGTGATGCCGTAGCGTTCCGCCGCTTCGAGCGATTCGAGCAGCAGCGCCGCGAGCCCTTTCATGCACACGCTGCGCAGGAGCTTCATGGCGCTCGCCGCGCCGGGCTTCTCGCCGACTACCTGGATGTTCATCCCGTACGGCTCGAGGAGCGCGCGAAAGTGCCCGGCGTGCGAGCCGCTCGCCACTGTCAGCGTCCGGGTGCCGTGCATGGGCACGGGATCCATGACCGCCGCGTCGACGAATGCCGCACCGCCTTTCATCAGCTCGGCGGCTTTTTCCATGTCGCGCACCGCGGCGGTGGTCGCGTCGACGTAGATGTGGTCGGGCGTGAGATGGCGCTTCGCCTGTCGCGCGACCGGCAGCGCGAGCTTGCCGGGCGTCAGGGTCACCACGAGATTCGCGCCCCTGCACACGTCTTTCACGCTGCCGACGAGCCGCACACCCGATTCGGCGGCGCTGGCGCGCACCGGATCGTCCGCGGCCGCGGCCGCCGCCGAGGGGCTGTAAGCGACGATGCTCGAGAGCCCGGCCTGCGAGAGGTCCTTCGCGAAGCGCGACGCGGCTTCGCCGTAACCGATGAAACCGAGACGGACGTCGCTCATCGGAACGTCCTGCGCCGGCGAGGCGTCATAATTGCTGGCGAATCGATCTGTAACACGCAAATCCACTTCATGAGCGAAATCCCGCAGTCCCGTTTTTGCGAAGGTGCCGATTATAGACAGGCGCTCGCGGCGATCGCGGCCGCATTGTGGATGCTCGTCGCGCAGGGCGCGGGCGCGCAGGTGCCCGACTTCACCGGCGACGTGGAAGAGCGCGTGCTCGCGCTGACCAACGACCTGCGGGTCAAGAGCGGCATCGCGCCGCTGGCGAGCGAATCGCGCCTGACCGACACCGCGCGCTCTTTCGCGCATTACATCGCGAGCACCGGCAGGCTCGATCACGACGCGGACGGCACGACGCCCGCCGACCGCGTGAAGAAGCGCGGCTATACCTACTGCATGGTCGCGGAAAACCTCGCCTTCGAGTACAGCTCGGCGGGATTCACGCCCGATCGGCTGTCACGCAACTTCTTCGAGCACTGGGCCGAATCCCCCACGCATCGCGGCAACATGCTCCAGCCCGAGCTCACGCAGATCGGCGTCGGAGTCGCGCGCAACCGCAGCGGCGAGTACTACGCGGTGCAGGTCTTCGGCCGGCCGCTCGCGCAGATGACACGCTTTCGCGTGCTGAACCGCGCGAACGCGACGGTGCGCTATCAGTACCGCAACAGCTCGGTGACCCTGGGCCCCAAACAGGGCCGCAACCACGAAAGCTGCGTTGCGGGAACGGTGAAGCTCGACAGCTCCGGGCAGGAAATCCTGCTTCAGCCGCGCGACGGCGGCCGCTACGCGATCACCGAGGTCGGGCGCGGGGTGTACCGCATCACCGACGAGTAATCACGACCGTCACTCCCGCGGAGGCGGGCATCTCTTCTTGACGTGACCAACACTGTCATTCCCGCGAAGGCGGGAATCCATTTTTGACGTGTCTTGGAAAATGGATTCCCGATCCCGCTGACGCGGGTCGGGAATGACGTGGTCTACCGGAGCTTGATCTCGACCCGGCGATTGCGCTCTTCCGCGACGCCGTCCGCCGTCTGCACAACCGGCTCGCGCTCGCCGCGGCCCACGACTTCGATCGCGTCGCGCGGGATGCCGATCCGCACGAGCAGATCGCGGATGGCCGCGGCGCGCTTCAGCGACAGGGCGTCGTTGGCCTCCGAGCCGCCGACGCGGTCGGTGTGACCGGTCACGGTCACCTGCGCCGCGGGGAAGCCCTTGATCTTCGAGCGCACCTCGTTCAGCGACTGGCGCGAGGCCGCGGTCAGCTCGGTGGTCCCGGTCGTGAAATACAGCGTGTACGTGAAAGGCCTGGCGGGTTGCGCTTCGAGCACGCCGCCGTAGCGCTTCTCGACCTCTTCCTGCGCGAGCTCGTTGCGGCTTTCCTTGCTGCCGACGAGATCGACCGCCTCGTACGGCGTCGAGATCCGCTGGTCGCCGGTGGCGCGTTTGACGATCACCGCCGAATCGCGCCCGTCCTTGTTGGGAAGGAGCACGATACGCTCGGAGTAGACGGGCGCCGGCTTGGGCTTCGGCGGCTCGGCGCAGCCCAGGACCGCCACCGCAGCCGCGGCGGCAATGACGGTACGGATTGCGTCGCCCTTACTGCTCATTCGCTTCGATGATGAACTCGGTGCCGCGCACGCCCATGGTCGAGACGCGCGTCTTGACCGCGAAATTATCGGGCTCGCGCTTGGCGATCAGCCCGGTGACGACCGAGAGCATGCCTTTCGTCATGGACGCGAGGAAATTGCCGTCGTGCGTCTTGGGATCGAATGCGTACTGGTCGAGGCTCACCGTGGTGCCGGGGCCGAGGGTGAGCAACGTATCGTCGCGCATGGTGACGCCGAGATAGCCGGTGCTGCCCGTCACGAGGCGATCGCCCTGGTAGAGGTGCACCCCCGGCGCTACGGCAATCGGTTTGCCCGCGCGCTCGATGCTCGTAGTCCCGCGCGCCGTCTTGACCACGCCCGCGTAGTCCTGCGCGGCCGCCGGGAGCGCGGCGACGGCGATGGCCACTGCGAGACCCGCTGCGATCAACGTCTTCATACTTCGAACTCCCGAGTCAAAAGCGGCGCGTAGTGTAGCGCTTGCACCCGTGCGTCCCGCGCGGGACTGCGCGATTTTTTGCTCACATGTGAACCATGCCACAGCACGACCGTCCGGTGTATGGCGGCACCACATAAAGACGCGGCCGCCCGCGTAGGGGCAGCCGCGTCGTGGTGCTGCATGGTGCTACGTCATGCGACTACGTTGCTGCTGCATGCTGCATTGGCGCTACTGCTTGCTGCCATTTCAACTTCAACTTCAACTGCACTACGGCAACTGCTTGCTTCAACTGCGTGTTGCATGCTGCTGACTGCGGTGCTGCAAACGACGCGGACGCGCACGGCCGGAAAAGCTGCCGCGCGTGCCTCGCGCCGGCTCGGGCGCCGCGACCGTGCTGCCGGCGCGACGCGCGCGAGTCCTGTGTCCGCCCGACGTTACTTCTTGTCGTGCGAGAAGAACGAGCCGAAGCCGCCGCCGTGGCTGCGGGTGGCACCGATGTTGTCGTACTCCGAACGCAGCGGCGCGTTGGCGACCCAGACCTGATCACGCACCTGTTTCACTTCGGCGAGCTGCTGCGCTTCGGTCTGCTTCTGCTGGAAGTACGCGATCGACGGGTTGCTTTCGCTGACCTGGCCCGGCGTCGCGAGGTTGGCCATCGGGCCCCAGCCCTTGTAGCCGCCGGTGCGGTTGTCGAGCGAGTTGATCGTCGACAGCGAGGGCGGTGCTTCGCTGATGTTCGGGGGAAGCATGCTGCCCGTGGTGGTCATGCCCCAGGCGTCCGCCTGGCCGTAGGTGTCGGCGTACGCGCCGAACGAGGTGACGAGGCCTGCAACTGCGAGAGCAGCGAGCGTTTTGCGGTTCATCATGATCTCCGTGATAAGTGCGCCGACTGCGCGGCAACGCCCATCCTGATGCAACGTCCGTGCCGTTCCTGAAAACCCTGCTGAAACAATGGAATGGGCACAATTTCCCGTCGTCGCCAAGCGACACACCCGATGGGCCGCAGTCCGATGCACGGGTGTGGTTTACGAGCATTTCGCGCGCCTGTTTTCGCGGCGTAAACTCGCGTCTTTTTTGCGCGCGAGTCGCGCAATCAGCACACGTGCCTATCGCAGTCGCACTCGCGCTCACCTTCATCGCATTCACCGCGCTCAACGCCGCGCGCGTTCTGCTGTCTCTGTATGCGCTCACGCTCGGCGCGCCCGCTTCCTCGGTGGGCGTGCTCGGCGGCATGTTCTATGTGTTTCCGCTGCTCCTGTCGTGGCCGATCGGCGCGCTGTCCGACCGGATAGGACCGCGGCGTTTGCTGATCGTCGGCGCGGTCGCCGGCACCGGCGCGCTGCTGCTGCCGTATTTCGTGCGGCAGGTCGGAGCGTTCTACGCGGCGGCGGCGCTGAGCGGGCTGTCGATCGCGTTCTATCACGTCACGCTGCAAAACCTCGTGGGCACGCTGAGCACGCCGCAGCAGCGCGCGCGCAACTTCAGCAACTTCAGCCTCGTGGGCGCGCTGACGAGCTTCGTGGGGCCGCTGATGGCGGGGGTGTCGATCGACCACATCGGACACGCGAACGCGGCGCTGGCGATCGTCGGCCTGTCGCTGTGCGCGTTCGTCGCGCTGGCGATCGGCTGGCGGCACCTGCCCAAGCCCAGGCCGCCGGCGCCGAAAGCCGCGGCGCCCGCGGACATGCCCGCCGACCCGGGCATCTGGCGCATGCTCACCGCGAGCGCGATGGTTCAGCTCGGGACCGACCTCTTCCAGTTCTACATCCCGATCTACGGCCACGAGATCGGGCTCTCGGCCTCGGCGATCGGCCTGGTGCTCGCGAGCTTCGCGGCGGCCGCGTTCGTCGTGCGCATCTTCCTGCCGCGGCTCGTGAAGCAGGCGCGGCCGGACAAGGTGTTGATGTACTCGTTCTACGCCGGCGCGCTCGGCTTTCTCGCGGTGCCGTTCTTCCACAGCGTGCTTCCGCTGATGCTGTGCTCGTTCTCGTTCGGGCTGGGGATGGGCTGCGGCACGCCGCTCACGGTGATGCTGATGTTCGAGACCTCTTCCGCCGGCCGCTCGGGCCGCACGCTGGGCATACGCCTGACGACGACCAACGCGGTGCGCGCCTTCGGCCCGATGATCTTCGGCGCGATCGGCACCGCGTTCGGCATCCCTCCGGTGTTCTGGATCAACGGCGCCCTGATGGCGGCGCAGGGGTACTGGACGAAGCGGAGCAGTGCTTCGAAAAGCTAAAAGCTGTCTAACCGCCAAGGACGCAAAGGACGCAAAGGAAAGCTAAACATCGCGAACTCATGACGACGCGGCGTTAGTTAACCTTTGCGTCCTTTGCGTCCTTTGCGGTTCATTTGCTTTTACTTAACCGGGAAGTTCGCGGACTTCCGGGCGTCTCCCGTGAGCTCGAGGATGTGCATCCCCGTGTTCGCGCGGTCGACGATGTAGATGTAGCCGCGGTCGTCGACTTCGACGTTGTTGGTCTGGATCGCGATCTTGCAGCGCTCGCCCCCTTCGGTCTTCACGCAGCGGCGCGCCGTGTTCTTGTTGATCTCGGGGATGTAATAGCCGATCTCCACCGGCGCGAACGGGTTGCGCATGTCGACCGCGCGCACGCCCGCGTTGAACCACGAGAAGAACATCACGCGCTTGTAGTAGATCGGCCCCATGTCTTCCTGCGACGCGTGCGCCCCGAAGCGGCCGCCGCGCGCGCAGAAGTTGCCGGGCTTCTCGGGCACGTGGTAGTTCGAAATGCTGAACGGCCTGGTCTCGGTCGTCGCGTCGACGAAGAACACCATGTGATTGTCTTCCTGGCACTCG
This sequence comes from Burkholderiales bacterium, assembly GCA_036262035.1. Taxonomy (NCBI): domain Bacteria; kingdom Pseudomonadati; phylum Pseudomonadota; class Betaproteobacteria; order Burkholderiales; species Burkholderiales bacterium. The sequence continues at coordinate 1,114,834 of DATAJS010000010.1, read as the reverse complement.
TTGCGCGTCGACTCGTTCACCACCACGATGATGTCGCGCTTCGCGTACTTGCCGAAGCCGCCGAAGTCGGACACGTCCATGCCCAGCACCGGGAAAGTCGTATGGGCACCGATGAACGGCGAGAGATCGAGTCGAGACACCTGCGGATAGAGCAGGTTCTCGGCGGTCGGCGCGAACGGCTCTTTCGACGCCGGGTTGCCCTTGAGCAGCTTGTCGCGATCGACGATCTGCACCGTGCCCGCGAGCAGCGTGCCGTACCCGAAGTACACCCGGTTGCCGACGACGATCGGACCGTGCGTGTCCTGCGGCATCGGGTTCATCGTCGAGCCCGGCTCCTGCCCGATCAGCGCGAAATTGCGGATGAATCGCGGGTGCGCCGGATCGGACAGATCGTAGATCTTGGTCATGCGCTTGGTGCGCCAGCGCTCGGGCCTGCCGTCCGAGACGAGGTACGCGATGCCGGTGTCGCACTCCCACCAGTTCTTGTGCGTATCCTTGAGCCCGCTGACCACGGTGGTGAGCAGCGCCGGCTTCTCGGGCGTGGTCACGTCCCAGATCTCCTGCGCCGACGTGCCGCCGGTGCGCAGCAGGTAGACCTTGCTCTTGTCGGCTTTCGGAAGCTTGGCGCCGTCGCACACGCGCACCATCTGCGCCCCACCCTGCTCGCCGAACCCGGGCTCGCCCGGGATGTGCGCGATGTAGCGCGGCTTCGCCGGATCGGTGACGTCGACGATCGAAGTGCCGTTGCTCTCGTTGCGCTGGGTCAGCGGATTCATCGGCGCCGGCACTTCCTGCGTGCCGCCGTGGTGGCCGATGTAGGCGATGTAGCGATTGCCCTGGCGATGGATCACCGGCTGGTAGGCGCTGCGCGCCTGCAGGTCGTTGTAGCCGACGAGGCGCATGTTCTTCGATTCGGGTTTGCGCGAGGCCGGATGGATTTCGGCTTCGGTGGCGGCTGCAGCGGACGTCGCCACATAGCCGAGCGAGAGCGCGGCTGCGAGCGCAGCGAGCGCGTGCCTGGTGACTTGCATGGAGCTCCTCCCTTGCACGTGTGAATGCCCGGCCGCGCTCCTCGTATTTGTTGTCGTCTGCGGCGAGACGAACCGGAGCGTAGCGGTACACTCGCCCGATGATCAAGCGCAACGTCGCCGCAACCGCGCTGTGGCTCGTGCCGCATTGCGCCTATGCGCACGGGATCGACGAACGTCACAACCTGCCGGCGCCGCTCGCGTACTTCATCGCCGGTGCGACGGCGGCGGTGGCGGTGTCGTTCGTGATCGCTCTGCTCTTCGCGCGCGCCGCGCCGCGGGTGAGCCGGATTCGCGAGATGCGCATCGGCGCCCTGCCGGTGCTGCGAGCGGGTGCGCGCGCGCTCGGCCTGCTGCTCTTCGTCACGACGCTCGCGGCGGGGCTCTACGGCACGCGCGATCCGGTGATGAACCTCGCGCCCACGCTGGTGTGGATCGTGTGGTGGGTCGGGCTGACGGTGTTCGTGGGCTGCATCGGCAACGTCTGGCCGGCGATCGATCCGTGGCGCACGCTGTACGACCTGATCGACTTCGCGGTTCGGCGCGCGGGCGTGCGTCGTGGCGCGACGCTCGGCTTGCCGTATCCGCACGGCCTCGACGCGTGGCCCGCCGCGGCGCTGCTGCTGTTCATCGGCTGGTTCGAAGTGGTGTACCCGGAAGGCGCCGAGCCGCGGCGCATCGCGAGCGCGATGCTGGCATGGACCGCGATCACGCTGGCAGGGCACGTGCTCTTCGGCCCGGCGGCGTGGCGCCGCAACGGCGATGTCTTCTCGATCTATTTCTGCACGCTCGGGCGCTTCGCCCCGTTCGCGCGCGGCACCGCGAAAACGCTCAGGCTGCGCGTACCGGGACGCGGCCTGCTCGCCGCCGAAGGCATGACGCTCGGCCGCGTCGGATTCGTCGTCGCGATGCTCGCGATCGTTCTGTTCGACGGGCTGCTGAGCGGCGAGACGTGGTACGTGTTGCAGGCTCAGGTCATGCGGGACGTGCCCGCGCTCGCCAACCCGCGCGGCGCCATCGCGGGCGCGACCGGCCTCGCGGCGCTGTGGCTGCTGCTGTTCGCGGCGTACGCGATCGCCTGCGCGCTCGCGGCGAAGCTCGTGCGCGGCGCATCGACGCTCGTCCACATGAAAACGTTCGCGCTCACGCTCGTGCCGATCGCCATCGGTTACGCCGTTGCGCACAACGCGTCGCACCTCGTCGCGCAGGGCCAGCATGCGATCGCGCTGGTGTCCGATCCGCTCGGCCGCCAGTGGAACCTCTTCGGCACCGCGGGCTATCGCGCCGCCGCGGTCATGGGACCGAAGTCGACGTGGTACGTCGCGGTGTCGGCGATCGTGATCGGCCACGCGATCTCGATCTGGCTCGCGCATCGCGTCGCGCTGCGAGAATTCGGAGCCGCGCGGCTCGCCGCCCTGGCGTGCGTGCCGCTCACCGTCGTCATGCTCGTCTACACCGCGACGAGCCTCGCGATCATCGCCGAGCCGATGGTGAGGTTCGAGCCGGTGCGTTTAGAATGACGCGATGAAACGTTACCAGGCTCTGATGGCGATCGCCGCGCTCGCGGCGATGCCGGCACTCGCTCAGCAATATCCCACCAAGCCCATCCGCTATATCTCGCCTTATCCGGCGGGCGGCGGCAACGACACGCTGCTGCGCATCCTCGCCGACAAGGTCGGCGAGCAGATGGGTCAGCGGATCATCGTCGACAACCGGCCGGGCGCGAACACCATCGTCGGCACCGAGCTCATGGTGAAATCGCCGCCCGACGGCTACACGTTCCTCCTGATACCGAACACCTTCGCGACCAATCCGGCGTTCTATCCGAAGCTGCCGTACGACACCGTCAAGGACGTGACGCCGGTCGCGCAGGTCGCGCTGTCGCCGCAGATGATCGTCGCGCACCCGAGCTTTCCGGCGAAGACCGTGAAGGAGCTGCTCGCGATGGCGCGGACGAAGCCCGGCGCGCTGACCTACGGCACGTCGGGCACCGGCTCGATCGGCCATCTCGCGGGACTGCTGCTGACGAGCATGACCGGTGTTACGCTCACCCACGTGCCTTACAAGGGGACGGCGCCTGCGGTGAACGACCTCATGGGCGGGCACATACCGCTGATGGTGTCGTCGATGATCTCGACGCTGCCGCAGGTGAGGAACGGAAGGCTGAAGATCATCGCGCTCACGACGGCGCACCGCGCGAAAGCGCTGCCGGACGTACCGACGATCGCCGAGTCGGGCGTGCCGGGCTACGACTGCACGCTGTGGTACGGCATCCTCGCGCCCGCGCGCACGCCCGAGGCGATCGTCAGGCGCATGAACGCGGAGCTCGGTACTGCGTTGAAGTCACCCGACGTCGTCGAGAAGCTCTCGACGCAGGCCGTGGAGCCGCATCACACCTCGCCCGAGCAGTTCGCCGCGCTCATCCGCAACGAGCTCGGCAAGTGGGACAAGGTGATCAGGACGTCGGGCGTAAAACTGGACTAGAAGCGTCGATCAGGGACGGATCTGGCCGCGGATCTCGCCGCCCTTGTGCTGCGGGGTGTGCACGTTGAAGTAGGTGCGGCCGGCTTTGTAGGCCTCGTACTGGGCTTCGGTCAGCTTCTGACCCGGCTTCGACGTCCAGGTGTTGTCGGCGGTCTTCTCCATCGGCACGATCACCGGGCCGTTCGCGCCGGCGGCGCCTTCGTGGATGTGCGCCGCGACGCCGTTGACGCCCTGCGTCGTGATCTTCGCGGTGACGGTGCGGTCTTCGGCCACGCTGACCGTGCCGGTGCCCGAGCCCGCGCTGTTCACCGGCGGCACTTCCTGCGAGCCGCTGAGCGCAACGCTCGCCGCACCGCCGCCCATTCCAGCGCATCCTGCGATCAGCAGCGCGGTGGCGAGCGCCGCCGCGGACGTTTTGAGCGTTTGTGTGATCTTCATGTCTGCCCTCCGTGAGTGGTCGATGGCCGTGATGCCGGCGCCGAACGCCGGACGCCCATCATATGCCAATGTCCGAGAACAGCGGCATGCCCGCATTTATTCCTGGAACGCGCCGTCGTGCGACGAGAACGCGATCGTGCAAGGTTTACCCGAGCGGTTGCTCCACGCGTGCCGCGTGCCCCGCTGCACGACCGTATCGCCGGCTTTCAGCGCGACTTCCCCCGTGTCCAGCACGAGCGTGATCTCCCCTCCCAGCACGAGGCAGAAATCGAGCGTGCGCGTCTGCTGCATATACGGGTGCGGACCCTCGACGGATGCGCGCGGAGAGCCCATGGCCGCGAAGAACGCCTGGACGTCGCGTGGCTCGACCCTGTAGCTGTCCTCGGGAGGAAAGGTCACGACGCGGCACACCGACCCGCCGGCCGGCGGCTCGAGCGTGTGCGGCGTCTCGAGCGTTTCGCGCACCCGCACGCGCGCCGGCGTGCGATCGGTGACCCAGATGCGCGTCGACGAATAGCCGGGACGCGCGGGATCGGTCCGCACGTCGGGTGACGGTCCGTCGCTGATCGCGACCGATTGGCCTTGCTCGTCGTCGACCGTGACGATGCGTCGAACGGGCTTAGTCGTCATAGCGCGCTCCCATCATGACGAACGCCATCAGGCTGCCTTCTCGCGGATTGGTCCAGCCGTGCCAGTTGCCGAGCTGCACCACGACGTCGCCGGGCTTCATCACTTTCTCGCCGCGATCGAGCAGGAGCACGCGCTCGCCTTCGAGCAGGATGCCGTAGTCGACCGTCTCCGACTTGTGTACCGGCGAGGAGAACGCGTTCGCGCCGCCCTTGTCCCACGTGCCGCCTGCCCTCTGCCTCGGCTCGCCGAGCGGGACTGCGGTGGCGTCCTGCGCGGGGTCGTAACCCGCGGGCTTCGGCGGCGACTGCACGATGCGCAGGTGCCCGCCGTCGTGCGGCGGCTCGAAGCTGAACGGCAGACGCCCGTCGTCGCGATCGCGCAGGAGCGGCACGGGACAGCGGCCGTACACCCAGACGTCGGTCATGCACGTCCCCGGCCGTATCGCGCCGGGGTTCACGTTGGGCGCGGCGCTGTCGTACAGCACGCACGAGCGGCCCTGGGCGTCGTTGCCGGTCACTACTCTGCGAATGGGCTTGATCTCGTTGCTCATGGACTCCTCCGACCTTTAAAAGCATTGACCGCAAAGGACGCCAGGGACGCAAAGGAAAGGCAAAAGCAAAACCAACCGCAGAGGACGCGGAGGACGCGGAGGAAGAGCGGAGCAACGTCATTCCCGCGAAGGCGGGAATCCATTTTCAGTGCTGTCAAGAATCAAGATGGATTCCCGATCCCGCTCCCGCGGGTCGGGAATGACGAATCTTCCTTTATGTCCTTTGTGTCCTTGGCGGTTAATAATCGCGCTGCTATTCCAACTTCACCCCGGTGACCTTCACCAGGTTCGCCCACTTCACGATCTCCGACTTGATCAACGCCGAGAACTCCGCCGGCGTGGTCGGGGCGGCGTCGGCGCCTTCGGCAGCGAGGCGCTTCTTCACTTCGGCGCTGTTGAGGAGCTTCACCGTCTCGGCGTGGAGGCGCTCGACGATGTCCTTCGGCAGGTTAGCCGGTCCCATGAGGCCCCACCACGACGTCGACTCGACTTCGGGAAAGCCCGATTCGGCCATCGTCGGCACGTTGGGCATCTGCGGCGAGCGTTTCGCGCTCGCGACCGCGACGTAGCGCAGCCGGCCCGAGTTCACGAACGGCTGCGCCGAGATCGGCGAGGTGAAATAGAGATGCGAGTTGCCCGCCAGCACGTCGATCAGCGCCGGTCCCGCGCCTTTGAACGGGATGTGCACCATGCTGATCTTCGCCGCGATGGCGAACCGCGCCGCGGTGATGTGTCCCGGGCTGCCGATGCCCGACGACGCGTAGTTGATCTGCCCGGGCTTCGAGCGCGCCAGCGCGACGAGGTCCCTGACCGATTTCACCGGCATCGACGGATGCACCACGAGCACGTTCGGCGTCGTCGCGAGCAGCGTGATCGGCGTGAACGCATTCACCGGGTCGTAGGGCAGCTTGCCCATCAGCGCGAGGTTGATCGCGAGATTGCCCGCCTGTCCGATGACGAGCGCGTAGCCGTCCGGCGGCGCCTTGGACGCAAGGTCGAGCCCGAGGATGCCGCTCGCGCCGGCGCGGTTGTCCGCGATGATCGGCTGCTTCAGCGTTTCCGTAAGCCGCTGCACGACGTTGCGGCCGAGCGCGTCGGTCGCGCCGCCCGGCGGGAACGGAATGATGAGACGGATGGGTTTGGAGGGATAGGTTTCGGCTGCGAGCGCCGGAGCGCATGCGAGCGCGAGTAATACTGCGACTGTCTTCTTCATCTACTCGGATTTCACGTTGAACGGCTTTATTTGCGCGCGATGGTAACAAACCGAAAGCGGCTGACTTTGCCGCACCCTCGCTCCTCTCCCCGAATCGGGGAGAGGAGCGGGGGGTGAGGGTTTTCGCTTACTTCGCGGGGGCGCTGATATATGTCAGGAACCCCGCCATCTCCTCGCGCCGCTTGGCGAGATACTCCGCGGTCTGCGCGGCGTTGAGGTACGTGTCCTCGTACATGAAGCGCTTCGCGAATTCCTTCCACGCCGCGCTGTCGTGCACGCGCTTCAACGACGCTTCCATCGACGCGGCCGCTTCCTTGGACACGCCCGCCGGCATCGCGAACCCGCGGCCGGTACCGACGACGATGTTGTAGCCGAGCTCTTTCAGCGTCGGCGTATCGGGCACCGCCGCCAGGCGCTTCTCGCCGGTCACCGCGAGCACGCGCATCTTCTTCGACTCGACCATCGACATCATCTCCGACAGGTTCTCGGGCGTGAACGGCACGTGGCCGCCGAGCACCGCGGTCGTCGCTTCGGAGCCGCCCTTGAACGACACGAACTTGTACTTCGCGCCGGTCTCACGCTCGAGGAGATAGAGGAAGAGCCGCGCGCTGCCGGTCGCGGACGTGATCGCCGCGGGAATGCTCATCGGCTCGCGCTTGCCCGCTTCGACGAGGTCTTTCATCGTCTTGAACTTCGAATCGGCCGGCACCGCGATCGCCTGCGGGTCCATCGCGAAGAACGCGACCGGCGTGTAGTTGTCGAGCCCGAGCCCGAGCTCGGGCCGGCTCGCCGCGGTGAGCAGCGTGCCGGTGGCGATGCCGAGCACCACGTGCGGATCGCCTTTCTTGCTCTTGACGTAGTTGAACGCGACGCCGCCCGCGCCGCCGGTGCGGTTGGAGACCGTCGTCGGCTGCGAGTAGATCTTCTCGCGGCCGAGCATGTCGGCGACCGCGCGAGCGAACGTGTCGGTGCCTCCGCCCGGAGACGTGTGCACGACGAACTCGATGGGACGCGACGGAGACCACTGCGCCGCGTGGGCGACGTGCGCGGCGACTGCACCGGCTGCGAGAGCGACGGCGGCAACGAGACTTCGAGCTTTCATCCTTCCTCCTCTTCTGGTTGTTGGGTGCTGCGGGCTCAACTATAATTCGCCTCGTCATTGGGGAGTAGCCGCTCCTGTCTGATCGACAGGAGGAACGCGTCAACATGCTTGCGCATCCGCGCATGGCGCGTTCGATACCGCGACCGCGGTGTGGCGAGACCTTTGGCATCGGTCTGCCGCTCGAGAGCCGGGCGGGACGGACCGTGCCAATGGTTTTCGCACCCGCCCGGCTCACGGTAACTGTAATGGAAGCTCTCCTCGTCTCCACCGGCATCGTCGCGCTCGCCGAGATCGGCGACAAAACCCAGCTCCTCTCGCTCCTGCTCGCCGCGAAGTTCCGGCGGCCGGTGCCCATCATCCTCGGCATCTTCGTCGCAACCGTCGCCAACCACGCGCTCGCCGGGGCGGTCGGCACGTGGGTCACGCATGCGATCGGCGAATACGCGATGCGCTGGATACTCGGTTTCTCGTTCATCGCGATGGCGGGATGGATGCTCGTGCCCGACAGCCCGCCGGACGAGCAGACGAAGCCCGCGCGCTTCGGCGTCTTCGGCACCACGCTGATCGCGTTCTTCCTCGTCGAGATGGGCGACAAGACTCAGATCGCGACCGTCGCGCTCGCGGCGCAATACGGCGCCTTCGCGATGGTCGTCGCCGGCACGACGCTGGGCATGATGATCGCGAACGTCCCCGCGGTGCTGCTCGGCGAGCGCGCGACCCGAGTGCTGCCGATCCGCGCGATCCACGTCATCGCGGCGCTCATCTTCGCCGCGCTTGGAATAGCGGTGCTCGCCGGCATCGAGGTCGGCTGACGCGCGCTAAAAAGCAAATGAACCGCAAAGGACGCAAAGGACGCCAAGGAAAGCTGAACATCGCGAGCTCATGACGACGCGACGTTAGTACACCTTTGCGTCCTTGGCGTCCTTGGCGGTCAATAGCTTTTGCTTTCTAGAAACCCGTAAATCGGAAATCGACCTCGGGGCTTGCGCCCGCTGACGATATCGGCCAGCGGCACGTTGCCGGGGGTCGCGGGCCGCAGACCGGTCCAGAACTGCGCGCGCGATGCGTCGCACGCGCCGGGAAAGCACGCTTCGAAGCGCGTCAGGATCGCGCGGCAGCGCGTCGGGTTCAGAGCGGTGTCGTAGCCGTTGAGCTCCGCCGTCCCCGCGATGCGCATGCGATCGTCGAGGCGCGACATCACGAGCTTGTATTCGTCGCCGGTCAGCCTGACGGCGGGCGTCTTCGCAGGATCGAGCACCGGCATCGTCACCGAATAGCCTTTGACCGGATACACGGCGAGGTTCAAGCCCAGCGGCCTCGCCGCGATCGGGCTGTAGCTCGTCGTAGGACTGGCGGTTCGTATAGAAGTGGAGGATGCCGCGCTCGAGATGGTCGTACTCGATGCCGGTCTCGGCGCGCAGCGCTTTCAGGCTCTCGCGGCTGTAGAGCCCCAGCCGCGGCTCACCGGGATCTGTCCGCCGTTGGCGAAGCTCGTCTCCAGCCCCGCACCCGGCTCGCGCTCGACGACGGTCACTTCGTGTCCCGAGCGCATGAGATACCAGGCGGCAGTCGTGCCCACCACGCCAGCGCCCAGCACGCCTGCCTTCATTCCCGGGCCGCCGCTACGGCAGCGTCTTCACGTCGCTCAGGTATCCGTGGTTCATCGCGTCGGCGAGGGCCTGCGCGTAATCGGCGAACGTGCGGCCGGCGGCTTCGAGCACCCGGCCGTCCTCGTCGTGGCGCTCCCACCGAAAGCCGGTGCCGTCCTCCGCCGTCACGCGGAGAAACAACCACTGTTCCATCGAAATCCTCCCGCCGATCGATCTTCCGAACGGAGGCTGACGCAGCAAACCGTATGCCGAAAAATCGGCAGCACCCGCGATGTAGAATCGGCGGAAAGACCGGAGGTGGCGCGTTATGCCGATCGGCAGGCTGCGAGCGCTCCGCGCGATCGTCGCCGGCGGATCGCTCGGCGGACTCTTCATCGCCAACCTGCTGCTGCGGCAGGGCTGGGACGTGCACGTCTACCAGCACTCGCGCGACGACCTCGTCGGGCGCGGCGCGGGCATCATCACGCATCCCGAGCTTTTCACCTGCCTGAGCCGCATCGGCATCGCGATCGACGAGAGCTTCGGCGTCGACGTGCCCGAGCGCATCGCTTTCGACGTGAGCGGCCGCGTCCTCGGCACCGTGCCGATCCGGCAGTGCCTCACGACGTGGGGACGGCTCTACGAGCTTCTGAAGGCCGCTTTCCCCGCCGACCGCTATCACTTCGGCCACACGCTGACCGAAGCCGATCAGGATGCGCACTCGGTGCGCGTGCGCTTCGGGAGCGGCGCGGAGGCGCAGGCGGAGCTTCTGGTCGGCGCCGACGGCATCCGCTCGGCGGTGCGGCGCACGCTCCTCCCCGAAGTTCGCGCGCGCTACGCCGGATACGTCGCGTGGCGCGGGCTCGCCGGCGAAACCACGCTCGGCAAGACGACGCACGACGCGCTCTTCCCGCGGATGGCCTTCAGCCTCAACGAGCGCGAGCACATGGTCGGCTATCCCGTCGCCGGCTTCACGCGCTCGACGCGTCCCGGCGAGCGCTGCTACAACTTCGTGTGGTACCGGCCGCTCGACGAGACGAACGGCCTCGCCGACCTGTGCACCGACGTCAACGGCCGCACGCACGACATGTCGGTGCCGCCGCCGCTGCTGCGCCCCGAGCTCATACGCGAAGTGCGCGAATCCGCGCGGCGCAGTCTCGCCCCCCAGTATGCGGAAGTCGTCGAGCGCGCGCCGCAGCCGTTCTTCCAGGCGATCTTTGATCTCGTCTGTCCGCGCGTGACGTTCGGCCGCATCGCGCTGCTCGGCGACGCCGCTTTCGTCGCGCGGCCGCACGTGGGCATGGGCGTGACCAAGGCGGCGGGCGACGCGATGACGCTCGCCGATGCGCTGCGCACCGACGATGACGTCGAATCGGCGCTCGCCGCCTACGAAGCCGCACGCACGCCCATAGGCACGGCCGTCGTGCAGCACGCGCGCGAGCTCGGCGCGTACCTCGGCGGCGACCGCAGCGTCGAAGCGACACGCCGTCACACGCCGGACGCGGTGATGCGCGAGATCGCAGTCACGCGCAGCTCCTCGTGAGCCTGCTCGACCGCTGGCGCGCTGCATGGCGCGAGCTCGGCGCCGGCGCCGACGACGCGCTCTTCCACGAGCTCGTCGCGCGCTATGCCGAACCGCATCGTCGCTATCACACGGTGCAGCACCTCGAAGAATGCTTCGCGGCGTTCGAAACGGCCCGCGGCGAGGCGCAGCACCCCGCGGAGATCGAGCTCGCGCTGTGGTTCCACGATGCGATCTACGACGTGAAGCGCGACGATAACGAGCGCCGCAGCGCGCAGTGGGCGCGGTCCGGCATCGCGAACGCGGGCCTGCCGGGCGAAGTCGGCGAGCGCGTCCACGCCATGGTGCTGGCGACGCGGCACGATGCGCGGATACCCGACAGCCCCGACGCGCGTATCCTCGTGGACGTCGATCTCTCGATCCTGGGCGCGCGGCGCGGGCGCTTCGAAGAATACGAGCATCAGGTGCGCGAGGAGTATGCGTGGGTGCCCGAAGCGGCGTTCGCGCGGGCGCGGTGCGCTATCCTCGAACGTTTTCTCGCGCGGCCGCACCTCTACGAGACGACGCACTTTCGCGACGCGCTCGAAGCGCGCGCGCGGGAGAATCTTCAACGCTCGATCGATACGCTGAGGTCGAGCGCGCAACGGCACGAAAGGACAATCATGGCAGAAGTGAACGGCGACATCTCGGGCGTCAAGGCGCTCACCTTCGACGTGTTCGGCACGGTGGTGGACTGGCACGGCAGCGTCGCGCGCGAAGTGCGCGAGCTCGCCAGGCGCAAAGGGCTCAAGGTGAACGCGGTCAAGTTCACCAAGGCATGGCGCGCGGGCTATCGGCCGGCGATGGATCGCGTGCGATCGGGCGAGCTGCCGTATACCAAGATCGACGTGCTGCACCGGATGATCCTCGACGACCTGCTGCGGCAGTTCAAGATCGCCGACGCGCTGACCGAAGAGGAGAAGGTGCATCTGAACAAGGTGTGGCATCGCCTGAAACCGTGGCCCGATTCGCCGCGGGGGCTGAAGCGCCTGAAGAGCAAATTCATCATCGCGACGCTCTCCAACGGCAACACCGGGCTCCTCGTCAACATGGCCAAGCAGGGCAACCTGCCGTGGGACTGCGTCTTCTCGTCGGAGACGTTCAAGCACTTCAAGCCCGATCCCGAGATGTATCTCGGCGCGGCGGACGCGCTCGACCTCAAACCCGAAGAGGTGATGATGGTCGCTTCCCACAAGCACGACCTGCGGGCGGCGGCGCAATACGGATTGAAGACCGCTTTCATCAAGCGGCCGCACGAGCTCGGGCGCAACAACAATCCCGATCTCCAGTCCGAAGCCGAGTTCACCGTCAACGCCGAGAGCTTCCTCGATCTCGCGGACAGCCTCGGCGCATGAGAGCGCTGCTGTGGTGCGTCCTGTGGGCGGCCGTTTCCGCGGCTGCGCAGGACATCGTGTTCGCGACCGCGTCGCAGGCGCGCGTGATGCTGTCGGCGCCCGACACCTACTCGAAGAGCATGAGCGACTTCGACCGCTCGGCGCGGCTCGCGACCACGCGGCAGGTGAGCGAGAGCGAGTACCTCGCGTTCGCGGCGAAAGCGGCGCGCGACTGGAGCGACGAGGAAAAGTCGGCGTTCGAGGCGGCGTTCAAGGCGATGGTGCCGACGGTCGTCAAGCTGGGCCTGCCGCTGCCCGAGCGCGTGTGGGTGGCGAAGACGAGCGGTGAGGAGGACGCGGGCGCGGCCTACACGCGCCAGAACGCGATCTTCTTCCCGCAGGGCATGCTCGGCATGCGCGGCGCGGCGCTCGAGCGCCTGGTCGCCCACGAGCTTTTCCACGTCGCGACGCGCGCGAATCCCAAGCTCGCCGACCCGCTCTACGCGGTGATCGGCTTCCATCGCTGCGCGGTCGTGCTGCCGGCCGTCCTCGCCGCGCGCCGCATCACCAATCCCGACGCGCCGAAGGACGAGCATTGCATCGAGGTCACCGCGGGCGAGCGCAAGGCCTGGGCGCTGCCGCTGCTCGTCTCGGTCGTGGCGAAGGAGGCGCTGGCGACCTCGGGGCCTTTCCTGCACAACGTGACGACGGTATTGCTCCTCGTCGATCGCAAGGCATCCGGACCCGCGGTGCCGCTGCAAGGCGCGGACGGTCCGCTCGTCGCGGGCATCGACGAGGTGTCCGGGTTCTTCGAGCAGGTGGGCCGCAACACCCGTTACATCATCCATCCCGAGGAGATCGTCGCCGACAACTTCGCGCTGCTCGCGATGGGCGCGCAGAAAGCGCCTTCCCCGGAAATCCTGAAAGGCGTGGAGCGGGTGCTCGCGGAATACCGTGGCGGCAAGTAACGACCAACCCATCGTCACCTGGCAGGAGAACGGCGCCGAGCGCTCCGCGCGCTGGCGCTCCGAATCCGGCCTGCCGCCGCCCAGGCGCGTCGTCGTCGCCGACGACCGCATGAAAGCCGACGTCGCCTATCGCCTCGCGTGCGAAGGCACGGCGCTACTGTGGCGCGGCGACTACGAGAACGCGAAACAGCTCCTCAACGCGATCGCGCGGCGCATCGACAAGCCGCCGCGCAAGCCGCGCCCGCCCGCTGCGCCGAAAGAAGCGTTCCATCTGCACCGGCAGGCGCAGGCGCAGCGCGCGCGGACGCTGTCGATGCTGCTGCTCCAGTTCCACGAAGATCACACGCTGCATCTGAAGCGCGCGCCGCAGGCGCAGGAAGCGCTGAGCGAAGTCTACGGTCCTGTGCCCGAGCGTTACGTGATCTCGCTGCGCGAGCTCCTCGGCGCCATCGGCGCGCACGAGTGGCGCCGCAAAGGCATGGCGGTGCCCGCGGCCGGCGGGCGCATCCATCCGCATTACGGGGTGTTCTCGCCGATCCGCAGCGAGTACGTGAAGCTCGTGGCCGAGGCGCCGCTGCCGCCGGCGCAACTGGCTTTCGACATCGGCACCGGCACCGGCGTGCTCGCGGCGGTGCTGGCGAAGCGCGGCGTGGCGCGCGTCATCGCGACCGAGCTCGACCCGCGCGCCGCGGCGTGCGCGCGCGAGAACGTCGAGCGGCTCGGTCTCGCCGATCGCGTGAGCGTCGTCGAAGCCGACCTCTTTCCCGACGGACGTGCGCCGCTCGTCCTCTGCAATCCGCCGTGGGTGCCGGCGCGGCCGAGCTCGCGTCTCGAGAGCGCGGTCTACGACCCGGAGAGCCGGATGCTGCGCGGCTTTCTCGCCGGGCTGCGCGACCACCTCGAGCCCGGCGGTGAAGCGTGGCTCGTGCTGTCCGATTTCGCCGAGCGCCTGGGATTGCGCTCGCGCGACGAGCTCATGGGATGGATCGCCGATGCCGGTCTCACGGTGATCGGCCGCAACGATGCGAAGCCCGTCCATCCCAGGAGCGCCGACGCGAGCGATCCGCTGCACGCGGCGCGCTCCAGCGAAGTCACCTCGCTCTGGCGCTTGTCCGCCGCGTAGCGCAGGCGCCCTCGCCTGCAGCACAAGGCTCGGGAATTGCTCTCGCGCTGATGATCGCGATTCCCGGAGCCATGCACGTGAACAAGTTCGTCCCCGCAGCCGTCCTCGCCGCCGTCACCGCCTTACCCGCTCACGCCGAGCTCTCGAACTATTCGATGGTCGGTCCCGGCCTGCGCTCGCGTCCGGCCTACGACGGCTCGGACACGCAGCGCGGCGAAGTCGTGCCGGTGATCCGTTACCTCGGCCAGCCGCTGTTCCTGCGCTCGACCCAGGGCGTGCTCGAAGGCGGGCTGCGCATGCAGGTCGCGCCGGGCCTGCACGCGGGCGCTCAGGTCGCTTACGAGCCGGGGCGCCGTGCGGACGAATCGGGCTTTCTCGAAAGCCGCGGCGTACCCGACGTCGACCGCGGCGCGTCGGTCGGCGCGCAGCTCGAATGGGATTCGACCATCGGCCCCGCGCCGATCACGCTGCTCGCTCGTGTGCGCCGCCACGTCGAGTCGGATCGCGGGACGCAGGCCGACCTGCGGTTCAGCGTCGGCGTCCTGAAGACCGGCGCACTCGGCGTGGGATTGTTCGCGCAGACCACGTGGGGCAGCGGCAGCGCGATCCGATCGCTCTACGGCATCAGCGCCGCGGAATCTGCGACGACCGGCCTGCGCGCGTATTCGCCCGACAGCGGCCTCCTTTTCGCGAGCGCCGGGCTGCTGTGGTCGTACGACATCACGCCGAAATGGGTCGCGGTCGGCAACTTCGAGCTGCGGCATCTCGGCAGCGAGGCCAAAGACAGCCCGCTCGCGCAGCGCTCGACCAATCACTACCTCGCGGCGGGCATCGCGTACCGCTTCTGAGCTAACGATCCAAGGGTGCGTTAGCCGCGAAGCGGCGTAACGCACCGCTCAGGCCGCGAACGCCGGCATCACTTCCTTCGCGAAGCGGCGCAGGCTCTGCCGGCCGCGCTCGCCGCCGCCGGAACCGCCGCCGTTGATCAGCAGATACTCGGCGCCGACGTCACGCAGCGCCTCGATCTGCTTCGCGATCTCGTCCGGCGAGCCGTAGATCGCGCTGTCGATGTTGACCTGCACCGGATCGCCGTCCGCGCGATCGGGACCGCCGAGCACCCGGCCGTCGGGCGTCGTCGCGAGCTTGAGCTGGCGCATGCGGTTCGCCAGCCGCCGCTCGAGCGCTTCCTCGACTTCGCGTGCGCTGTCGGTCACGAAGAAGGCGCGCGTCACCCCGACGCGCATCGGATCCCATTGCTCGCCCTTCTCTTCCACGGCGGCGCGGAAGATCGCGATGTTCTTGCCGACGTCGGCCGGCGAGGCGTATTGACCCAACAGCAGATTGAACCCCCGGCGCGCGACGTCCCGGATCGAGCGTTCGTTGCCCGCGCCCATCCACACGGCCGGATGCGGCCTGCGGAACGACTGCGGCTCGACGACGATGTTGTTGAACGTCCAGTACTTGCCCTTGTGAGTGAACGGCTCGTTCGACGTCCACGCCTTGAGGATGACGTCGATCGATTCCTCGAACTTCCCGCGCGCTTCTTCCATGGGCAGGTTGAAGCCGACGAACTCGTTGTAGCGGTAGCCGGTGCCGATGCCGAAATCGAGCCGCCCGCCGGAAAGAAGGTCGAGCGTCGCCGCCTGTTCGGCCAGGAGCACCGGGTTGTGCCACGGCAGCACCATCACCGCGGTGCCGAGCCGCAGCGTCCTGGTGCGCGCCCCCAGCCATGTCAGCAGGTTCATCGTCGAGGAGACCTGGCCATAGCCGGTGAAGTGGTGCTCCACCGAGAACGTGCTGCGAAAGCCCAGCGCCTCGGCCTCGACGTTGTATTCGATCCAGTCGTGGTAACCCTCGGTGCTGTCGAACTCACCGCTGCCCCGTTTAGCCGAAGCGCTGCCGAACAATCCGAACTGCATGACTCCCCCTCTTATCGTTGCCTTCCGCGCGAATGGCGAACGTATCGCCCGCGCGTGGAATGGTCAATCGGTAGCGCGGCGCCCATTCACGAACGCCGCTGTTGCGTCGAGCGGCCCACTTACCACATTCTACGGGCCGGGGAGGAGAGGCCATGAAAGCTTATCTGCTCTGCGCTGCGATTTCCGCGATCACGAGCGCTGCCGTGTCATCCGCGCGCGATGCGCACGGTCAAACGCAAGTCTGGCCGACGCGGCCGATTCGCCTCGTGCTGCCTTTCCCTCCAGGCGGCGCGACGGACACCAACGCGCGCGTGATCGCGAAAGAGATGGAACCGGTGCTCGGCCAGCCGCTCGTCTTCGATAACCGCGCCGGCGCGAACTCCATCATCGGCTGCGACATCGTCGCGAAGGCCGCGGCGGACGGCTACACGATCATGTACATCTCGGTCGCGTTCGCAATCAATCCCAGCACGCACAAGAAGCTGCCTTTCGATACGGTGCGCGACTTCACGCCGATCACCAATCCGATCGTCGGCCAGGGCTCGCTACTGGCGCTCAATCCATCGGTGCCGGCGAAGTCGGTCCCCGAGCTGATCGCGCTCGCGAAGAAGCGCAAATTGAGCTTCGGCTCGCCCGGGGTCGGAAACGTGCTGCACCTCATCATGTCCGGATTCATGCAGCGAGCAGGCATCGAGATGCTGCACGTGCCGTACAAAGGCGCGGGGCCGGCGATGACAGCGCTCATGGCGGGTGAAGTGCAGGCGATGGTGGTGCCGCCCGTCGTCGCCGTGCCGCACATCAAGAGCGGCAGGCTTCGGCCGCTCGGCTACAGCGGCGCAAAGCGGCTGCCGGTGATCCCGGACGTGCCGACCCTCGCGGAGGCGGGCCTCACGGGCTTCGCCCAGGACAGCGGCTGGCACGCGGTGTTCGGCCCGGCAAAGATGCCCGAGCACATCGTCGACCGGCTGCACGATGCGATTCAGAAGTCGCTGCAGGTGGCTTCGGTGCGCGAGTTCCTGCAGGCCGGCGGTTACGAACCCACCGCGGATCCGCCTGCGGTGTTCAAAAAGAATTTCCGCGACGATTTGACGCGCTGGGGCGACCTCGCGCGCGCGGCCGGAATCGATCCGATCTAGCCGGATCGTCGGCCGACGGTCACCCGCCCCGCGGCTGGAACATGATGATCGCCATGCCGGCGATCGCGACGAGCGCGCCGGCGAGGTCCCACGGCGTCGGGCGCGTGCCGTCGACGATCCACAGCCACACGATCGCGGTCGCCACGTAGACGCCGCCGTACGCGGCGTACACGCGACCGGCCGCGGTGGGATGCAGCGTCAGCAGCCACGCGAAGAGCGCGAGCGACGCCGCGGCCGGCAGCAGCACCCACGCCGGCGCGCGTTGGTTCAGCCACAGATAAGGCAGATAGCAGCCGACGATCTCCGCGATCGCCGTGACGGCGAAGAGGCCGAACGTCTTCAAGACGAACATCGAATAATGTGACTCTGACCCGGATTTTGGTCAGGCGGGGATTTCGGGCTCGACGAGCCGCGCGAGCAGCGTGAGCGACTCCTGCCAGCCGAGGTAGCAGGCCTCGGTCGGAATGACGGCGGGGATGCCGTCCTGGACGATGCACACTTCGGTCCCGACCGAGACCTTCTTCAGCTCGATCGTCGTCTTCATCTCCCCGGGCAGGTTGGGATCGTCGAATTTGTCGGTGTGGACGATGCGATCAAAGGGCCTGAGCTCCAGATACTCGCCGCCGAACGAATGGCTGTTGCCGCCCGAGAAGTTGGTGAACGACATCCTGTACGTGCCGCCGACCTTCGCGTCGAGATGGTGGACCTTGCCGGTAAAGCCGTGCGGAGGCAGCCATTTCGACAGCGCGTCGGCGTCGAGGAATGCGCGATAGATGCGCTCCGGCGGAGCACGGAGCACGCGGTGCAGGCGGACGGTGCCGGACATGATGATCCCAGGCCTTTTGATGGAAGCCCGAGTTTACGGCCGCTGGCGCGTCTTCGCGACGATGCCCGACGGCTCGAACAACACGACGAATTCCCCTGCCCGCGCGCTGCCCAGCCGGTACACCCAGACCTCGTAGCCGTTGTCGAACGTGATGGCGAGCGTGTCGCCCAGCGCGGCGGCGACCTCGGCGCGGGTGCTCTTGCCGGGGACGACGGCGTTTTGCGCGCGGCCGGGCGATACCTGCGCAGGCCGCATCGGCGTGACGATCGCGCTCGGCATCGTCGGCGACGGCGCTTCGCAGGCGGTCAGGCACGCGGCGCACGCGACCGCGAGCAAGATGCGAGAACGCCACCCCCACCCCGACCCTCCCCCTGAGGGGGAGGGAGTGTGTGTAGTCGGTGTCATCGGCGCTCGTCCATGTACTCGAACACCAGCAGCGTATCGTCGGGCCAGCTTCGATCGCCCAGAGGCGCGTAATACGTGCGATCGAGCAGCGTCGCGCAATCGCAGTAACGCAGGTCGCCCGCGGTCATGTACTCGCGGCTCATGCCGGCGTACATGTAATCGATCGAAAGAAGTTCCCGGCGCCCTCCGGAGACGAGCGTCACGCTCCACAGCGCTCGCTCGGCGAAGAAGAAGTATTCGGGCACGCGCTGGTTGCAGTAGCCGGCGTCGGAGATCGCGCGCGCGATCGACTCGACGATGGAGCCCGAGCCCGAGACCAGCTCGGCTTCCATGCCGACGAGGCATTCGAGCCGCAGGTCGCCGAGCCTGCGCGTGTTCGGCGCGAGCCCGGGCGTGCGCACGTCGGTGCGCCAGCTCATGCTGTGCTGCTTGCGGTTCGGCGTGACCACCGCGTCTTCCTGCAGCGCTTTCTGCGATCGTTCGAGCGTGAAGGTGTTGTCCGGCGCGAGCGGCACCGGGATGTCGACCGTGTCGCCGACGATCGACAGCGCCACACCCTGCAGGCGGGTCTCGCGATTGCGCGGGAGCAGCTTGAAGCGCAGCGCGGCATTGGGCGCGAGACTCGCGCGGCGCTGCTCGAAGAGGTCCATGCCGCGCACGATCTTGCGATACGACTTCTCGACCGGATCGCGCTGCGCGGTGACCTGCACCGGCGCGAGCACGGGTCCCTCCTGCGGCTCGGCCGCCGAGGCGAGCCCGCAAATCAGCGCGAGCAGGACGGGGAACGATTTCACGGTGTAGGAGCGAAAGCGTAGACTCGGCACAAGTCCATTCGACAAAACAGCAATGAGCGGACCCATCACCGCCGGCTACGCCATCGTCTACGGCAGCGTCATCCTCGCCCAGCACGCGATCCGCGAGGCGCATGCCATGAAGCGCGAGTACGGCGACGTGGTCGCGCAGCTGCGCGCGCGTGAGGAAGAGATCGCGCAGAACCGCGCCGCGCAACAGGCGGCACGCGTCGAGCGCCTGCATCTCCTGCGCCGCGAAGCCGATCGGCAGCACGCGCGCATCGAGCGCCTGCGCGCGCTCGCCGGAGACGGCGCCGCACCGGCGATCGCCGCCGCGCCGGCGGAAGACGACGATGCCGCATGGAGCAACTACCTCCGGTCGCTGGAGCGCGAGGCTGACGCGCTGCAGAAGGGCCTCGCGCAAATCAGCGGCGATGCCGCCGAACGGCTGCGTGCGGCGCTGTCCGCCGACAGCGGCGCGCGCGACATCGATCGGGTGCTCGCCGCCTACGCGCTGCAACGTCGGGCGAACGCGAAGCTCGGCGAGGAAGACTCGGTGCGCTTTCGCGACACCGCCGCGCGCGTGCTCGGCCGCCTCGATCTGGAAGAAGGCGCGGCGGTGCCGGTCGCGCTCGAAGCGCTCGCGCGCGAGATCGTGCTCGCGCCGACGGTCGAGCGTGCCGAAGCGCTCGCTTCCGAATTGCGGCTCGCGGTCCAGCGGCACCGCGATGCGCGCGTCGCACAGCGTGCGGAGCGCGAGGAAGCGCAAAGGTTGCTCGCCGAGATGCCCGAAGACGCCCCCGTCCCGCTGCTGCGCGCGATCGAGCGCGTCGCCGCGGGCGTGGAGCGCCTGGACGCAAGCTTGCGCAGGAGCGCGCACGACGTGCTCGACACCGCCGCAGCCGACCGCGCCGACGCCGAGCAGCGCGCCGCCGCGTACGTGCTCGAAGAGTCGCTGCGCGACCTCGGTTACGAGGTCGAGGACATCGACGCCACGCTCTTCGTCGGCGGCGGCATCGCGCATTTCCGCCGTCCCGGCTGGGACGACTATTACGTGCGCCTGCGCGTCGATACGCGCGAGCGCACCGTCAACTTCAACGTCGTGCGCGCGCGCGGCGCCGAAGACACGGCGGAACGGCGGCGGCTCGATGCGCTCGCCGAAGATCGATGGTGTGCCGAGTTCCCGCGGCTCATGGAGACCCTGCATGCGCGGGGGCTCACCCTCGACGTCACGCGCAGGCTCGAAGCCGGCCAGGTGCCGGTGCAGATCGTCGACGGCGCGACGCTGCCGCCGCTGCACGCCGAAACGGACGAGTCGCGCCCGCGGCGCTCGCCGTTCGCGCGCCGCGCCCCTTAAATGGATCTGACCTTCAACGCGGACCTGACGCCGCGCTGGATCCGCGATCTCACGCGGCTCACGAGCATCCGCTCGCACTTCGTCGTCGCCGGCAACATCCGCGACAGCTTTCTCACGCCGCTCGAAGGCGCCACGACGCTCGCGCCGCTGCTGCGCTGCCTGTGGGTCTATCTCTCGCAGCTCGGCTACCGTTTCGTGCTGGTCTACGACCCGGTCGAAGGCCTGCGGCCGTATCCCAACGAGCCGCAGACCGTCGAGCTCGCGACCAGGCTCTTCGACCTGAAGCTCGCCGACGGGGCGATGGCGGTGAGCCTCGAGAAGCTGGTCGAGATCATGAAGAAGGTCGCGGGGCAGCGCGAAGCGCGTTGCGCGCTGGTCGTCGATTTCGCGTCGCGCATCGCGCGCCAGCCCGATCACCTCGATCCGGGCGAGCATCGCTTCTTCGTCGCGGCGGAACGGCTTTCGCTCGCCGCGCATCCGATCGTGCCCAAGGGCTCGGACGTCAGCACCGCCGGGCCTGGGAGCGCCGGCACCGACAGCGTCGGGACCGGCGCGGGCAAGCCGCGCTTCAACCCGGTGTTGTGGCTCGTCAACCGGCCGCAGGACCTGCCGTCGTGGCTCACGCTCGATTCGACGCGCGTGTCGGTGCTGTCGATCGGCCTGCCCGACTTCGAGACGCGGCTGGAAGCCGCGCGTCATCTCGCGGGACTCTTTCACGACTACGACAGCGGCGACGCGGCCGAGCAGAAGAGATTCGCTTCAGACTTCGCGCGTCTCACCGACGGGCTGCCGCTCATCGCGCTCGCCGACGCGGCCCAGCTCGCGGACCGGCTCGGCATCGGCTTTCGCGACGTCGACGACGCGGTGCAGTGCTACAAGGTCGGCGTCACCGAGAACCCGTGGAAGAAGGCTTACGTGAAGAGCCGCATCGCGGGCGCGCTGCCGTTCATCGAGGACCGCGTCAAAGGCCAGCGCGCCGCGGTGACCAAGACGATCGACATCCTGATGCGCTCGGTCATGGGGCTCACCGGCGCGCACGCGCGGTCCACCGGCAACCGCCCGCGCGGGGTGCTCTTCTTCGCGGGCCCGACGGGTGTGGGCAAGACCGAGCTCGCGAAGACGCTGACGCAGCTCGTGTTCGGCGACGAGCGCGCCTACATCCGCTTCGACATGAGCGAGTTCGCGGAAGAGCACACCGGGGCGAGGCTCCTCGGCGCGCCGCCGGGCTACATCGGCTATGACGCGGGCGGCGAGCTCACCAACGCGGTGCGCGACAAGCCGTTCTCGGTCGTGCTGTTCGACGAGATCGAGAAAGCGCACCCGCGCATCCTCGACAAGTTCCTGCAGATCCTCGAGGACGGCCGCCTCACCGACGGCCGCGGCGAGACCGCGTATTTCTCCGAGGCGATCCTGGTCTTCACCTCCAACCTCGGCATCACCGTGTCCGACGAGCACGGCCGGCGCGTGCAGAACGTGAAGCCCGGCGACGATCACGGCCTGGTGGAGCAGCGCGTGCGCGGCGCGATCCAGGATTACTTCAAGTTCCAGCTCTCGCGGCCCGAGATTCTCAACCGCATCGGCGACAACATCGTGGTGTTCGGCTTCATCACGCCGGAGGTCGGCGTGCAGATCTTCGAAAGCATGCTCGGAAATGTGATCAACCGCGTGCGCGAGGAGCACAAGATCGCGCTCGAGATCGCACCGGACGTTGCTGAAAAGCTCCGCGACGCGTGCACGCGCGACCTCTCCAACGGCGGCCGCGGCATCGGCAACCAGCTCGAATCGATGTTCGTGAACCCGCTGTCGCGGGCGCTGTTCTCGTTCGATCTCGGCGGGCGTGCGAGCGTGAGGGTAACGAGCCTCGAAGAAGCCTGCGGGGTCGTGACGGTGGGTTTGGCTTAGATGGAACCCACCCCCATCCCGGCCTTGCCCCTGAGGGGGAAGGAGAAAAGCATCCCCTCCCCCTCGGGGGAGGGTTAGGGTGGGGGTGGGTTTGAATATGACCACCCTCCAGCTCAACAAAGCCCACTGGCCGGTCACCGTCCTCGGCCCGGGCAAACGCATCGGACTGTGGCTTCAAGGCTGCTCGATCCGCTGCAAGGGCTGCGTCTCCCAGGACACATGGCCGGCGGACCCGACTAAAGCGATCGAAGTCGCCGAGCTCCTCGCGTGGTGCAAGCGCGCGAGCGACGGCAGGCTCGACGGCGTGACCATCAGCGGCGGCGAGCCTTTCGACCAGCCCGAAGGTCTCGCGGCGCTGCTCGACGCGCTCAGGCGCTGGCGCCGGCGCGCGTCGCTCGATTTCGACGTCCTCTGCTACAGCGGCTATCCGCTGAAGACGCTGGAGCGCGATCACGCGGCCATCCTCGACCGGCTCGACGCGATCGTGCCCGAGCCTTACGTGGACGCGCTGCCGCTGGGCAACGTCTGGCGCGGCTCGCGCAACCAGCCGCTGGTGCCGCTGTCGGCGCGCGGCCGGGCGCGCTATTCGAAGCTCGTCGACGCGCCCGCCGATGCCGCGGGCAAGCACATGCAGGTCGCGGTCGAAGGCGGCCGCGTGTGGATGATCGGCATCCCGGAGCGCGGCGACATGGCTCGACTGGAACGGTTGTGCGCGAGCCGCGGGCTCGACCTCAAAGAGGTGTCGTGGCGGCGGTGACCGAATACGTCCGCGTCTGTCCCGTCTGCGACACCGAAAACCCGCCGTCTGCCGCGCGCTGCAAGTGCGGGACGTCGCTCGCGGCGATCGATTTCTCGATCAGGCGCGCAGCGGTCGAGGAGGCCGTACCTCCGCCCGTCGAAACACCGGTCGCGGTCCCGGCTATCGAAGAACCTGTCGCGCCGCCCGAGCCGGCGATCGTCTGCCCCCACGCCGACTGCGCGCAGCCCAACCCGCCGGGACAGACGCGCTGCGTGTACTGCAACCGTCCGCTGTCGATCGCCGCAGCGCCGCCGCCGGCCGCGGTCGCCGGCGCCCGCCCGCTGCCCGCGGCGCTGCGCGAGCGCTATCGCGTCGTCGATCTCTTCCCGGTGAGCGGCAGCGAAGCCGATCTCATGCTGGTCGCCGACGCCGCGAGCTTTGATCGCAGCGTGGTCAAGCTGTACCGTCACGGACTGGAGCCCGACTTCCGCTTGCTCGACATCCTCTCGCGCACCGTCGGCGATTCGGTGGTGCGCGTGCTCGAGCACGGCGTCTCCGACGGCGTCGCCTACGAGCGCCTCGAATACGTGCCGCACGGCACGCTCGCAGATCTGCTCGAAAACGGCGCGCTGCCGCCCGAGGACGTGCGGCGCATCGTCGCCGAGATCGCTGAAGCGCTCAACGGCATCCACGCGCACCGCATCCTGCATCGCGATCTGAAGCCCGACAACGTGCTGCTGCGCTCGAAGTCGCCGCTCGAGCTCGCGCTGACCGATTTCGGCATCGCCTCGCTCTCGGAGGCGACGCAGCGCTTCACCAGCGCGGCACGCACCACCCGGTACGCAGCACCCGAAGCGCTGACGGGCGTCATCGACGAGAAATCGGACTGGTGGTCGCTCGGCATGATCGCGCTCGAAGCCGCGACCGGCCGCCATCCGTTCGACGGGCTCACCGAACACATCATGAACCACCATCTCGCGACGCGCCCGATCGATGTGCGCGGCGTGTACGACGATCGCCTGCGCCTTCTCTGCCGCGGACTGTTGCTGCGCGATCCCAGGCGGCGCTGGGGCGCGGAGGAGGTCGCGCGCTGGCTCGCCGACGATCCGACGCTCGAAGTCCCCGATGACGCGGGCGCGAGCGCGGTCAGGCCCTATCGCATGGGCGCGACCGAGTGCACCACTGCCGCGGAGCTCGCGCTCGCCGCGGTGAAGAACTGGGAAGCGGCCCGCAAGGACCTCGCTCGGGGTCAGTTCACGAACTGGATCGAGCACGACCTGCACGACCACAACCTCGCGCGCAGGCTGCACGACATCCGCGAGCACCGCGAGATGTCCGACGACATGCGCCTGCTGCGCTTCGCGCGCGAGGCGGCGCCCGACCTGCCGCCGGTGTGGCGCGGGGTGCCGCTGGGCGAGCGCGAGATCGTCGATGCCGCGCGCCGCGCGGAGAGCGGCGACCGGCAAGCCGAAGCGTGGCTTTCCAGCATCGCGCTCGAAGACGTGCTGAACGAGTTCGGGCCGGTTCAAGAGCTCGCGCGCCTGCACGAGCGCTGGAACGCGAGCTGGTCGCGCTTCGAAACGCTGTGGGAGCGCGCGCGCGCGCACGAGCTCGCCTGGCGCAAGCAGCCGCGCGCGGTGGCGGGCGCCGCACGCGCCGAAGTGGTGAGCTACGACGACGTGATGTACGGCGCGGCGCAGCGGCTGTCGCCGCCGGCGCGGCGCGACGTCAACGCGGCGCTGATCCTCGCCGAGACCGATGCGGCGTTCGCCGACGCCGCGCGCACCGAAGCCGCCGCGGGGCTGGCGGACGTGACGGGCTATTGCTCGTGGTACGAAGCGCTGTATCGCGACGCCGCCGACGATCCCGCGGGGCTCGTCGTGTTGCAGCGCCTGCTGCGGCACGCGCGCGACGATGCGAACAAGGAGAAAGACCGCCTCGGCGCGTCGGAGAGCGCGCGGGCACGCATCATCGCCGAAGCGCGCCAGGACATCTGCGACGCGCTGCGCGCGCTGCCGGCGATGACCGCCGATGACGACGAAGACGATCTCGACCGGCGCACGCGCACCGAGCTGTACGACGCAATGGAACCGCTGCTGCGCGCGTGCGGGCGCGCCGCAGCGCTCGGCCTGCCGCATGCCGACGCCGACGAGCTCGGCGCGAGCGCCGACCGCATCGCGTCCGCGGCCGACGCGGTGCGCGAAGCGCTGGCCGGGCTCGAGCACGCCGAGAACGTCAACGCCATCTTCCTCAAGCCCGACCGCCTCGCGATCCCCGGCGTGTTCACCCTGATCCTGTGGGTGCGCACGCGGCTCTTCGCCGCGCTCTTCTTCGTCGCGTTCCTGATCTTCGCGTGGTATCGCGTGCGCAGGACCTCGCGCGCGCGCAGGAAGCTGCGCAGCGCGTGGCGCGCGCTGCGCAGCTACGGCAACGCTTTCCTGCGTGCGGCTCAGCCGAGCTCGACCGGCACGTAGATGCTCGCGTCCTCGCGCTTCACCAGCAGCGCGACGGTCTTCGCGCCCTCGAGCGCGGACTTGAGCTCGCCGACCGACTTCAACGGCTTGCCGT
Organism: Burkholderiales bacterium; assembly: GCA_036262035.1. Classification (NCBI taxonomy): domain Bacteria; kingdom Pseudomonadati; phylum Pseudomonadota; class Betaproteobacteria; order Burkholderiales; species Burkholderiales bacterium. Next base: position 1,089,171 of record DATAJS010000010.1, on the reverse strand, counting down.
TGACCGCGAGGATCAGGTCGCCGGGCTGGATGCCCGCGCGGGCGGCGGCCCCCGCGACCTGCTCGACGAGCACGCCGCTGCCGACGTCGGCCTGCTGGCGCTCCTGCGGCGTGAGCTCGCGCACCGCCACGCCGAGGCGCGACCCCGAGAGATCGGCGGGGCCGTTCGATGCCGCCGCGACTTTTTCCGTCGGCGCTTCGCCGACCTTCACCGCGACGTTCTGCGGCTTGCCGTTGCGCCACACCTCGAGCGTCGTGCTCGACCCCGGCTTCATCGCGCCGATGCGGCTCGACAGATCGAGCGAGCTCACGATGTCCTTGCCGTCGATCTTCAGCACGACATCGCCGGTCTTCAGTCCCGCCTGCTCGGCGGGGCTGCCTTTCTCGACGTTCGCGATCAGCGCGCCGGCCGCTCTGGGCAGGCCGAACGAGCCGGCGAGCGACTGGTTCACTTCCTGGATCGCGACGCCCAGGCGTCCGCGCTGGACCTTGCCGTTCTTCACGAGCTGCTGCTCGACGTTCACCGCGGTATCGATCGGGATCGCGAACGACAGGCCCTGGTAGCCGCCGCTGCGGCTGTAGATCTGCGAGTTGATGCCGATCACCTCGCCTTTCATGTTGAAGAGCGGCCCGCCCGAGTTGCCGGGGTTGACCGCGACGTCGGTCTGCAGGAACGGCACGTACGAGCCGTCCGGCAGCGCGCGCGACTTCGCGCTGACGATGCCCGAGGTCACCGTGTTCTCGAAGCCGAACGGCGAGCCGATCGCGACCACCCACTCGCCGACGCGCACGTCCTCGGCGTGCCCGAGCTTCACCGTCGGCAGGTCCTTCGCGTCGATCTTGAGCACCGCGACGTCGGTCTGCGGGTCGACCCCGACCACCTTGGCCTTGAACTCGCGGCGGTCGGTGAGCTTCACCATCACTTCGGACGCGCCCTGCACCACGTGGGCGTTGGTCAGCACGATGCCGTCAGGGCTCACGATGAAGCCCGAGCCGATGCCGTGCAGCGGCTGCTGCTGTTGCGGCTGGATGCGCGCCTGCGGCCCCATGAAGCGCTTGAAGAACTCGTACATGGGGTCGTCGGGGCTGATGCCGAGATCCGCGCCGTTCGCGCTCGTCTTCATGGTGCCGGTGACGCTGATGTTGACCACGGCCGGTCCGGCGGTCTGGACGAGCTGCGCGAAATCGGGGAGCGCGGCCGACGGCGCCGCGGTCGCGACCGGCTGCGGCTGCGTCGTCACCGCATGCGCGGCGTTAGGGCCGTAATGCTGGATCCCTCCGATGCCGAGCACGGTCACCAGACCGGCCGCGGCGAGGCTTTTCACGAGGAGCTTCTGTTTCATGCGTTTCTCCACCTGTAGGCTCGAGCGCGCCTTTGCGCGCGATGGAACGCATGATGGAGGCGGATTCTTAAGGGCTGCTTAAGGCCCGGAAGGCCGCCCGCACCCGCAGGCCGGCGCCGTCCGGCGCGTCCGAGAGCGTGACGCGGGCGCCGTGCCGGTCGGCGATGCTGCGGACGATCGCCAGCCCCAGCCCGCTCCCCGGCACGTCGTTCCCGCCGACGCGATAGAAGCGGTCGAACACGCGCTCGCGCTCGTCGGCGGGGATGCCGGGGCCGGTGTCGGTCACTTCGAGCACCGCGTCGCCGTTCTCGCGCAGCGCCGCGGCGTCGACCCGGCCGCCGCGCGGCGTGTAGCGCAGCGCGTTGTCGACGAGGTTCGAGAGCAGCGTCTTGAGCGCGTCGCGCTGGCCCGTCACGGCGACGCCTGCGTCGCGGCGCTTGAGCCCGAGATCGATGCCGTGCGCTTCGGCGATCGTCGAGTATGCCGCGACGACTTCGCTCGCGAGCTCTCCGAGGTCGACCGGCGCCATGGCGCGATCGGCCGCTTCGGGATCGGTGCGCGCCAGCGTCAGCAACTGCTCGACGAGATGGGTGGTGCGCGTGATGCCGTCCTTCACCGTCGCGAACGCCGCGCTGCGCGCTTCCGGCGTTTGCGCGCGCTCGGCTAGCTGGATCTGGAGGTTCAGCGCGGCGAGCGGCGTGCGCAGCGCGTGCGCGGCGTCGGCGACGAACGCGCGCTGATGCTCGAGCGCGCGGCGCAGCCGCGCGAGCAGGTCGTTGAGCGAGACCACCACCGGCGCGATCTCCTGCGGCACGCGCTGCTCTTCGAGCGGCTGCAGCGACGAAGCGCTGCGCGCCTTCACCGCGGCGGCGATCGCTTCGAGCGGTTTCAGCCCGCGCGCGACGAAGATCCAGATCAGCACGAGCAGCAAAGGGACGAGCAGCACGAAAGGCGTCATGGTGCGCAGCGCCGCCTTCGCGGCGATCGCGTTGCGCAGGTGCATCGGCTGCGCGACGCGCACCGCGAAGCCGGGCTGCAGCAGCGTGTAGAGACGCCACTGGCCCGCTTCGGTCGCTACGCTCGAATAGCCGGCGGGGCTCGCTTCCGGCAGCTCGACGCGCGAGCGCGAGTAATGCAGCCGCGAGCCGTCTGCGGCGCGGATGTCGATCGCGAAATCGAAATCGGTGTCGTAGCTCGGCCCCTGAATTCCGCCGCCGCGGATGGCGCTGTCGCGCAGCGACAGCGCCATCTGGCGCAGCTGGTAATCGAGGATCGCGCCCGATTCCTCCAGCGCGCGCTGGTACACCGCAGCGGCCGCGATGCTGCCGGCGACGAGCACCGACGCGAGCAGCGCGACGAGGAGCTGCCGGCGGATCGACCTCATCGATCGGCGGGAACGGTGTAGCCGACACCGCGCACGGTCTTCACGAGCTCGGCGCCGAGCTTGCGGCGCAGCGAGTGCACGTGGACTTCGACCGCGTTGCTCTCGACTTCCTCGCCCCAGCCGTAGATGCGCTCTTCGAGCTGGGCGCGCGACAGGATCGCGCCGCGGCGGTCGAGCAGCGCTTCGAGCAGCGCCAGCTCGCGCGCGGACAGCGCCACGTCCTTGCCTTTGAGCGTCACGCGGTGAGACGCGGGATCGAGCGTCACGTCGCCTACTTGGATCAGGGGATCGGTGCGCCCCGCCCTGCGCCGCGCCACCGCGCGGATGCGCGCGGCGAGCTCGTCGAGGTCGAACGGCTTGACGATGTAGTCGTCGGCGCCGTTGTCGAGCCCGGCGACGCGATCGCTCACCGCGTCGCGCGCGGTGGTGATCAGCACCGGCACGTCGTCGCCGCCGCGGCGTATCGACTTGAGCACCTCGACGCCGCTCTTCTTCGGCAGGCCGAGGTCGAGCAGGACCGCGTCGTAGCCGTGAGTGGCGAGCGCCGATTCGGCGCCCGCGCCGTCGCGCACCCAGTCGACGGTGAAGCCGTCCTGGCGCAGCCCGGTGCGCACGCTCTCGCCGATCATCGCGTCGTCTTCGACCAGCAGCACGCGCATGTCAGGACCACTCGTACTTGTAGCCCACGCCGTAGACCGAATGCACGATCTCGCGCTCGGGCATGACCGCAGCGATCTTCCTGCGGATCTTCTTCACGTGGCTGTCGACGGTGCGGTCGGAGACGACGCGCTGGTCGCGATACATGAGGTCCATGAGCTGCTCGCGAGTGTAGATGCGGCCGGGCTGCGACACGAGCACCTTGAGAAGCTCGAACTCGACCGCGGTGAGGCCGAGGTCCCTGCCGGCGAGCGTCGCCCTGTAGCCCGCTTCGTCGAGCGCGAGGCCGCCGTCGGCCGGCGCTTCGCCTTTCTTCGCACGGCGCAGCACCGCTTTGACGCGCGCCACGACCTCGCGCGGGCTGAACGGTTTGCAGATGTAATCGTCGGCGCCGAGCTCGAGGCCGAGCAGGCGGTCGATCTCGTCGACGCGCGCGGTGACCATGATGATCGAGACATCCGACGCCGACGCGCGCAACGCTTTGCACACATCGAGGCCGTTCTTGCCCGGCAGCATGAGGTCGAGCAGCACGAGGTCGGTACCGTTCGCGCGCACCCAGTCCTCGACCTGGTCGCCGCGGTGGAGCATCGAGACCTCGAAGCCTTCCTGCGCGAGGTAGTCGCGCAGGAGGCCTGCGAGCTTTTCTTCGTCTTCGACGATGAGAATGCGTTCGTTCATCTTTTCAACGCTCGGTTTTGCGTAGGGTGCGTGCTAACGCACCGCGTCTTTATCGGTGCGCTCGCGCGCACCCTACGATGGGAACACCGGTAACTCCATAACGATCGCGAGTCCGCCGAGGTCGCTGCGGCGCGCGCTCAGCGTGCCGCCGTGGCCTTCGACGATCGCCTTCGCGATAGCAAGCCCGAGTCCTGCGCCGCCGCTCGCGCGATTGCGCGACGCTTCGACACGATAGAGGCGGTCGGTCAGGCGCTGCAAGTCGGCATCGGGGACGCCCGGGCCGCTGTCTTCCCACGCCAGCACCGCGCGCTCGCCCTCGCGCCGCAGGGTGACCGCGACCCGCCCGGGCGCCTGCGTATAGCGCAGGTTGTTCTGCGCGAGGTTGGCGAGCACCTGCGCGAGGCGCGTCTCGTCGGCGAGCACGCGCACGCCGTCGTCGAGCCGGGTGTCGACGCTCAATCCTTTATCGCCCAGCGCATGGCGCTGGAGGTCGAGCGCGTCTTCGACGACTTCGGCGAGATCGACCGGCTCCTTGTGATACGTGAGCGCGCCGACGTCGGACATCGACAGGGTGTGCAGGTCCTCGACGAGCCGCCCGAGGCGCGCGGCTTCCGCTGCCAGCGAAGCGAGCGACGCCTGGTCGAGCGGGCGCACGCCGTCCTGCATCGACTCGATCTCGGCGCGCAGCAGCGCGAGCGGCGTGCGCAGCTCGTGCGCGATGTCGGCGACCCACTGCCGACGCGCTTCGCGCGTCGCCTGCAGCGTCGCCGCGAGCGTGTTGAAGTCGCGTGCGAGCTGCGCGAGCTCGTCGTGGCCGCGGGCGGCGACGCGCGCTTCGTAATCGCCCTGGATGAGGGCGTGCGTGCCGCGAGCCAGCACGGTGATGCGGCGGGTAAGCCAGTACGCGAGCCCCGCGCCGAGGAGCAGCGCGGCGACGAGCATGCCGATCGCGACCGTGCCGAACGCCAGGCGCTGGCGCGTGAGATAGGCGCGCTCGATCGAGGCGATCACCTCGGGGCGCGGGACGTAGCCGAGATAGCCGACCGTCGCGTTCTGCACCGTGATCGGTTTGAGCAACGCCCCGGAGCGCGCTTCCGACCGCCCGATCAGCAGATTTTTCTGCGCATCGAACAGATGCAGGCGCGGATCGATGGTCAGCGGCGTGTCGCGCCGCGGGCTCTGAGGCCGCGCGCCGTCGGCCGCCGGCCGCGGCAGGCCGAGCGCTTCGCGCGTCATCTCGATCCAGCGATCGCGGTCGTTCGCCACCCACGCCCAGCTGCCTTCGCGCGCATAGCCTTGTCCGAGATCGTCCGCCAGCGCCTCCAGCCGCAGCTCGTCCGCACGGTTGAGGTACTGCACGAACCCCTGCTCGAACGTCGTGCTGAACACGAACCACGCCGCCAGCGTCAGCGCCGCGATCGCCCCGGCGATGGCGAGGAAGAGCTTGGTGCGGAGCTTGTCGAACGTCGCCTTGTCCATGGGTTCGCAGGATACGGGGGGATTGGGGAGGAAATGTGGAGGTGGAAAAAGTGACGGGTAGAACGGTGACGGATAGTGCGGTGACGGATAAAGCGGTGACGAAAAGCGTTCGCGCCGCCGTGACCCGTCACCGCTTCACCCGTCACCTTGTTTTACGCAATGTCCACATTCCCTCCACATTTCATCCTCGCTGAAGCGCGAGACTGCGAACCATGGCAACCAACCGGATGCACTGACCATGGACCGCACGAACGAAAAGCTCCTCGCACCCGCGGGCAAGACGTCGATCAGGGCGCGCTTCAAGCGCCGCAGCCGCATCGCGCGCAGCGCCATCGCGCTCGCGGTGGCGCTCGCGCTCGGCGGCGGGGCCTATTACGGCTACACCGCGTGGACCGCGTCGGCGGAAAGCGCCGCCCGGTACACGACGGCGGTCGTGCAGCGCGGCGACCTCGAGGACAGCGTCACCGCGACCGGCATACTCCAGCCGCGCGACTACGTCGACGTCGGCACGCAGGTGTCGGGCCAGATCAAGAAGCTGCACGTCGAGGTCGGCGCCGTGGTCAAGGAAGGTCAGCTCCTGGCCGAGATCGATCCCACGGTGTACACCACGCGCGTCGACGCCGACCGTGCGCAGCTTCGCACGCAGGAAGCGCAGCTCGCCGACAAGCAGTCGCAGCTCGCGCTCGCCGAGCAGCAGTACCAGCGCCAGATGAACCTCCAGAAGGAGAACGCCACCACCCAGGATGCGGTGGACACCGCCGCCGCGGCGCTGCGCTCGGCGAAAGCGCAGATCGACGTGCTGAAGGCGCAGGCCGAGCAGACCCGCTCGACGCTGCGCGGCGACGAAGCGAACCTGAACTACACCAAGATCTACGCGCCGATGTCGGGCACGGTCGTCTCGCAGGCCGCCAAGCAGGGCCAGACCCTCAACGCCAACCAGCAGGCGCCGATCGTGCTGCGCATCGCCGACCTCTCGACGATGACGGTGCAGTCGCAGGTGTCCGAAGCCGACGTCTCCAAGCTCAAGGTCGGCATGGAGGTGTACTTCACCACGCTCGGCAGCCAGACCAAGCGCTGGTACGGAAAGCTGCGCCAGATCGAGCCGACGCCGGTCACCGTCAACAACGTGGTGCTCTACAACGCGCTGTTCGACGTCGAGAACCCCGACCGCGCGCTGATGACGCAGATGACCGCGCAGGTCTTCTTCGTCACCGCCCAGGCGAAAGACGCGGTGTTCGTGCCGGTGTCGGCGCTGCGGCCGGTCCGCAGGGCCCAGGCCTCGGGGGAAAACCGCAAGGCGCCCGAAGGCGCGTCGGCGGTCTCGGGCGCGGCCACGAAAGGCGGCGGCCAGGGCCGCGGCGCGGGCGACTCGCGCGGCAGCGACGTCGATCCGCGCACGCGCTTCGCGAACGGCCGCGCGATGGTGCGCGTCGTGAAAGCCGACGGGCAGATCGAAGAGCGCGAAGTGCAGGTCGGCGTGATGAGCCGCATCTCGGCGCAGATCGTCGCAGGCCTCGAGCCCGGCGAGCAGGTCGTCAGCGGCTCGGCGACGCCGCGGCCGGCGAACGGCACGGCCCAGACGGGTAACAACAACGCACGCAGGATGCAGCCGCGGATATGAGCACGATCGTGAAAACCCACCCCCACCCCAACCCTCCCCCTGAGGGGGCGCGGGTCGATGTTCCGCTTATTCAGCTATCCGGCGTCACCAAGACCTACCGCACCGGCGAGCTTGCGGTCGAGGTGCTGCACGGCATCGACCTCGCCATCCATCCCGGCGAGTTCGTCGCGATCGTCGGCCAGTCGGGATCGGGCAAGTCGACGCTGATGAACATCCTCGGCTGTCTCGACCGTCCGACCAGCGGCACGTATCGCTTCATGGGCGAGGACGTGTCGGGCTTCGGCCGCGACGAGCTCGCGCGGCTGCGCCGCGTCGCGTTCGGTTTCGTATTCCAGCAGTACAACCTGATCGCCGGCGCGACCGCGACCCAGAACGTCGAGATTCCCGCGACCTACGCGGGCATGTCGCCGGCCGAGCGCCACGCGCGCGCCGAAGAGCTGCTCTCGGCGCTCGGTCTCTCCGATCGCCTCGATCATAAGCCGAACCAGCTCTCGGGCGGCCAGCAGCAGCGCGTGTCGATCGCGCGCGCGCTGATGAACGGCGGGCAGATCATCCTCGCCGACGAGCCGACCGGCGCGCTCGACAGCAAGAGCGGCGTCGAGGTGATGGCGCTGCTCAACAAGCTCTCGCGCGACGGCCATACGGTCATCGTCATCACGCATTCGCAGGAAGTCGCGGCGCACGCGCATCGCGTCATCGAGATCCGCGACGGCAACATCGTCTCCGATGGGCTCTCAACCCACCCCCACCCTAACCCTCCCCCTGAGGGGGAGGGAACTCTCCTTCCCCATCAGGACGAAGGCCGGGATGCGGGTGGTTTCGGCAGCCTCGTAGAGGCAATCAAAGCCGCCGGCCGCGCGTTGCGCTCCAACCTCTTCCGCACCGCGCTCACCCTGCTCGGCATCGTCATCGGCGTGGGCTCGGTCATCGCGATGCTCGCGGTCGGCGACGGCGCGAAGCAGGCGGTGATCGACCGCATCAGCGGCATGGGCACCAATCTGCTCCTCGTCCGTCCCGCCGCCACCACGCGCGGCGGCATGGGCAGCGGTGTGGCGACGATGACGCCCGACGACGCCGAAGCGATCTCGAAAGTGCCCAACGTGCTCGCGGCGGTGCCCGAGCTCGGCGGCAACGTGACGACGCGCTACGGCAACGCCGATTACCAGACGCAGGCCACCTCGACCAGCGAAGCGTTCACCGTCGCACGCAACTGGCCGGTGGCGCGCGGGACCTTCTTCTCGCGCTCGGACGTGAAGAGCTACGCGCCGGTCGTCGTGCTCGGCCAGACCGTGGCGAAGAACCTCTTCCCCGACGGCGCCGATCCGATCGGCAAGCACGTGGTGCTCAACAACGTGCTGTTCCAGGTGATCGGCGTGATGAGCGAGCGCGGCGCGTCGCCCAACGGCTCGGACCAGGACGACGTGGTGATCGTGCCGTACACCACCGGGGGGCTGCGCCTCTTCGGCCAGCGCTTCCTGCGCAACATCACGGTCGCGGTGGACGACGTCGCGAAAATCGACGACACGCAAGCCCAGGTCGAGAGCCTGCTCCAGGCGCGCCATCGCACCGCCGACTTCCAGATCCGCAACATGGCGTCGCTGCTGGAGACCGCGACCGAGACGCAGAACACCCTGACGATCCTGCTCGGCTCGATCGCGGCGATCTCGCTGCTGGTCGGCGGCATCGGCGTGATGAACATCATGCTGGTCAACGTCACCGAGCGCACCCGCGAGATCGGCGTGCGCATGGCGACCGGCGCGCGCATGCGCGACATCCTCCAGCAGTTCCTGACCGAAGCGATGGCGGTGTCGGCGCTCGGCGGATTGATCGGCGTCGCGGGCGGATTGGGCGCGGCGTGGCTGATCGGCGCGCTCGGCACGCCGGTGAAGTTCTCGCTGTTCCCGGTGGCGCTCGCGTTCGGCTGCGCGTTCGCGACGGGACTGGTGTTCGGTTACATGCCCGCGCGTAAGGCTGCCGGTCTAGATCCGGTGGTTGCACTTGCTTCGGAGTAAAGGAAAAGCCATGAACAGCATGAAAGCCATTTCCCTCGCGGTTGCGCTCGCCCTCACCGGCTGCAGCATGACGAGCCCGATGCTCAAGCCCGACGTCGCGGCGCCGGCGGCGTGGAACGAAGCGCAAGGCACCAGCGGCGCGACGGTGTCGCCCGAGTGGTGGAACGCGTTCGGCTCGGCCGAGCTGCAAAGCCTCGTCGACCGGGCGCTCAAGGGCAGCCCCGACCTCGCGATCGCGACCGAGCGTGTGCGCCAGGCCGAATCGCAGGTGCGTGTAGCGGGTGCGTCGCTGTTCCCGACGCTCGACCTCGGCGTCGGCTCGTCGGCGCGCAGCACGAGCAACGACTTCGGCTCGACGACCACCAAAGCGAGCAGCTACTCGCTGTCGGCGAGCTACGAGATCGACCTCTGGGGCCGCAATCGCGCAGGGGTGAACGCCGCGAAGAGCTCGCTGCAGGCGACGGTCTACGATCGCGACACCGCGCGGCTCACCCTGATCTCGGGTGTGGCGACGGGCTACTTCCAGGTGCTGTCGTTGAGGAGCCGGCTCACGGTCGCCCGCGACAACCTCCAGATCGCCGAGCGCGTGCGCGACCTCGTCGCCGCGCGCGTGCGCAACGGCGCGAACACCCAGCTCGACCTCTCGCGCCAGGAAGCCACGGTGCTCTCGCAGCGCGCGGCGCTGCTGCCGCTCGAGCAGCAGGAACGGCAGACGCTCGCCGCGCTCGCGATCCTCGTCGGCAACGTGCCGGAAGGCTTCGACGTGAAAGCGCAAGGTGTCGCCGACCTCGCGGTGCCGGCGATCGAGCCCGGCCTGCCTTCGGAGCTTCTGGTGCGCAGGCCCGATCTCGCCTCGGCCGAGGCCTCGCTCGCCGCCGCCAACGCCAACCTCGCCGCAGCGCGTGCGGCGCTGCTGCCGAGCATCTCGCTCACCGGCTCGGCAGGCGCAGCGAGCGCGGCGCTGCTCTCGTTCGCGACCGGCGGCACGAGCACCGTCGGTCTCGCGCTGTCGGTGCTCCAGCCGATCTTCGACGGCGGACGGCTGCGCGGCCAGAAAGCGGTCGCCGAATCGCGCGAGCGCGAGCTGGTCGAGTCGTACCGCAAGGCGATTCTCGCGGCGTTCAAGGATGTCGAGGACTCGCTCGTCGCGGCGAGCCGCCAGGCCCAGCAGGAGACGTTACAGGCCGGGGTGCAGCGCGAAGCGAGCGAAGCGCTCAGGCTCGCCGAAGTCCGTTACCGCGAAGGCGCGGACGATCTCCTGTCGGTGCTCGACGCGCAGCGCACGCTGTTCAGTGCGCAGGATCAGCTGTCGCAGATCAGGTTGAACAGGCTCGAAGCGGCCGTGAGTCTTTATAGGGCGCTCGGGGGTGGGTGGTCGGCGGAGGGCGCGACGACCGTCGCCATGAAAAAGTGACGGGTGAAACGGTGACGGATAGGACGGTGACGGGTTACGGTGGCGCGAACGCTTTTCGTCACCGCTTTATCCGTCACTGCTTTATCCGTCACTTTTTCTCGTCACCTTTTAGCTCTCTTCCGGCTTGCGCTGCAGCACCGCAATCGCCGTGAGCACATCCGGAGACCCCTTCATCACTTCGATCGCGTATTCGACCGCCTGCTGGTAGCCGTCGTCGTGCCCGTCGCCCTGGGCGCTCTTCGATTCCGAGAGCCACGACTCGAGGAGGTTGAGCATCGCGCGGCGGCCCTTGTGCTCGTCGAGGTGCATCTCGAGCGCTGAGGCGATGTCGAATCCGTTGTGCACCGGCGCGCGCCGCCGCTCGACCTGACCTTCGGGCAGGACATTGCTGCGCCGGCGAAGGACGATGCCTCGCGAGCGGTCGCGCAGGCGCCGCTCCTCGCCGCTGTACATCTGGGGTTCGACCACGCCGCTCTCCTCGTAGATGCCGTTGTCGTTATCAATACCATCTACGGCACGGCCGAACAAGTCACGGGCTTCGTGCCTCTTCGGTCGCGCCGCTCTCAGCGCCGCAGGACGGATTTCACACGCTCCTTCAGCGTCTCGGGGTTCACCGGCTTGGACAAGAGCGGGATGCCGCTGGCCTGAGCTTCGGACAGGCGCTCGGGCGCGGTGTCGCCGCTGATGAGGAGCGCCGGCACGTCGCCCAGCGTCGCACGGAGCTTGCGCACCGCGTCGATGCCGGTCTCGTGCTCGCGCAGCCTGAAATCGGCGACGATGACGTCGATCGTCAGCGCATACTGCGCGATCATGCGCTCGGCTTCGACGTAGCTGCTGCACGCGGTGACGTGGCAGCCCCACACTTCCAGCAGCGCGCGCATGCCGAGGCGCACCGCGGGCTCGTCGTCGAGCACCAGCACGTGCGCGCCGGCGAGCTCTCCGGACGCGGCCGGCGCGACGGGGGTCTCCCGCGCCTTTTCGGCGGTGATGACGCGGGCGAGGCGCGGAAGCGTGACTGCGAAGGTGGAACCCTTGCCCGGCTCGCTCGTCATCTCGAGAGGTATGTCGAGGAGCTTCGCCAGCCTGCGCACGAGCGCGAGGCCGAGGCCCAATCCCTGCCGTCGATCGCGCTCGGCATTACCGATCTGGTAGAACTCCTCGAAGATGCGTTCGCGCTCGGCGTCGGGGATGCCGGGCCCGGTGTCGGTCACCGCGATGCGCAAGCCCTGCCCGACGATGTTGGTCGAGAGCTCGACCGTGCCTTCCTTCGTGTACTTGATGGCGTTGTCGACGAGGTTGCGCAGGATGCGCTCGAACAGCACCGGGTCGGTCTCGACCGTCGCATCGGAAGACGACACCAGGAACTCCAGCCCCTTCTCCTGTGCGATCGCCTTGAACTCGGACTTCATGCGGTCGATGCTCGACGAGACGTCGATGCGCCGCAGCTCCGGCTTCACCGCGCCCGCGTCGAGCTTGGAGATGTCGAGCAGCGACTCGAACAGCGCCGACAGCGAATTGACCGTGTTGTCGATCTGCGCGACGAGCTCGGCGCAGCCGGCTTCGGTCTCGCGCAGGGACAGCGCGCCGCTGTAGAGCGCGAGCGCGTGCAGCGGCTGGCGCAGGTCGTGGCTGGCGGCGGCGAGGAAGCGCGATTTCGCGCGGCTCGCGTCCTCGGCGCGGTCGCGTGCGAGCAATACCTCCTGGCGCTCTTTCTCGAGCGCGTCGAGCAATCGCTCGTTCTCGAAGCGGATCAGAAAGGATTCGCACACCACGCGCTCGTTGTCGCGGACGAAGAGGATCTGGAAGAGACCGAACAGCACGATCAGAACGCCGACCGCCACGTTTTCGGAGTCGAACGGCACGCCCCACATGATCGCGAGCGGCAGCAGCCCGGCGCTGACGAAACCGTAGAAAGCCGGCGCGTACGCCGCGGCGGTCGCCACCGCGCCGGCCGTCCAGCACACGAAGATCATGGTGAGCAGCGCGCGCTCCTCGCCCGGCAGCCCCTTGAAGAACAAAAGGGCGCCGAGCCCCAGCATCGCGCCGTTGGACAGGCTGAGCACGACCAGGCGCTTCAGGGCGGGCGTCGCGTCGTCCGGCGTGTCGGCGAGCAGTGACTGGGCGTACCAGCGGCGGCTGAACAGCAGCGCGAGCACCAGCGCACACCACGTCGCGACGAGGACCAGCGGCGCGTAATCGCGGACGGTATACGCGACGAAGCCGCAGGCGATGACGATGGCGAACGGCGTGCGCGTCGCCTGCCGCGCGAGCAGCTGGAGCTGCTGGCGCTTCAGGTGCGCCTGCCATTGGGGATCGCTGCTCGGCTGAACCGCTTCCCGGGCGAGCGGGGTTGTCACGGGCACTGCGGCTTCGGACACGCTGTGCTCCTTCCTGCATCCCCTCCCCCTCCGGGGGAGGGTCAGGGTGGGGGTGGTTTCAAACCATCAAAAGTAAGCTTGCCCTGGCTTGATCGGCGGCTGCCACTCGCAATCGCCCCACGGGCCGTCGCCGTTCTCGCGAATATAGGCGATGCGGCCCCTCTTCGTCGGCACGCGCTTGCCCGAGAAGAGCGCCTGCAGCCAGTCGAGCACGTAATCGTGGCAGTCCATGCCACCCAGGTTCGGGATGCCCCACAGCGGATGGTACTGATTCTCCATCACCCACATCTCCTTGGGCACCTTCAAATCGGCGTAGGCCTCGACGGCATCCTCGAGGGGGCACAGGGGGTCGAACTCGCCGGTGACGAGGAGCGTCGGGCAGGTGATGTCCTTCAGGTAGCCGCGCACCGTCATGGGCTTGGCGACTTCGTCATCGAACTTCTCCTCGTCGTCGTAGCCCGCCATGTACATGAACATCTGTTTGAAGCGCGGCGAGGACTGCGTGAAGATGGTGTTGTTCGGATTGAAGCACGCGACCGAGCTCACCACCGCGGCGGCGCGATGGTCGTAGCTCGACAACCGCAGGCACCAGTAGCTGCCCATGCTGATGCCGTAGATCGCGATCTTCTTCCTGTCCACCTCCGGCCGCTTCATCAGGTAGCTGATGACCGCGGCGCCGGCGCGCTCGTAGTTGTCGCCGATCGCGCGGATCTTCTGCAGGTTCGAGTTGCCCTGACCGGGGCCGTCGATCGCGATGACGTGAAAGCCTCGCGACAAGGCGATGTTGTGCGCCGCCCTGGGAAAGACCTCTTTGGTCTGGTCCATGCCCGGCACGTAGATCACCACCGGCGCTTTGCGCCGATCGGGCAGCAGGTGGAACAGGCACGAGATCGTCTTGCCGTCGTCGAAAGGCACTTCGACGCGCTCGATCGGGTACTCCGCGACCTCGGAGCGGCGGTCGACCATCTCCGAAAGCTTTTTGTAGAGCTGTTTCTTGACCGGGTGATTGTCGAAGTAGATCGGGTGCTGCGCCATGCGATAGCACTCGATCGCGTGGTCGTAGTGGTGCGTGGCGGTCGCATCCGCGCCGGCTTTCTGGGCGCGCTTCGCGAGCCGCTCGTGGCGCTCGCCCGCTTCGCGCCACACCTTCGGCAGCATGCGGTAGTTGCGCGCGCGCTTGCCCGCCGGCACCTCGAGATCGTCGCGCTCGAAGTTCTGGACGCGCCCGCGCATGTTGAGCGCGAGATCGAGCATCCATTGCTGATCGTCACGCTGGGTTCTCAGTTTTTTTATGGTCATCGCTCCTCCGGCGTTTCATGGTGATCGTCATTCCCGACGCGCGACAGCGCGATCGGGAATCCATTCAGGGCTCGAAAGTCAAAATGGTTTCCCGCCTTCGCGGGAATGACGGCCCTACCGACGTTCCCCCGGCAGGACGATCTGCGTTTGTGTAACCACCGCCACCAGCTTCTTATCCGTATTGCGTATCGTCGTCTGCCACACCATCGTGGTGCGGCCGATGTGCAGCGGCCTGGAGACCGCGCACAGCACCGGCCCGACGCCCGCGGCGAAGAAGTTCGTCTTCGATTCCAGCGTGGTCGTGCGGTGACCCGGCGGGAGGTTGGCGACGGTGCCCGTCGCGCCCAGCAGATCGGCGAAGGCCATCAGCGCGCCGCCGTTGACGCGCCCCGAGCGGTTGAGGTGTTTCTCCTCGACCGGCATCTCGGCGACGATGCGCTTCTTCGTCACTTTCAGCAGCTTGACGCCGAGGTTCTTCGCCATGCCCCCGTTGTGAACCACTGCGTGCGGATCGATCTTCTTCGGTACGGCTTTTTTCCTGGTCATGTCGCTTTCGGTGTCTCGCGCGGGCGATAGAAATCGACGGCGTTGTCCCGGAACGCCTTGCGTGCGAGCGTGTCGCCCAGCGTCTCGCGTATCAGGTCCATGTCCGCAGGCTCGAAAGGACGCCGGGCGCGCTGCGACGGCAGGTCGCTGCCGAACATCAGGCTGTCGGGATTCGCCTTCGCGATCTCGCGCAGCGCGACCGGGACGTCGACTTGCGCGCGTCCGAAGCCGGTCGCCTTCACCTTCACGCCGCGGGCCGCGAGCTCGACGACTTTCTTCAGTCCCGCCTGCGTCATGCCGAGGTGGTCGATGCTGACTTTCGGCAGGCTGGCGACGGTCTCGAAGATCGGATCCAGCGTCGACGCATCGACGTAGAGCTCGGCGTGCCATCCGGCGACGTCGTGCACCCGCCGCGCGAGGCGGTCGAGGTCTTCGATGCCGGCGGAGCCGCCGCGATACAGATTGAAGCGCACCGCGCGCACGCCGGCGGCGTTGAGATGCAGGATCTCTTCGTCCGTAACCGTCGCGGGAACCTGGATGACGCCGACGAACGTCGGCCCGAGCTTGTGCAGGGCGTCGTGCATGTACGCGGTCTGCGTACCCTGGAAAGAACCGGCGATGACCGTGCCGCCGCGGATGCCCAGGCCCGAAGTTCGCGAGACGTAATCGTCGACGGTGAACACCGGCGGCAGGAATCCCTGGTTTTCCATGACTGGAAACCGCGGATCGATGATGTGGAAGTGCGTATCGAAGACGGGCTGCATGGGTACGATGCTATCATGCACGCCCCATGTTCTTCGCCATGCAGATCTCGCGGAGCGCCGACGCTCTCACGCTCTCGTATCCGCTCTGGATCGGTGCGCTCTTCGGCCTGCTCGCGGTCTTCGCAGTCGGCTACGCCGTGCTCGAGCGACGACGGCTGCGCCGCAACTGGCCGCTCATCGCAGCGGGCGCGATGGCGTCGTGGGCCTGCGTGTACTTCGCGACGTTCGACGCGACGATCACGCGCGACGCGGGCAGCGTGTACGGATTCCTGCGCTACGACCAGAGCGTGCGCTGGAAGGACGCGGCCGACATCTACCTCGAGCGCCGCGGGAGCGACTGGACCATCGTGGTGCGCGATCGCAACGCGCGCGCGTACGACTTCAACGTCGGCGATCTTTCGATCGAGGATCGCGACCGCGTGATGGCGTACATGGTCGACCGCATGCCGGCGGACGCATTCAGGCGCGATGCGACCGTACTGAGACGCGAAGGCGACGGCCCTCGCCCGGCGAGCTTCTTCTCCGACCAGATTTAGCGCCCTGCGGGCGCAAAATCTGTCCAGTAAACGCCTCGGAGGGAAACCAGGGTTTCCCTCCGAGACCTCCTTTCCTTTCCAGTGCAATGATGCATGACGCCGGCGCAGCGGAATTACGGCATGACGCTTGCGAGCGTCGCGCGTCTCCATCGCTTCCTCAGTCATGCTCGATTGCCTCATCATCGGCGGCGGCCCCGCGGGGCTGATCACCGCGACCTATCTCGCGCGCTATCGGCGCGACACGCGCATCGTCGACGCAGGCGGCAGCCGCGCGTCGCTCATACCGACCTCGCACAACTACCCGGGATTCCCCGACGGCATCAGCGGCCGCGAGATCCTGGTGCGGCTGCGCGAGCAGGCGCGGCGCTACGGCGCGAAGCTCACTGCGGGCAACGTCGAGCACCTGGAGATCGCGGCCGACGGCACGTTTCGGGCGCGCGTCGGCACCGAGGTCGTCGAAGCGCGCACGGTGGTGATCGCGACCGGCGCCATGGATGTCGAGCCCGCGCTGCCGAACATCCAGGATGCGATCCGCAGCGGCCTGGTGCGTCACTGCCCGATCTGCGACGGGTACGAGGTGATCGACAAGGAAGTTGCCGTGATCGGCCGCGGCGTGCGCGGCGTCAACGAAGCGCGCTTCATTCGCCACTACACCGACAAGCTCACGCTCTTCACGCTCGGCACGCCGCACGAGATCGCGGCGGAAGACCGCGCGGCGCTCGACGCGTGCGGCATCCGCGTCGTCGACGAGACGCTCGCCGAGGTGTGCACGCACGAAGGACGCATCGTCGGCCTGCGGACGCGCGACGGCACGATACACAGCTTCGACACGCTCTATTCGGCGCTCGGCTGCCGCATACGCTCCGACCTCGCGCAGGCCGTGGGCGCGAAATGCGACGACGTCGGGCAGATCGTCGTCGACGATCGCCTGCGCACGACGATGCCGGGACTCTATGCGGTCGGCGACGTGTGCAACGACCTCAACCAGATCGCGGTCGGCGCGGGACATGCGGCGATCGCGGCGACCACGATACACAATGCGTTTCGCGAGGGGACGATTTACGCGCCTTCGTGATGTTCGTCATCCCCGCGTATGCGGAGATCCATTTTGACGTTGAACATGGATTCCCGCCTTCGCGGAATGACGGCATCAGCCGCTCAGCACTTTCGCGAGGTCCTGCTTGCGTTCCAGGAGGTCGCTCCACAGGTCGCCGCGCTTCGCCAGCAGCGCCGGCACGGTCTCCATCGTGTAGTCGAGCGGGTGCGCGAGTCTGAGCGCTTCCCACGTGAGCGGCATCGACACCGGCGCGCCGGGGACGGTGCGGACCGAATACGGCGCCGCGAGCGTTTTCACCCGCACGTTCATCGCGTAGTCGAGGAACATCTTGCCGGTGCGGCGGGTGGTGTTCCAGTCGATCGTGATCAGGTCCGGACGTGCCGCGAGCAGGTGCTTCGCGATCTCGCCGGCGAATGCTCGCACCGCGTCGTAGGACAGCTTGCGCACGAGCGGCACGAGGATGTGCAGCCCGGTCTTGCCCGAGGTCTTGACGAGGCTCGAGAGCTTCATCGAATCGAGCAGGCGCTTGAGCTCGAAGGCGACCGCCTTGCCCTTGTCGAACGCGGCCGCGTTCATCTCCGGTTGCGCGCCTTGCGCTTCGGCGCCCGAATAGATGTAGGGATCGACGTCGAAGACGAGGTAATCGGGATGATTGAGGAGCGAGCGCTGCACCGCCGCCGCGGAGCTCGTGTAGTCGGTCGATGCGCGGGCGGCGTCGGGCCTCGCGTTCGCGCGCGAGTGCCACACGTGCAGCTCCAGCGTGCCGACGTGCGAGAGCCACAGCAGCGTGGGCATGTTGTTACAGAGGAGAAACTCTTCAGGCGCCTTGTTCTTCTCGGAGAAGATCGAGATCGTCTGCACGAACGCCGGCAGGCGCTGTTCCCAGTGGAACTGCACGAAGCGCCGCCCGGTGATGCCTTCGGGCATGCGGATCAGCGTCAGCGGACGGTCTCGCGTGTGCGGCAGCATGTACGGCCCCGCGTGCAGGAGATAGCGCACGAAGTCCCGCCGCGTGTACTCGCGCGCGCCGCGCGCGATGTCCGCCGGCCACAACACCTTGTCGAGATGGGTGATGGCGACGCGCTCGCCGTCGATCTCGAGCACGACCTTGTCATCCGCCGCTTCGAGATCGCCCAGCGCATCGGCGTAGCGCGCACGCTTGCGTGCGGTCGCTCGCGCTTTCTTCTTCGCCGCCACGCGCGTGGCCGTTACGCGGTGCGCCACCTGAAGACGCGCGCGATCAGGATCGCCGCGAACGGCAGCGCGAGGCCGATCAGCGTCTGCACGATGAGCAGCTTGCCGAGCTGGCTGTAGTCCGCCGCCGTCGTGACGGCGTGCGTCACCGGGTCGCGCACTTCGCGCGAGACGACGAAGACCGCGTTGAGGTGCTTGCCGCCGAGCTGCGACAGCGACAGGGCGAGATTGGTGAACGAGGCCATGACGGCGAAGTACGTCGCCTTGAGCCGGTCCGGCGCGGAGCGCGCGATCCACGCGAGCATCGGGATCATCGCGATCTGCCCCAGCGGCGACTCGATGGCGGTGTTGATCAGCGCGATGAAGCGCGCGTCGACGACGCCGTGCGTCATGCGCGCGGTCCATTCGTGCAGGCCGTAGAACATCCCGATGTACGGCGCCGTGAGCACCGCCGCGACGATGGTGAGGACGCCGACGATGTAGGTGATCGAGCGGCGCGCCATGAAGCGGCGCAAGGCGAACATGCCGGCGAGCGTCAGCGACGCCGAGATGAGGTCGAGCACGCTGAAGAACTCGGGATCGAAGCCGAGCCGGTCGATCATCCACCAGCTCACGCCGGGGCCCGGCAGCGGGACCGCGCGGTAGACGAAGATCACGACCGCGGTGCCGATGAGCGTCTCGCGCGCCGTCGGATCCAGCTCGCGCGTGAGCCTCGCCACGAGATAGACCACGATCCCGAACGAGCCGGCGAAGATGATCTCCTGGCTGTACGGCGACTCGCTCAGCCCCATCGCCACCGAGAAGACGACGAACACGAAGCTGCCGCCGAGGATGGCCCAGTTCGCCCGCGGCCGCTCGCCGCGGTCGCGGGCAGGGTCGCGATCCGCGCCGGCGGCGGCGAGCCTGCGTCGCTCGCGCGCTTTCAGCACCGCCGCGAGCACCACGCCGAGGACCGAGATCGCGGGGATCGCGAGCGCCATCACGTAGACCTGCGCGTAGAGCGCGGCCATCTGCGCGGGCGGCAGCTCTTCGGTATCGGAGAAAACGTAGAGATTGATCGCGGCGACCAGCACGCCGCCGCCGATGATCGCGACGCGGCCGAGGGTCTGCATCGTCGTGTGCATGAGCTTGCGGCGCTCTTCGCCGATCGGCTCGCCGTGCTCGTCGACGCCCGGCACCGCCTCGACGGTCATCGCGTCGGCGACGCAGTCCTGGATGACGTAGCCGATGGGCGCGAGCAGCACCGACACGACGTACCACGCTTCGGCCGACATCGTGCGCGTCATCGCGTCTCGATCGACGATGAGGCCGAGCATGACGAGCAGGCTCGCGGCGATCATCGCGGCGCCGAGATAGACGAGCAGCGCCTTCCAGCGCCACACCAGGTCGACGATGTGGCCGACGGGCATCTTCAGCGCCCACGGGATGCCGGCCCAGAAACCCAGCCCCGCGAGGAAGGCCGCGGAGAGCCCGAGGTAGTCCTTGACGAAGAAAGTCCCGACGACCGACGTGAGGCCCGAGATACCCGCGGCCATGTAAACCATCAGCGGCGGGAGGTAGGAAAGACGCATCTCGCCCCTGAGGCGCGAGAACCACCGCCATGCCGCGGCGTATGCAGCGGCGCGCCCGGGCGGTGCGGGAGTCTGATCGGTGAGGGGCTCTTTCATGGCTCGAAGCTGATGCGCGAGCAAACATCGTACGCGACGTCGGCTAATCGAGCGAGATGTTCCTTGCGCGGATGACCTTGCCCCAGCGCTCGAGCTCGGCGCGTTGGGAACGACGATGCGCACGGGCTTCGCCGGATACACCTGGGCCGTCGCGGCGGACGCGAGCGCCAGGAAGAACACCGCAACGCAGCGAATCACCATTCCCCCGATTGCCGGTAGCGACTCCGTCCGGGACCCTATAGTATGGACGGTTATACAACGCGCATTCGAAGTAGCAGGACCGCCTCATCGAACGAAGTAAACAAGACGGGAGGTCACGATGGCGTCGTTCAAGCTGCTCAATTACCGCGGTACCGACGGCCGCGCCAGTCCCGGTGTCCTCGTCGGCGCAGACAGCATCTATCACCTGCGGCAAACCTTTCCGAACGCGCTCTGGACCTCGTCGATCCTGGCGGTCCTCAACGACTGGGACGAAGCGCTTCCCGCACTGCACGAGCACGCCGCGGATCCGCAGGGCCCTTCCACGCCGCTCTCGGACGTGCGGCTCCTCCCGCCCATCCTTTACCCGCCCGCGATCTACTGCACCGGCGCGAACTATCGCGCGCACGCGCAGGAGATGAACGCCGAGGACGCCGGTGTCGACAAGTCGACGGGACAGCCGTATCTCTTTCTGAAGTCCGCGCAGCACTGCATGATCGGACCCGGCGACGCGATACGCCTGCCGCGCGTGTCGCAGAAAGTCGACTGGGAAGGCGAGCTCGCGGTCGTCATCGGCCGGCGCGCGCGCAACGTGAAGGTGGAAGACGCGATGCAGTACGTCGCCGGTTACACCATCATGAACGACGTCTCGGCGCGCGATCTCGCGCGCCGCCCCGACTGGCCGCGCTGGAACATCGACTGGTTCGGCCACAAGAACTTCGAGACCAGCGCGCCGATGGGCCCCTGGATCGTTCCCGCCGACAACGTCCCCGATCCGTACGCGTGCCGGCTCCAGCTCTGGGTGAACGAAGAGCCGATGCAGGACGCGAGCGTGTCGCAGCTCATCTTCGATATCGCCGAGATCATCGAGTACCTCTCGCGCCGCATGACGCTGCTCCCCGGCGACGTCATCGCCACCGGCACGCCGTCGGGCGTGGGCCGGCCGCGCGGCATCTTCCTCAAGCCCGGCGACCGCGTGCGCATCGAGATCAGCGGGATCGGGGTTCTGGAGAATCCGGTGGAGGAGGGGGAGTGATCTACTGACGTCATTCCCGAACCGGCGACAGCCGGAGCTATCGGGAATCCATTTCGACGTTAACGGTCGGCAAATGGATTCCCGCCTTCGCGGGAATGACGGTTAAACAGCCGCGCCTTCGATGAACTGCAGACGTGCGAGGTGCGCGTAAAGACCGTCCTCGCGTAACAGCGCGTCGTGCGTGCCGACCGCGTGGATGCGGCCGCGCTCGAGCACGACGATGCGATCGGCGTTGCGGACGGTGGCGAGGCGGTGCGCGATGACCAGCGTGGTGCGGCCGCTCGACAGTCTCTCCAGCGCCTCGCCGACCTTGCGCTCGCTCGCCGCGTCGAGCGAGCTCGTCGCCTCGTCGAGCAGCAGGATGGGGCGGTCCGCGAGCAGCGCACGCGCGATCGAGATGCGCTGGCGCTGGCCGCCGGAGAGCTTCACGCCGCGCTCGCCGAGATCGGTATCGAAACCGTGCGGCAGCTTCTCGACGAACTCCAGCGCGTGCGCGGCGGCGCACGCGGCGATCACTTCGTCCATGCCCGCGTGCGGTTTGCCGAAGCGCACGTTCTCGGTGACGCTGGTCGCGAAGATCACCGGGTCCTGCGGCACCAGCGCCGCCGCGCGCCTCACCTCGCGCGGCTCGCAGTGGCGGATGTCGGCGCCGTCGATCAGCACCCGGCCGCTCGACGGATCGTAGAAGCGCAACAGCAGCGCGAACAGCGTCGACTTGCCCGCGCCCGAAGGACCGACCAGCGCGACACGCTCGCCCGGCCTCACGTCGAAAGAGAGCGGGCCCAGCGCGACGGTCTCGGGCCGCGTCGGGTACGAGAAGCTCACGTTGTCGAAGCGGATCGCGCCGGCGACGCGCGGCGGCAGGCGGATCGCGGGCTCCGCGGCGACGAGCGCCGGCCGGGTATCGAGAAGCTCCATCAAATGCTCGGTCGCACCGGCGGCTTTCTGGATCTCGCTCCACACCTCCGAGACCGTGCCCGCGCCGCTCGCGACCACGGCGGCGTAAAAGACGAAGGCCGAAAGCTCGCCCGCGGTGAGCCTGCCCGCGAAGACGTCGTGGCCGCCGATCCACAGGATGAGCCCGATCGCGCAGAAGCCGATCGGCATCACGAGCGAGATCAGCCACGCTTTCATGCGCACCCGCGACACCGCGGTCTCGTACGCCGACTGCACCGCGGCGCCGAACTGCTCGCGCGTACGCGCCTCGTGGCCGTATGCCTGCACCGTGCGGATCTCGTGCAGCGATTCGTCCACGTGCGCCGAGACGCCGGCGACCCGGTCCTGGCTCGTGCGAGACAGGCCGCGCACGCGCCGGCCGAGCAGCAGTATCGGGATGAGCGTCGCGGGCACGCCGAGCACGATGAGCGCCGCGAGCTTCACGCTGGTGATGAAGAGCAGCACCAGCGCGCCGATCATCATCAGCCCGTTGCGCAGGAGCATCGAGACGCCGAAGCCGATCACCTGGCGGATCTGCTCGGTGTCGTTGACGATGCGCGAGGCGATCTCACCGGTGCGCGAGGCGTCGAAGAACGCCGGCGAGAGATCCACGACGTGCGCGAACACCGCCCTGCGCAGATCGGCGATGACGCGCTCGCCGGTGCTCATCATGAGATAGAAGCGCGTCCACGTCGCGGCGGCGAGCACGAGCGCGATCGCGATGACGCCCGCGAGCGCGACGTTGAGCCGGTCCGGGTCGGCTTTCATGAACCCCGAGTCGATCACGTGCCGCATGCCCTGCCCGAGCGCGAGCACGCAGCCCGCGGCGATCACGAGCGCGGCCAGCGCGACGCCGATGCGGCCTTTGTACGGCGCGAGGAAGCGTGCGAGGCGCAGCAGCTTCGCGACGTCGCCTTTGGGCGGAGGGGTTACACCTGGAGGAACAGTGGTCACGCGGAATTATAGATACACCGTCACCGCTTCAGCTCACCGTTTCATGTCACCGCTTCTCGTCACCGGGTTTCGTCACCGCTTCACCGGTCACCTTATAATCACTCCCGCAAAATGCCCATCGTCACCGTCCTCGCGCTCTGCTCGATCTCGTTCGTCGGCAGCAAAGGTTTCAGGGTCGCCGCGACCCTGTTCGCTGTCGACATGGGCGCCGGTCCGTTCCAGACCGGCATCCTGTTCGCGCTGTGGGGCCTGTTTCCGTTCCTGCTCTCCGTCTACGCCGGCCGGCTCGCCGACCGCTTCGACAACCGCGTCCTGATGTACTGGGGCATCGCGGGTTTCGCGGCCTCCCTCGCGCTCCCTTTCCTCTTCCCTTCGTTGCCGGCGCTGTACGCCGCCGCGGCGCTCGGCGGATTCACGAGCATGCTCTTCGTGGTCGCCACGCAGAACCTCGTCGGCCTGCTCTCGACCTCCGAGACCCGCACGCGCAACTTCAGCTACTACAGCCTGTGCGAATCGACCGCGGCGATCTGCGGGCCGATCCTCGTCGGCCTGTGCATCGACCACCTGAGGCATCCGCTGACGTTCCTGCTCCTCGCGTGTGTCGTCGCGAGCGCGCTGATCATCCTGGCCGCGCGGCACAAGCGCATCCCCGATCTGCGCGTCAAGGAAGAGAAGAAGGCGTCGCGCAACGCCAAAGACCTGTTCGCGCTGCCGGGGTTGCGCCGGGCGCTGCTCGCCAACGCCGCGGTGATGACCGGGTTGGACCTCTTCAACCTGTACATGCCGGTCTATACGCGTTCGCTGGGATTCACCGCCACCACGATCGGCCTCGTGATGTCGGCGTTCGGCGTCGCGGGCTTCATCACGCGCCTCGCGCTCCCGCCGCTGACGGCGCGATGGGGCGAGCACGCGCTGATGTCGCGAACCCTGGCGCTCTCGGCCTGCGCCTTTATCGCGGTGCCGCTGATGCACGAGCCGCTGCTGCTCGCAGCGACCGCATTCGTGCTGGGACTGGGGCTCGGCTGCGGCCAGCCGCTGTCAATGCTGCTCTCGTTCAACGCCGCCCCGCCCGGCCGCTCGGCCGAAGCGATCGCGATGCGGCTGGCGGTGAGCTACGGCGCGCACGTGGTGATCCCGCCGGTGTTCGGCGTCCTCGGCGCGAGCACGGGACTGGCGCCGATCTTCTGGACCTGCGCCGCGCTCCTCAGCGGCGGCTCCGCGATCACCCGGCCGGGGAAAGTCAAACGCAATTAACCGCAGAGGACGCAGAGGAAAAGACGAACGTCATTCCCGAACCGCGCCAGCGGAAGCTATCGGGAATCCATTTTCAACTCGTTCAGAGTCAAAATGGATTCCCGCCTGCGCGGGAATGACGAAGTCCACGCGCATCCTACAGGTCGTTTTGCCCGGGCTTTCCTCTGCGCGCCTCCGTGCGCCTCTGCGTTTAAATTACGCCTTTAACTAGGCCACCTTCACGACGATCTTGCCGGTCATCGCGTTCGACTCCATCCGCTCCTTTGCTTGCGCGATGTCGTCGAGGCTGAAGACGCTGTCGACCAGCGGCTTGATCTTGCCGCTGTCGATCGCCGGCAGGATGTCGCGCTTGAAGCCCGCGGCGGCGGCGGCCTTCTCCGCTGTCGTGAGCCTGGCGTTCGACACGCCGAAGATCTGGAAGCGGTTCGCGTGCACCGCCGAGAGATCGATCTCGGCGTGGTGCGAGTTGTCGACGTAGCCGACGATCGCGACGCGGCCCTGGTTCGCGAGGCACTTCAGGATCTCGGGGAAGAAGGTGCCGCCGACGAGGTTGAGCGCGAGGTTCGCGCCCTTGCCGCCGGTCGCTTCTTTCACCTTGTCCGCGAAGTCGGGCTGGCGCGTCCGGATGCCGACGTCCAATCCGATCGACTTCAGCTTCTGGAGTTTTTCGGCGGAGCCCGAGGTGCCGATCGTCTTTGCGCCGAGCACCTGCGCGATCTGGATGCTGCACACGCCCGCGCCGCTCGAGGCGCCGGGCACGAACAGCCACTCGCCCGCTTTCAACTTGCCGTACTGCACGACCATCTCGTAGGCGGTGATGAACGACAGCGGCGTCGCCGCGGCCTCTTCCATCGACAGATGCGCGGGCACTTTCATCGCCTGCGCGACTTCCATGATCGCGTATTCGGCGAACGCGCCGCGGCAGCGGCCCATGACACGGTCGCCTTTCTTGAACTCGGTCACGCCTTCGCCCACCGCTTCGACCACGCCCGAGCCTTCGTTGCCGCCGAGCTTCTCCGGCCCGCCGTGCATGACGCCGCCGACGAAGATCTCGCCGCGGTTCATCGCCGACGCGGCGACCTTGATGAGTAGCTCGCCGGCTTTGGGCTGCGGCACGGGCATGTCGCGCTTTTCCATCGTCGCGACATGGTCCCTGGTGACGATCCAGTACGATTTCATGCAACCTTCCTCCTGTACGTAATCATGCGGTGCGCCACAGGCGCTCCTGCAGCGCCGACGCGCGGGTCAGGCGCCGCCCGACCGCTTCGCGGAAAACCGCTGCGTCGCCCCAGATCTCGACGCGCGACTTCGCGCGCGTGATGCCGGTGTACACCAGCTCGCGGCTCATGATCGGCGACATCTCGGGCGGCAGCAGCATCAGCACGCGGCCGAACTCCGAGCCCTGCGACTTGTGGATGGTCATCGCATAGACCGTCTCGTGGTCCGGCAGGCGCGACGGCGCGAAGCTGCGCACGCTCTCGCCGACGAAATATACCTTCACCCGGCCGTCCGCGTCGGGCAGCGCGATGCCGACGTCGCCGTTGAAGAGGCGCACGTTGTAGTCGTTGCGCGTGATCATGACCGGCCGCCCCGGATACCACGCGTTGCGGGCGCTCACCGAGCCCTGCTCGTCGAGCGCATCCTCGATGATGCGATTGACCGCGATCGCGCCGAACGCGCCGCGGCGATGCGCGCACAGCACGCGAAACGCGTTGAAGCGGGCGAAGATCTCCTGCGGATCCGCGCCCGCGCGCACCGCCTCGAAGTATTCGCGCAGCGCATCGACGACGTGGGCCGCGAGGCGCGCCCGCAGGTCGGACGCGCCGGAGACGGCGCCCCACGCGATGTCGGCCTGCGCGCCGCTCGTCAGCAGCGCAAGCGCCGCGTCGCCGTCGCCCGCGTTCACGGCGCGCGCGAGCGAGCCGATGCCGCTTTCAGGACCGAAACGATAGCTGCGGTCGAGCAGCGCGACCGAGTCCGCGAGCGCGCAGTCGCGAGCGCCGCGCGGAATCTTCGCGGCTGCGATGCCGGTCACCGCTGCCAGCCGCTTCGCGAAAGCCGCCGAATGCCCGCTGCCCGCGCAGATGTCGCCGAGCACCGCACCGGCTTCCACCGAGGCGAGCTGGTCCTTGTCGCCGAGCAGGATGAGGCGCGCGCGCGCGGGCAGCGCGTCGAGCAGCTTGGCGAAGAGCGCGAGGTCGGCCATCGACGCTTCGTCGACCACGAGCACGTCGAGCCCAAGCGGATTCGCGCGGTTGTGCCGGTAGTACACCGAATCGGGACGCGCGCCGAGCAGCCGGTGCAGGGTGCCCGCCCCCTTCGGCATCATCTGTTTCGCGAAGAGGTCGAGGTCGAGCTTGTCGAGCGCGCTCGCGATCGCGTCCTGCACGCGTGCGGCTGCCTTGCCCGTCGGCGCGGCGACGCCGATCGCGAGATTGCGGCGCTGCGCCTGCTCCGCGAGCAGCGCGAGGATCTTCACCACGGTCGTCGTCTTGCCGGTTCCCGGCCCGCCCGAGATCACACAGAACCGCCTCAGCACCGCGGTGGCGGCCGCGAGCTTCTGCTGGATGTCGTCCGCGTCGGGGAAGTAGCGCTTCAGCCCGTCGCGCAGGAGCTTGTCGTTGACGTCGCCGGCATCGACCGCGCGAGCGGAAAGATCGTCGGCGACGCGCCGCTCGTAATCCCAGTAGCGGTGCAGATACAGACGCCCCGCGCCGTCCAGCACGAGCGGCCGGAAGCTGCCGGGCTCGCCCACCACGTCGCACTCGCGCAGGAGCCGCATCCAATCGTCGGCCCCCGGCGCGATCACGCCGAACGCCGGCACGCTGCGCCCCGCGAAGTCCGCCAGACGCACGCACACGTCGCCGTCGGCCGTGGCGCGGCTCGCGAGCGCCGCGGCGGCCGCGAGCTCGGCACGATCGCAACGCGCGAGCCGCGCGATCGTCCGCGCGAAGTGCACGTCGATGTCGTCGAGCTCGACCTCGCCCGACGTCTGCTCGAGCGCTTCGAGGCTCATCGCCGCGCCTCCGGACAGAGGTAAGCGTCGAGCGCTTCGATGAGGCTCTTCGAAGGCTTGTCCGCGTACACACCGTAAGCCGCGCCCGACGCGGGCCGCATGCCGCGCACGAAGAGATAGCGCACGCCGCCGAAATGAGTTCCGTACGAATAGCCTTGGATGCGCGACGCGAGATAGCGATGCAGCGCCACGCAGTACACGAGGTATTGCAGGTAGTAGGCTTCGCGTCCCATCGCGCCCGCGACCTCGGGCTGTCCATACGCCGCGACGGTCGCGCCGAGCCAGTTCGATTTGTAGTCCGCGAGGTAATAACGGCCGCCGTGCTCGAAGACGATGTCGATGAAGCCGGTCATGTAGCCCTGCGCCGGATCGAACGTGAGCGCGTCGATGCGGTGACGGATCTCTTCCGGAAAGCCGCCCGCGGCCAGCACTGCGCGCAGGCCGCTGTCGGTCACCGCTCGCAGCGGGTAGTAGAACTCGAGCTCGTCGAGCCGGCGCTCGCGCGTGACGTCACGCAATCGCATGCCGCTCGCGTCGAGCGGCGTGTCCACCACCGCTTCGATCATGTCGGCGAGCGCACGCGTCCAGACAGCCTCGAAGCCGTGCGCCGCCAACGCCTTTTCCACCAGGCGCTCGAGCGCGGGGCGTTCGAGATGCGCGAAATCGGCGTGCTCGAAGATCGCGTGCATGCACTTGCCCGCCTGTGCTCCGCGCGGAAAAGTGAAGATGTCGCGCCCGCTCACGCTCTCGGGCAGCGGGTCGCGATCCGCCGCGTCGTAATCGGGCGCCTCGATGCTGCGGCCGTGCGCGAGCGCGGTGAAGCTCGTAGTGCGCCGCGTATCGCGCAGCGTTCCTGTCCACTGCCGCGGGCCGGTGAGCGCCGCGGCGGCAGCGCTTGCGATCGGCGGCGTTGCGGCGGCCGCGGGCAACGGCGAAACGCGTATCGAGCCTTCGGCGCGCGCGGCGAGGCGATCGAGGTCCGCGCGGATGTCGGTGAGCTTCGGCAGGTCGTCGGTGAAAGCGCTCGCCGCATGACGGTGCAGCAGCCACGCAGGCGCCGATTTCTCGGCGTCGTTGATGTTGCCCCAGACGATCCAGCAGCGATGCTTGGCACGCGTGAGCGCGACGTAGAGCAGCCGCAGGCTCTCGGCGCGCTCTTCCTGCACCGCCTGTCCGCGCGAAGCATCGAAGGCGTCGGACCCGAAATCGACGACCGCGGCGTGTCCTTCCGCGGGATCGTGGAACGCGAGCACCTCGGCCTTGGCGTTGCGCAGGTTGCCGTCCCACACGAACGGACAGAACACCAGCGGGAACTCGAGTCCCTTCGACGCGTGCACGGTGAGGAGCTTGACGAGGTTCTCGTCGCTCTCCAGCCGCAGCAGCTCGGCTTCGTTGCCTTGCGTCGGCCTGGCGCGCTTCGCCGCGAACCAGGCGAGCAGCCCCGCGATGCCCTGGCGCTCGGCGTCGCAATGCAAAAGCTCCGCGATGTGCAGCAGGTTGGTCGCGCGGCGCTCGCCGTCGACGAACGCGAGCAGCCGCTGCAGCACGCCGTAACGCGCGGCAAAGCCGCGCAGCATGCGCATGAAGCCGAGCTCGTGCCAGTCGCGGTGCGCATCGCGGAAGCTCTCGACCGTCTGCTCCCACTGCGCTTCATCCGCGCGCAGCGCGTAGATCGCCTCGCCGGTGTAGCCCATCAGCTCGGTGGCGAGCGCGGCGCCGATCAGCACTTCGCGTCCGGGCTCGGCGATCGCGGCGAGCACGCGCTCGAGCTCCTCGGCTTCACGCGTGGCGAAGACGCTTTCCGACCCGCGCTGCACGCTCGCGACCCCGAGCGCCGCCAAGGCGTCGCGCACCATCGTCGCCTGGCGGTGGCTGCGCGCGAGCACCGCGATGTCGCCGCCGCGCAAGCCGCGCTCGCCTTTCGCGTCGGCGATGCGCGCCTTCCCGTCGGCGCCGAGCGCGAGCAGCCTTGCGATCTCGCCGGCGGTCGCGTGCGCCGCGGCTTCGTTCGCGCTGCCCTTGTTGATCGGCTTGCCATCGGCGCTCTCCATCAGCCAGATCTCGAACGGCGCACCGCTCTCGCCGTCGACGATCAGCCGTCCGCGCTCGCCGGGCGCGGCGCTCGAGCGCGTGAAGCCGATGTCCTCCACGACGAAAGGCGCGGACGCGTTCTCGAATACGCGGTTGACCGCATCGAGCAGCGACGCATCCGAGCGCCAGTTGGTCGCGAGGGTATGCGCGTCGCGCGCGTCGCGGCGTGCCGCGAGATACGCGTACACGTCGGCGCCGCGGAAGCTGTAGATCGACTGCTTCGGATCGCCGACGAGGAACACCGGCACGTCGGTGCCGCCGTAGATGCGGCGAAAGATGTCGTACTGGACCGGATCGGTGTCCTGGAACTCGTCGATCAGCGCGGCGGCGTAGCGCTCGCGCAGCGCAGCGGCGAGACGATCGCCCGTCTGCGGATCGTGCAGCGCCTTGTGCAGGTTGAGCAGCAGGTCGTCGTACGACTGGAGCTCGAGCCGCGCCTTGCGCGATGCGAGCTCGGTGTTGCCGAACTCGAGCAGCCGCACTTTCATGAGCACGATGGCGCGCGCGTAGGCGTCGAGCAGCGCGGCGTGCGCGGCCTTGAGCGCACCGCACGCGTCGAAGAACGCGTGCTGCGGCGTCCGGCCGTCCTTCTTCGTGCCTTTGGCGAGACTCTCCGGCGTGAACTTGTCGAAGCGCCCGCACAGCTCGAGCCGGGGCGCTTCGGGCGCGAGGCACGCGCGCATCTCGTCGAGCCATGCGGGGATCGACGCCTGGCGGTACGAGTTGCCGTTGAGGCCCGTGTTGCCGAGGAGCTTCGCCTCGATCGCGCCGCGCTCCGCGAGCCACAGCGCGCGCGCGGCAGTCCATGCGCGCTCGTATTCGCGCTCCAGCGTGTCGATCGCGGCAGGCGGCTGCGGCGCGCGCACACGCAAGTACGGCTTGCCGAGATAGCGTTCGACGTCCTCCACCAGCGACTCGGGCGTGACGCCGTTACCGACGAGGAATCGCGTGTAGAGCGCGGACGCCGCGTGCGCTTCGTTGCGCCAGAAATCCTCGACGACCTCGCGCACGAACGCGCTCTGGTCGGGAACGATCTCGGTCGCGAACGGCATGCCGCTCTCGAACGCGCTGTCGGCGAGCACGCGCTGGCAGAAACCGTGGATGGTGTAGATCGGCGCCTGGTCGAAGCCGGTGAGCGCGGTGGTGAGCCGCAGCAGCGCTTCGGCGCGGTCGACGCGGCCGAGCAGCGTTTCGGTGTACTCGTCGGGCGCGACGCCGGTCTCGAAAGCGGTCCGCGCGTCCGCGAGGCGCGTGCGGATGCGGTCGCGCAGCTCGCCGGTCGCCGCTTCGGTGAAGGTCACGACGAGGATGCGATCGACCTCGCAGCGCTGCTCCAGCAGGAGGCGCAGGTACAGCGCGGTGATCGTCCACGTCTTGCCCGTGCCCGCGTTCGCCTCGACGACGTTGAGGCCTTCGAGCGCGACCGTCGCGGCGTCGACGCTCGCCGGCGCTGCCTTCGCCCTGGCGGCCTTCAAGCGATCGCCTCCTCTTTCAGCGCGGGGGTCATCGCACCGAAGACGGTGTTGGCGAGCGCTTCGAACTCGTCGTCGAGCGGCTCGGCGCCGCGGAACGCGAGCGCGAAATACGGATCGTTCGCTTCGCCGCGATAGTCGGGGTAGCCGCCGGTCCACACGCTGCGCACCTTGTAGTTGATCTCGCCCTGTTTGCCGTATTCGCACGCGGTGCGCGGGAAGAACTTGAGCGGCCGCTGCATGCCGGTCCAGTAGAGGTCGAGCAGCTCGAGCAGGCGCTCGCGCGCGTTCTCGACCGGCGAATAGGTGAGCAGCGCGTCCTGCGCGATGCAGCGCGAGACCTTCGCCACGCCGCGCGGCGCGTAGGCGTTGAGCGCGAGGTGACGGATCCATGCCGCGACGCGCACGTTGGCGCTGGCCTTGGCCACGCGGTAGATCAGCATGCCTTCCGCGCTCATGCGGCTCAGGGTTCCGGCGAGCGTGAGGCGCTCCGACGCAAGCTCGAACGCGTGCGGGTCGAGCAGCGCGTCGGGCATGAGGCCGCTCGCGCGCTCGGCGACGCGCTCGACGATGGCGCTCTGCGCTTCGAACAGCACTTCGCCCAGGCGGCCCGGCGGCAGCACGCCGCCGGCACGCGCGAGCGCGAGCCCGTCGTGAGCCTCCTCGCGCAGGGTGAGGTCGAGCAAGCGCTCCTTGAGCTTGTAGAGCGGAAGGCCTCCGAGCTCGAAAGGCTCGCGCGATTCGAGCTCCTCCTCCGCGGTCTCGAGACGAACCTTCAGGCGCGATTCGAAGAGACGCCGCACCGGGTTGCGGAAGAAGCGCACGAGCTCGTCGAGGTCGATCGTGCGCTCCTCGAAGCCGAGCGGCGGCAACGCTGCGCCGAGCAGCGGCTCGGACGCGCGCGTGCCGCGGCCCGCACCGGCCGCCGCGCGCGCGAGCGGCTCGGAGTAGCTGAAGAGCCGGTCGCCGCCTTTGAAGTAGCGCGGGCTGAACGCCTGCAGCGGATGCTCGGTCACGAGCTGCCTGCGGATATCGGTCCTGCCCTCGCCTTCGTAACCGTGGGCGACGTAGTCGAGCAGCTCGCTCACCAGGACCGACGGCGGCATCACGGTGTCCTCGCGGATGTGGCGGCCGGTGTAGCTCACGTACACGCAGCGCCCCGCGTTGACGATCGATTCGAGGAAGAGATAGCGGTCGTCGTCGCGGCGCGAGCGGTCGCCTTTGCGGAACTCGCTCGCCATGAGATCGAAGCCGTCGCGCCGCCGCACGCGCGGATACGCGCGGTCGTTCATGCCGATCATGCACACGATCTCGAACGGCAGGCTGCGCATCGGGACCATCGCGCAGAAGGTGACGCCGCCCGACAGGAACGCGCGGCCCGGCGCTTCGAGCCGGTCGCGAAGCACGCTCAGCACGACCGTGAGCGGCACCGCATCGCCGAAGCCGGCGAGACGCGCATCGGCGTCGATCGCCGCGATCGCCGATCGCACCGTTTCGAGCTCCTCGGCGCGCTCTTCGGGCGGATCGAAGAAATCGGCGAGCGCTTCCTGCAAGGCCTGGCACCAGCGCGCGATCGATCGTGGCTCGGCGAGCTTGCTGTCGAGCGTGATGGCGGCTTCGGTGAAGCTCGCGAAGCGGCCCAGCACCACGCCGAGACTGCCTTCGACTTCATCGTACGGCAGCACGTCGGCGAAGAGGCGCTCGCCGTACGCGGGCAGCGCGTAGCCGAGCGCAAGGCGCGTCAGCCCGAACCGCCACGTGTGCTCGTGCACCGCGGGCACGCCGAAGCGCGCGCGATGTGCGGCATCGATGCCCCAGCGGATCTGCGAGTCGGCCACCCAGCGCCGCACGCTCTCGATGTCCGCTTCGGACAGCGCGTAGCGGCGGCGCACCGCGGGCTCGTCGAGCACGCCGAGGACGCGGTGCGCTTCATAGCGGCTTCCCGGCAACGCCAGCAGGTCCATCAGCGTCGCAGCGAGGGTGCTCGACTTCTCGGCGCTGCGGTCGGAGAGACTGAAAGGAATGCGCGGCGCCGCGGTGCCGAACACCGCTTCGATATACGGTGCGTAGGTTTCGATGTCCGGCGTCATCACGACGACGTCCGACGGGTGCAGGTCGCGGTGCGCTTCGAACAGCGCGAGGAGCTGATCGTGCAGCACCTCGACTTCACGCATCGCGCTGTGGCACGAGTGGACCTGCAGCGAGCGATCGGCTTGCGGCGCGGCCGCGCGCGGCGCGTCGCCGCTGCGCTCGGTCAGGTCGAGCAGCTCCGACTGTATCGAAGCGAGCAGCGTTCCGTTACCCGGCTCGACGAAAGCGTCGTGCTGCTCGACGCGGTCCCCTTCGACGCTGGCGAGCAGGTCGAAGAAGTCGCGGCCCTGCTTGCCGAGCGACGCGAGCAGCCGGTTGCCGCTTTCGAGATAAGGCGCCTCGGGCTCGCCGGCGAGCGTCTTCTTCGCGATCGACGCCGGGTCGCGGATGTCGCCCCAGAATTCGCGGCACGGGTTCTGGACGAAGAGATGCACTTCGCTCACTCGACCCAGGGCCCCGAAGAGCTCGATCAGCGCCGGCGGCAGCGCGGGCGCGCCGAATACCGATACGCGCTCCGGCAGCGCGCCCGGCGCGAGCTTGCCTTTCGCGAGCGCTTTGATGAGTTGCGCGTGCAACGTCGCGCGATGGGGCGTTGCTATGTCGCGGGCGAGGCGCTGCCACAGCTTGCCTTGCCAGTGGCTCGCCTCGCCGCGCTCCCACGCGGCGACCCAGTCGGGTCGATAGACGAGATATTCGTCGTAGAGCGCCGCGAGACGCGAGGCGAGCTGGGCGCGGCGCAGCGCGTCGCCGCGAACGTAGGCGCGAACCGCTTCGAAAGGCGCCGTCGCTTCGAGCCCGGGGAGGAGGCCGAGGATGCGCCACGCCAGCACGTCGGGCGCGTAAGGCGACTGCTCCGGGATGTCTTCGGCGACAGCGCGATACAGCGCCCACGCGAAAGCGGTAGGAAACGGAAAGCGTACGTTGGCGCAGACGCCCGCGGTGTCGGCGAGCGTGAGTGCGAGCCAGCGCGCGACGCCGCGGCTTTGCACGACGACGACTTCGGTCGAGAACGGTGTAGCGAGCGGCGCGCGGGTGACGGCGGCGAGCTCTGCAGCGAGCGCGTCGAGCCGGTTGCTGTGATGTATCGTCAGCATCGGCATCGAGTGTAGCGGGTCCGGTGGCTCACCCGGTGAGCCTGGACAGCACGTCATCCTGGCGTACGCCAGGATCCATTTTGAACTTCGTTAACGTCAAAATGGGTCCTGGATCGGCCCGCTTCGCGGACCGTCCAGGACGACGACCTTTACTTTTCGATGAGGTCCCTCTTGTCCTTCTTCTGCGCCCACTCGTCGGCATCCGCGGGCGCGTCTTTCTTCTCGATGATCGCCGGCCAGGCCTTGGAGAGCTCGGCGTTCATCTGGATGAACTCGCGCTGGTCGTCGGGGACGTCGTCCTCGGCGAAGATCGCTTCGACCGGGCACTCGGCGACGCAGAGCGTGCAGTCGATGCACTCGTCGGGGTCGATGACGAGCATGTTGGGGCCTTCGCGGAAACAGTCGACCGGACACACATCAACGCAATCGGTGTACTTGCACTTGACGCAGCTCTCGGTCACAACATAGGTCATGGCAGTCCCTGTCTGTTCTGGCGGTGCGAGGGCGCACGCGCTTGTGCCGTTCGGGCGGGGAGAATTTCGCGGCGCACCGAAGATCCGGCTTGGAGTAAACGGTATATTTTAACAGAAACAACGCCCTACGCCCTCGCGCAACGGGGTGGCGCGCCTTCCCAACACGCGGGAATTTGGTTAGCATAAAACGTCGCATCGTCCCTAGATACATCCCCGCCGCCGATCGACCGGCCGCTCTCTAAGCGAGCGCTCCCGGGGAACACACCCTTTCCAACCCTGAAGGCAAAACATGGCTGAGCACATCCATTACGTCACCGACGACACTTTCGAGCCCGAGGTCCTGAAATCGGACACGCCCGTGCTGGTGGACTACTGGGCGGAATGGTGCGGGCCGTGCAAGATGATCGCGCCGATCCTCGACGACGTCGCGAAGCAGTACTCGGGACGGCTCAAGGTGGCCAAGCTCAACATCGACGAGAACCAGGCGACCCCGCCCAAGTACGGCATCCGCGGCATCCCGACGCTGATGATCTTCAAGAACGGCGCGGTCGAGGCGACCAAGGTCGGCGCTCTCTCGAAATCGCAGCTCACGGCGTTTATTGACAGCCATATCTGAGTTGGCTAACCTTCCTCAGCGCCTGAGCCTTTCTAGGCCGCTTCCCCTGAATAAGAACACACAGCAGGCTAGGCGCAGGGGCACGTTCTCTCGTTCCACTCCGTTCCGCTTCTTTCCTAGCTTCTTTCCTTTATCGCCGGTCCCGCTGTATCACCCTATCCAGCGCGCTGTCTCCCAGAGTCTATGCATCTATCCGATCTGAAGAACCTCCATGTCGGCGAGCTCGTCGACATGGCCGTCAAGAACGAGGTCGACGGCGCCAATCGCATGCGCAAGCAGGAGCTCATATTCGCGCTCCTCAAGAACCAGGCGAAAAAAGGCGACGCGATCTACGGCGGCGGAACGCTCGAAGTGCTTCCCGACGGCTTCGGCTTCCTGCGCTCGCCCGACACGTCGTATCTCGCGGGCACCGACGACATCTACGTCTCGCCCTCGCAGATCCGCCGCTTCAACCTGCACACCGGCGACACGATCGAAGGCGAGATCCGGACCCCGAAGGACGGCGAGCGCTATTTCGCTCTGGTCAAGGTCGACAAGGTCAACGGCGAGTCCCCCGAGAACTCGAAGCACAAGATCCTCTTCGAGAACCTCACCCCGTACCATCCCACCGAGCATCTGAAGCTCGAGCGCGAGATCAAGGCCGAGGAGAACTTCACTGGCCGCATCATCGACATCATCGCGCCGATCGGCAAAGGCCAGCGCGGTCTCATCGTCTCGCCGCCGAAGGCCGGCAAGACGGTGCTCATGCAGCACATCGCGCACGCGATCACGGCCAACCATCCCGAAGTCGTCCTCATCGTGCTGCTCATCGACGAGCGTCCCGAGGAAGTGACCGAGATGCAGCGCTCGGTGAAGGGCGAAGTGCTCTCGTCGACGTTCGACGAGCCGGCGTCGCGGCACGTGCAGGTCGCCGAGATGGTGATCGAGAAAGCCAAGCGCCTCGTCGAGCACAAGAAGGACGTCGTGATCCTGCTCGATTCGATCACGCGTCTCGCGCGCGCCTACAACACCGTGGTGCCGGCTTCCGGCAAGGTGCTGACGGGCGGCGTCGACGCCAACGCGCTCCAGCGTCCGAAGCGCTTCTTCGGCGCCGCGAGGAACGTCGAAGAAGGCGGCTCGCTCACCATCCTCGCCACCGCGCTGATCGACACCGGCTCGCGCATGGACGACGTGATCTACGAGGAGTTCAAGGGCACCGGCAACATGGAAGTGCACCTCGACCGCCGCATGTACGAGAAGCGCATCTTCCCCGCCATCAACGTCAACCGCTCGGGCACGCGCCGCGAGGAGCTGCTCATCAAGCAGGACGTGCTGCAGAAGATCTGGGTGCTGCGCAAGCTCCTGTACCCGATGGACGAGCTCGAGGCGACCGAGTTCCTGCTCGACAAGGTCCGCGCGACGAAATCGAACGCCGATTTCTTCGATTCGATGCGCCGAGGCTAGTCCTCGTAAACGCCCGACGCCGTCGGGCGTTTTCCTTTGTGGCGCCGAACTCGCAGGCGCTGTATGGGTCTCTACAGCAGCCCCGTCGTTCAGAACTCACGCAAGGATTTCCATGAAGCTACGCCTGACCTCCGTGCTGCTCGCCTGCGCCGTCTCGGCCGGCGCTTTCGCCCAGAAGGAGCCCGCCGAAGTCACCGACAACGAGATCGCCAAGTACAAGGTCTCCGCGGAGAGCGAATGCCGCGTCGGCGCCGCGGGCAAGGGCGACCCGGCGGACATCGCCGCGTTCTGCAGCTGCCTCTTCGCCTCGCTCAACAAGACCATGACCCGCCCCGAGTGGCAGCAGGTCTACTTCTACGCGAACACCAACGGAGGCGCCCGCGCCCGCGCCGTGCTCGATCCCCACCTCCAGAAGGCCGAATGCAAGCCGCAGGGCGCGGCGACGCAGGCGGCGCCGACCACTCCGGCACAAAAGCCGCTCGACCTGAAGCTCAGGGCGCGCTAGACGCACGGGCATGCCTGTCGCAACATCCCCGCTGGAATAACGGGGAGTTGCGCGATGTTCCGTGTGTTGTTGTTGCTCGTCGTGGCGGTGCTGGCGGGGTGTATCGCACCGCTGCCGCCCAGCCCGCAGGAGATCGAAGCCAAGCGCTTCGAGGCGGTGCCCGGCAAGGCGGTCATCTACCTCGTGCGCGGCAATCCCGACCTTTCGCTCGAGGCCGGGACGGTATCGCTGGACGACGCCATGATGGGCAGCACCTACCCCGGGACCTTCTTCCGCTGGGTCGTGGAGCCGGGCCGGCACCAGATCCGCGGCTTCGCGGGGGACAACGGAGGGATCGTCATCGACGTATTGCCCGACCGCGTATACTACGTTCAACACTCGTACTGGCGGGGTTTCGCAGGTTTCGGGCAGTCCTATTTCCGGCTCATACCCGAGCCGTACGGCCGCGACGCGGTAATGCGGGCCGAACTTGCAGGAGGACGCTGACATGCTGAAGACCTGGATCGGAATCGTACTCGCGCTGGTCACCCTCGCAGCGTGCGCGCCGATGGCGCCGCAAGCCGTGCCGACCGTGCAGGGCGCCCCCGGCAAAGCCGTGATCTACGTCGTGCGCACCCGGCCCGACACGAGCTATCTCACCGCCCCCATCACCCTCGACGGCCAGCCCCTCGGCGCCACGTTCGCCGGCACCCACCTGCGGCTCGAAGTCGCCCCCGGCACCCATCGGCTCGCCGGTTACGGCGGCGACATGGGCTCGATCACGGTCAACGTCGCCGGGGACCGCGTGTACTTCGTCCAGCATTCGGTCGCCGGAAGCTGGCGCGCGCCGCAGCCGATGTCGTTCTTCACCCTGCTCGACGACGCGCGCGGACGCGCGGCGCTTGCCCGCGCGCCGCAAC
Organism: Burkholderiales bacterium; assembly: GCA_036262035.1. NCBI lineage: Bacteria > Pseudomonadati > Pseudomonadota > Betaproteobacteria > Burkholderiales > Burkholderiales bacterium. The sequence goes on along the minus strand of DATAJS010000010.1, from coordinate 1,051,065 downwards.
GCGCGGACGGCGCATGAGCCTGCGGCGCTTCGCACTCGCCGTCCTGGCGCTCGCGAGCCTGATGCTCGCGGGGTGCGCGTCCACACCCGAGGCGAGCCCGGAGCGCGATGCGCTCGCCAAGGAGTTCCTGACCCACCCCGCGGCGTCGACGATCTACGTCTATCGCAGCCCCTTCAACCATCTCGACGCCGACACCGTGCTGTACATCGACGGCCGGCTGATCGGGGCGACGCGTCCGGGGGCGTTCTTCCGGGTCGACGTCAATCCCGGCCGGCACGTGCTGCACGGCAACGGCATCGATCTGGGCGACTTCGAGCTGCACACGCGGCCCGGCGAGATCTATTTCGTCTCGCTCGATGTGGCCGGCGGCCACGCCCAGTACCGGCTCGTGCCCACGGCGGTCGGCCAGCAGACCGTCCGGGCGTGCTGCGCGCTGCTCGAGAACTGGTGGCCGGGCCAGAGGCCTTTCATTCGCTGAAAGATCTACGCCGCTGCTTCGGCCCGGCAAGCCGGGCCTCGCCGCGCAACGGCGTGCTTAGGCGGCTATCGCCGCTACGTGCTACATGATCGGTCGCCCGAACCTTGCGCAACCGGACGATATCCTTGATAATTGGCGGTTTTCCGCAACCCGCGCTCGCGTACACCCGCCGCGAGCCACAGAGGGGCCCATGAAAGCCAAAATCCACCCGCAATACAAAGAGATCACGGTTCACTGCAGCTGCGGCAACCAGTGGACCACCCGCTCCACGATGGCCAAGGATCTGCACATCGAAGTCTGCTCGGCGTGCCATCCGTTCTACACCGGCAAGCAGAAGGTGCTCGACACCGCCGGCCGCATCGAGAAGTTCAACCAGAAATACGGCACGCGCCGCCGCGCCGCGCCGGCGGCCGAGGCAGCGCCCGAGGCGAACAAAGCCTGATATCGGCGCAATCCAGAAAAGGCAGCTTCGGCTGCCTTTTTTGTTTTCTGCGCCGACTTACAATCGGGCTTCCCTGAATCCCGAATCCTGACTCCTATGAAGAAGTTTCGTATCGCAGTCATCCCCGGCGACGGCATCGGCAAGGAAGTGATGCCCGAGGGCCTGCGCGTGATGGAAGCCGCCGGCCGCAAGTTCGGCATCGAGTGGAAGTTCGACGAGTTCGACTGGTCGTGCGACCACTACCGGAAGCACGGCGTGATGATGCCGGACGATGCGCTCGAGAACCTGAAGAAGCACGATGCGGTGTACTTCGGCGCGGCGGGCTGGCCCGCGACGGTGCCCGACCACATCTCGCTGTGGGGACTGCTCATCCCGTTCCGCCGCGGCTACGACCAGTACGTGAACCTGCGTCCGGTGCGTCTCATGCCCGGCATGAAGTGCCCGCTCGCCGACCGCAAGCCCGGCGACATCGACTTCTGGGTGGTGCGCGAGAACAGCGAAGGCGAGTACTCTTCGATCGGCGGGCGCATGTACCAGGGTACCGAGCGCGAGTTCGTCACGCAGCAGGCGGTGTTCTCGCGCAAGGGCGTGGACCGCATCCTCAAGTACGCGTACGAGCTCGCGATGAAAGGCAGGAAGAAGCACGTCACCTCGGCGACCAAATCGAACGGCATCTCGATCTCGATGCCGTACTGGGACGAGCGCGTGAAGGAGATGGCGGCGAAGTACCCCGAGGTGAAGACCGACTGGTATCACATCGACATCCTGTGCGCGCACTTCGTGATGAATCCGGATCGCTTCGACGTGGTCGTCGCGTCGAATCTCTTCGGCGACATCCTGTCGGATCTCGGCCCGGCGGCGACGGGCACGATCGGCATCGCGCCGTCGGCGAACATGAATCCTGAAAAGGTGTATCCGTCGCTGTTCGAGCCGGTGCACGGCTCGGCGCCGGACATCTACGGCAAGAAGATCGCGAATCCCATCGGCCAGATCTGGGCGGGCGCGATGATGCTCGACCACCTCGGCTGTCCCGAAGCGGGCGCCGCGGTGGTGAAAGCGATCGAGACCGTGCTCTCCGAAGGCCCGAAGACGCCGGACCTGGGCGGCAAGGCCGGCACCGCGGATCTCGGCAAGGCCGTCGCCGAGGCTCTTTAAGTCGAAAGCTTCAACACGGAGGACGCGGAGGAACGCGGAGGGCACGGAGGAAAAACAGCTCGTCATCGCGAGGCGCCGAAGGCGCCGTGGCGATCTCGTGGCGCACGGTGACGGACGCTCCGCGATTGCTTCGTCGCGTTGCTCCTCGCAATGACAAACGCTTTTCCTCCGTGTCCTTCGTGCCCTCCTCCGTGTCCTTCGTGCCCTCCTCCGTGCCCTCCGTGTAATTGCTTTGAAGTTCTAGAACCCCGCGACTCCGCCATCGGACCGCGGGTCCGCCCCGCCTTCGAGCGCGCCGTTCCTGTGGCGCACGATCGCGCCGGCGTGGCCGACGGTCTCGTCCCACGGGTCGAGGATCTCGACCTCGTGCCCCAGCTGCATCAGCGAATGCGCGAGCCCCATCTCGAAGCGCGCTTCGAGCTTGAGCGTGTCGCTCGTGTCGCCCCACGTGCGGCCCAGGAGCCAGCGCGGCGCGGACACCGCGGCCTGCGGATCCATGCCGAAGTTGACGATGCGGGTGAACACCGCTGACTGGCTCTGCGGCTGCCCGTCGCCGCCCATCGCGCCGTAAACCATCGTGCGCCCGTCCTTCAACACCGCGAGCGCGGGGTTGAGCGTGTGGAAAGGCTTCTTGCGCGGCACGAGCGCATTGACCGCGTACTGGTCGAGCGAAAAGCTGCAGCCGCGGTTCTGCCAGTTGATGCCGGTATCCGGCAGCACCACGCCGCTACCGAACTCGTGATAGATGCTCTGGATGAAGGACACCGCACGGCCTTCGCCGTCGATGACGCCCATCCACACCGTGTCGCCCGGACCCTTGCCACGTGCGGTTCCCCACGGCATCGCACGGCGCCGCTTCACCTTCGCCGCAAGCTCCCGCACGGTCCGCTTCGACGCGAGCCGCCGCGGGTCGACCGTCATGTAGCGCGGGTCTTCGATGTACGCGTCGCGTATCGAGAACGCCTGCTTGGCCGCTTCGACGCAGAGGTGCACGAACTCCGGGCTCGCGGGACCGGTGCGCCCGACCTTGAGCTCGTCGAGCACGCCCAGTATGAGCAGCGACACCAGCCCCTGCGTCGGCGGCGTCATGTTGTAGAGCGTACCCGCGCTGTGCTTGAGATGGAGCGGATCGACGAGGCGCGCGTGATGCGCCGCGAGATCGTCGAGCGCGAGCGGGCTGCCGATCCTTGCCAGGTCTTTCGCGATCGAGCGCGCCACATCGCCGCGATAGAAATCGTCGGTGCCGGCTTCGGCGATGCGCCTCAGCGTCGCACCGAGCTTCTTCTGGAAGAAGAGCGATCCGACCTTCGGCACCTTGCCGCGATCGAGAAAAGTCTTCGCGAAGTTCGGCTGGTCGCGCAGCTCTCCGGCTTTTTTCGCGGTGCTCGACGCCTGGCTCGGCGTGACGGGTATGCCGTTCTCCGCATACCAGATCGCGTCGGCGAGCAGACGTTTGAGCGGCATGCGCCCGCCCAGCGTGCGGCGCGAGAGCAGGTGTGCCGCGCCCCAGCCCGAGATCGTGCCCGCGACGGTGTTCGCGGCGACGCCGCCGCGAAACGGGATCGCATCGCGTATTCGTAGCGCGCGATACCAGTCGATCGACGCGCGTGCCGCAGCCGCGCCGCAGGCGTCGATCGCCCCGGGCGCCTTGCCGGGATTGTGTACGAGCCAGAAGCCGTCGCCGCCGATCGAGTTCATGTGCGGATACACGACCGCGATCGTCGCCGCGGCGGCGATCGTCGCTTCTACCGCGTTGCCGCCTTCGCGCAGCACGTCGAGCGCCGATTGCGATGCGAGCGCGTGAGGTGCGACCGCCATTCCGCGGCGGGCGCGCGTTGAAGAGAGCATCGAAAGCCTTGGCCGAAAACGCCTGAGTTTACGCGACGGCGGCGCCGTGCTCCGCGTTACACTCGCCCTCCATGGATGCGCTCCTCAGGCTCGCGCGGGCGATCGACGCGCTGAACGAAAAAGTCGGATGGCTCGCGACGTGGCTCGTGCTCATCGCGTCCCTCGTCAGCGCCGGCAACGCGGTGATGCGCTGGGGCTTCGATACGAGCTCCAACGCGTGGCTCGAGATCCAGTGGTATCTCTTCGCGGGCATGGTGATGCTCGGAGGCGCCTACACGCTGCGCATGAACGAGCACGTGCGCGTCGACGTCTTCTACAGCCGCTACAGCGAGCGGGCGCGAGTGTGGCTCGATCTCCTCGGCGCGCTCTTCTTCCTGCTGCCGATGGCCGTCATCATCGGCTGGCTGTCGTGGCCGATGTTCCTCAACGCCTACAGCACCGGTGAGATCTCGGGCAACGCCGGCGGGCTCATCCGCTGGCCCGCGAAGATCCTCATCCCGATCGGCTTCCTGCTGCTCACGCTGCAGGGCGTGTCCGAGATCATCAAGCGCGCCGGGACGCTCAGCGGCCGTGCGGACGCGGGCACCGCCCAGTACGAGAGGCCGTTGCAGTGATCTCGCGCGACGTGATGGCGCCGCTCATGTTCGGCGGACTCATCGCGTTCATGCTGATCGGCTATCCGGTCGCTTTCTCGCTCGCCGCGGTCGGGCTCTTCTTCGGCTTCATCGGTATCGAGCTCGGCTTCTTCGAGTTCGCCCTGCTGCAGGCGCTGCCCGAGCGCGTCTTCGGCATACTCGCGAACGACCTGCTGCTCGCGATCCCGTTCTTCACTTTCATGGGCGCGGTGCTCGAGCGTTCCGGGCTCGCCGAGGACCTGCTCGAAGCCGCGGGCCAGCTCTTCGGTCCGGTGCGCGGCGGCCTCGCCTACGCGGTGATCTTCGTCGGCGCGCTGCTCGGCGCGATCACCGGCACCGTCGCCGCTTCGGTCATCGCGATGGGGCTGATCGCGCTGCCGGTGATGATGCGCTACGGCTACGACATGCGCATCGCGACCGGGGTCATCGCTGCCTCGGGAACGATCACCCAGCTCATTCCCCCGTCACTCGTGCTGATCGTGCTCGCCGATCAGCTCGGCAAGCCGGTCGGCGACATGTACGCGGGCGCGATCGGCCCGTCGATCGCGCAGGTGCTGCTCTTCTGCGCCTTCATCGCCCTGGTGTCCGTCTTCCGTCCCGACCGCGTGCCGGCGCTGCCGCCCGAAGCGCGGACCCTGCGCGGCGCGGCGCTGCTGAAGCGCGTGCTGTGGGGCGTGGTGCCCTCGCTCATCCTGATCTTCCTCGTGCTGGGGACGATACTCGCGGGAATCGCGACGTCGACCGAAGGCGGCGCGATGGGCGCGGTCGGCGCGCTCGCGCTCGCGGCGATACAGCGCCGCCTGAACTGGCCGATGCTGTGGCACGCGATGAGCTCGACGCTGCGGCTGACCGCGATGGTCACTTTCATCCTGATCGGATCGACGGTGTTCACGCTGGTGTTCCGCGGCGTGGACGGCGACCTGTGGATCGAGAACATGCTCACGTCCCTGCCGGGCGGCGTCGTGGGCTTTCTGATCGCCGTCAACCTCTTCGTCTTCGTGCTCGCGTTCTTCCTCGATTTCTTCGAGATCGCGTTCATCGTCATTCCGCTGCTCGCCCCCGTCGCCGCCAAGCTCGGGATCGATCTCATCTGGTTCGGCGTGCTGCTCGGCGCGAACATGCAGACCTCGTTCATGCATCCGCCGTTCGGCTTCGCGCTCTTCTACCTGCGCGGCATCGCACCGAAAGAGGTGAAGAGCAGCGACATCTACTGGGGCGCGGTGCCGTGGGTCGTGATGCAGCTCCTGCTGGTCGCGATCCTGATCTTCTGGCCCGGGCTGGTGACGAGCTTCATCCCGAAGCCGAAGACGATCGATCCCGCGAAGATCGAGATACAGCTCGATACGCCCGCGCCGCCTTCTCCAGGTCCCGGAAAAGACGATCCCTCGGCCGAGATCGAGCGGCTGCTCAAACAGCAGTCGCGCTAGCGCTTGCGCGACAGGCGAACCACGCCGAACGCGCCGAGCGCGATGAGCGGCAGCCCGAGCCACCAGCGCTGGCGCTCGCGCGCGAGTGAAGACAGGTGGCGCAGCACGAGCTCGTCGCCGGCCGAGATCTCGCTGCGGCCGGCGAGATACTGGCGCAGCCGCTCGACGTTCTCGGGCGGCAGCTCGGTCCGGCCCCAGCGCACGTCCTGCTCGAGCGCTCTCAGTCGCGTGAGCTCCGCTTTGGCGCGCGCGATCGACTCGAGCGTCTCCTCGCGCGTCGCGCGCTCGAATTCGGTGAGGAAAGCAGTCTGCACCGGCGGCGCATAGGTCTCGATCGCGGCGAGCCACGGCTGGTCCGCGGCGGGCACCGCGGCGAGCAGCAGCCCCGCTGCGGCGAGAACGCCGGCAACCCCACGCGCGATCGCGCGCCCCGAGCTGCGGCGCGCGAGCGCGACGACGCCGATCAGCGCCGCCGCCGCGCCGAACGCGCTGACGATCGCCGGCCCGGTGGGTAGATCCCAGGCCCACGACGCGGCGAGACCTACCGTGGTGAGCGCGATGCCCAGCGACCACGCGAGCGCGAGCCGGGGGCCGAGACGCATGGAGAATAATCCCGCCAGCGCGGCCGGCACGATGAGATACGTGAAGACGAGCAGCACGCCCGCGACGCGCACTGACGACGTCACGACCAGCGCGAACGACGCGTAGAACACCACGTCCCACACGAACACGCGGCGTCCCCGCGCGAGCTCGAACGAGACCTCGATCAACGGCCGTCTGAACACCACGTGCACCATGCCGATCGCTGCGTAGAGGCCGGCGATGGCGGCGATTTCCCGCGGCGTCACCGTCAATATCGAGCCGATGAGGAGCTGCTTGATGTGCTCCGCGCCCTGCGGCGCGCGATCGAGCGCGAGCACCCCGAGCGAGGCCGACACCACGTACACGATGCCGATCACCGCTTCCTGCTGGATGCGGCGCTCGTAGCCGCGTGCGAGCGCGAAGACCATCGCGCCGCCGAGCGCAAAGGCGAGCGCCCACCAGTACGCGGCCTCGCTCTGCGGCGCGTGTCCGGCGAGCATCGCGACGGTGATGCCCAGCGCCGCGACCTGCGCGAGGGAGAGGTCGACGAACACCACCCCGCGCGCCAGCACGTGCAGGCCCAGCCACGCGTGGATCAGCGTCAGCACGACGCCTGCCGCGAAAGGCCACAGCAGGAGCTCGATCGCGCTCATCGTGCTGACGCGAGCGCCGCGGCGAGCGCGCTCACGTTGGCGTCCATCGATCGAACGTAGTCGTAGCCCGACGCGTGGAGCTGCGCCACGCGCGCGCCGGTCTCGCTCGCGATCAGTCGCGCCAGCGCCGCGTTCGAGTGCGGCTCCGCGATCAGCACGGGCACGCGCGCCTCGCGCATGCGCCGCACCAGCTCGGCGAGCTCGCCCGGCGCGGGCGGCACGCCGGGATGCGGCTCGGCGGCGGCGACGATCTGCAGGCCGAACGCCTCGGCGAGGTACGACCAGCTGTCGTGCATCACCACGAGCTTCGCGCCGCGATGCGGCGCGAGCGTGCGCCGCCATTCCGCGGTCTTTTTCCCGACGGTCTCGGAAAACGCACGCGCGCCGGTTTCGAAGACCGCTGCATCGTTCGGCCGAAGCTTCGCCAGCGCCTCGCGTATCGCCGCGGCGATCGCGACCGCGTTCTCCGGGTCGAGCCAGTAATGGGTGTTGCCGAAAGCGTGGACGTGCGACGCGCGCTCTGCGCGCAGGCGCGGCGTCCGAGTCTGCAGGAGCCGCACGTTGCGCGAGGCGTCGAGCACCGCGACGCGGCTCGGCACGCCGAGCTTCGCGAACCACGGCTCGTGATCGAGGCCGACGCGGATGACGAGGTCCGCGGAGCGCGCCCGTGCGAGCTGCGCCGGTGTCAGCTCGAGCGTGTGCGGATCGTGCTCGGGCGCGGCGAGGCTCTCGGCCGCGATGCGCGCGCCGCCGACCGCTTCGGCGATCGACTTGAGATCCGCCGACGTGGTGACGACGCGAAGCTGGGCGTGACCGGGCCCCGGCGCCGCCGCGAGGGCGAGCGCCAGGACGACCCCGCGCAACACTACGCGCGTTTGGTGAAGATCGACTTCGGGATCATGCAGTGCACGCCCTTGCGCACGTCGACGACCTGCGACACGCGGCAGTCGGCGGCCATGGACACCAGGCTGTACGCCTCGTAACGGTCCATCGGCACCATCTTCTGGGTCGACAGCCAGCTCACCGCCTCGCGTACCGCGTTGGTCATCGCCACGTTGAGGTCCTCGTGTACGCCGACGGTGATCCAGTGCGTGCGCGTCTCGATGAAGGGCCACTCGAGCTTCATGTCCTTGCGCACGATCGGCTGGATGCGGATCTCCTTGTACGAACATTCCAGCGCGGTCAGGTTGACTTCGCCGTTGCCTTGGCGGCAGTGCGAATCGCCCATCCAGATGAGCCCGCCCTTGAGGAACACGGGATAGAACACCGTCGAGCCTTCCTGCATCTCGTTGATGTCCATGTTCGAGCCGTTCTTCCACGGCCGCAGCGTCGACACCGGCGCCATCGGGTCTTTCGCGCCGCCTTTGCGCGGGCTCGGATCGTTGGGATCGATGCCGATCGCGAGGGTGCCGGGGAACGGCTGGAGGTCGAGCGTGATGCCGGGCTTGAACTCGGTCGTGCGCTTCTGGAGATCGAGATTGAAGAAGCGCAGGAAGCCGTCGGGCATCTCGGAGGCGAGCGCGCCGATCGTCGGGAACTCCTTGCCGGGCAGGTTGAAGTTCGTCGCGAACGGCTTGGGCTCGATGCGCAGGATGCGCACTTCGAGCACGTCGCCGGGCTCCGCGCCGTTGACGAAGATCGGGCCGGTCATCGAGTGCGGGCCGCCGCCGGGATTCGCCTTGCGCAGCTCGACGATTTTGTTCATGTCGACACCCGGCTTGATCTGGTCGTGCGAGTGCATCATGGTCTCGATCGAGACCGTGTCGCCGGAGTTGATCGTGAGCTTGGGCGGCTCCTTCGGATCGAGCCAGCCCCACTGTACGGTCTCGAGCGTCGCAGGCAAGGTGTGGTGCTTGCCGGCCGCCGCCTTCGGCGCCCAGCCGTGATCGCCGCGTGCGGGACCCGACTGCTGGGCGATGACTGCGCCGCCTGCCAACGCCGCGGCCATGCCGACGGCAACCCACGTGCGCTTCGTCGTTCTGTTCATGTTGTCCCCCCGGGGTTGGAAACGCGTGGTTATGTTGGAGGGACGCGGAAGCGCCCGTCAAGCGCCGATCGCGGCGGGAACCAAGCGCATGCCGCTGCCGTCCATCAGCACGAAGCTTGCACGGCGCGAGTGCGATCGCGCACCGAAATCGAGCGCTCGAGTCGCTATGCGATAATCACGGAACGCTTCAAGAACAACAGCATGCCCCTTCCGCCTCCGCGTACCGCGTGCGTCTGCCGATGATCTCGCGCCGCCGCCTGCTCGTCATCGCGCTGTGTTTCGCGTGGGTGTTGCCCGGCCTCGTCGCGCACGATCCATGGAAACCCGACGAGGCGTACACCTTCGGCATCGTCTACGAGATGCTGCGCGGCGGATCGTGGATCGCATCAAAGCTCGCGGGCGAGCCTTTCCTCAAGGAGCCGCCGCTCTACTACCTCACCGCGGCCGCGAGCGGCGTGCTGTTCTCGCCGCTCCTTCCGCTGCATGATGCGGTCCGTCTCGCGACCGGCGCGTGGGCGCTGGTCGCGCTCCTCTTCTGCGGCCTCGCGGCGCGCGAGCTGAACGGCCCCGGCTACGGCGCGCTCGGCATCGCGCTGCTCATCGGCTGCTTCGGCCTCGTCATCCGCTCCCACCAAATCGTGCCGCAGGTCGCGGGGGTCGCCGGCTTCGCGATGGCCTACTACGGCTGCGTGCGGGCGCTGCGCGGTCCGATGGTGGGCGGGCTCTGGCTCGGCACCGGACTGGGCGTGGTCTTCCTGTCGCAGGGCATTCCGGAAGCGATCACCGTCGCGTTGATCGCGCTGACGCTGCCGTTCGTGAGCAGCACGTGGCGCACGCGCGAGTATGCGGTCGCGCTGGGCATCGCGTGCATCGCCGCGGCGCCGTGGCTGACCGTATGGCCGCTGCTGCTGCACACCTATTCGCCCGAGCTCTTCCACGAGTGGCTGCGAAGCGAGACCGCGGCTCGACTCTATGGGCGCGCGGGAACGGGCCTCTACTACCTGCGCATCCTGCCGTGGTACGCGTGGCCGCTGTGGCCGCTCGCACTGTGGGCGATCTGGCGCGCGTTCGGCAACGGCCCCGCGAAGCCCGGCATCACGCTGCCGCTCGCGGGCTTCGTCATCACCCTGCTCGCGCTCACCGAAGCCACCGACAAGCGCGAGCTCTACGCGCTGCCGCTGCTCGTGCCGCTGGCGCTGCTCGCCGCCCCCGGCACCGTGAGCCTCAGGCGCGGCGCCGCGAACGCCTGGTACTGGTTCGCGGTGATGGGCTTCACCTTTTTCATGCTCGTCGGCTGGGTGTACTGGTCGGGGCTCGAGCTCGGCATCCCGCCGCGGCTGCACGCCCACCTGCATCGCATCCAACCCGGCTACACGCCCGGTTTCCACTGGCTGCCGTTCGTGATCGCGCTCGCGTACTGCGCCGGGTGGGTCGCGGTGCTCGTGCGCATGAAGAAAAGCCCGCAGCGCCCGGCGTTCGTCTGGGCGGCGGGCGTGACCGTCATCTGGGCGATGCTCGCCACGCTCTTCATCGGCTGGGTCGACACCGGCAAGAGCTACCGCGGCATGATCCGCAGCATGCAGGCCGCGCTGCCCGCAAGCTACGACTGCATGGCGAGCCGCGACCTCGCCGAGCCCCAGCGCGCGATGCTCCACTATTTCGCGGGCATCGTGACCTATCGCGAGGAGTCGCCGGCGCGGCGCCACGACTGCGAGCTCATGCTGGTGCAGGGGGTGGCGCAGGAGGAGCGGCCGCCGGCGGGAAGCTGGCAGAAGATCTGGGAGGGCACGCGACCCGGAGACAAGGTGGAACGCTACCGGCTGTACCGGCGTTTGTAGCGCAGGCGCCCTCGCCTGCAGGCGGGCGCCTGCGCTACGGAATCTTTCGGGCGACACCCGGTCCAACCGCCCTTGCGCGATTTCAGGACGATATGAACGACACCCTCCAGCGATTCCTCTTCGAAGGCGCCCCGATCCGGGGTGAAGTGGCCCACCTCGACGCGACCTGGCGCGCGGTGCTCGAACGGCACGAGTACCCGCCGGTATTGCGCACGATCCTCGGCGAGCTGATGGCCGCGGGCGCGCTGCTCGCCGCGACCCTCAAGTTCGACGGCTCGATCATTCTCCAGCTCCACGGCACGGGCCAGGTCAAGCTGATCGTCGTCGAGTGCACGAGCGAGCAGACGCTGCGCGCGACCGCGAAATGGGACGGCGAGCTTCAACCCGACGCGGGTCTGGGCGACCTCGTCGGCGCGAACGGGCGCTTCGTCATCACCCTGGTGCCGCCCGAGGGCAAGCAGAGCTACCAGGGCGTGGTGGAGATCGATCCGGCGGGCGTCGCGGCTTCGCTCGAGCGCTACATGCAGAATTCGGAGCAGCTCGAGACGCGCCTCTGGCTGGCGGCCGGTAACGAACGGGCAGCCGGCCTGCTGCTCCAGAAGCTGCCTGCGGGCGAGGAGCCGGACGAGGACAGCTGGAACCGCGCGACCAGGATCGCCGAGACCGTCACCCGGCCGGAGCTGCTTTCCCTGCCGGTCCGCAAGCTCCTGCACCGGCTCTATCACCAGGAAGACATCCGCCTCTTCGAGCCGCGGCCGGTCTCGTTCCGCTGCTCGTGCTCGGGCGAGCGGGTCGCGGCGATGCTGCGCATGCTCGGCCACGCCGAGGTCCGTTCGATCATCGAGGAGCGCGACACGGTCGAAGTGACCTGCGAATTCTGCAACCGCGCCTACCGCTACGACTCGGTCGACGCGGAACAGATCTTCGCCGCCCCGCGGGTGGAGCGGCCCGGAGCGACCCGGCACTGACCGCGCCGCGCGCCCCCAGGGAGGGCGCGCCTTGTTTTTGCCCGGGTCCCTCCGGGAGCGGTAAACTTCCCCTCCCGCAGTGCAACACCCGTGTCCACAGTCAGCCCCGATAGGAGAGAGCCATGAGCAGCGAACGCGAAGTCGTCGTCCTGAGCGGAGTCCGTACGGCGATCGGTGATTACGGCGGCGCCCTGAAAGACCTGGCGCCCAGCGATCTCGCCGCCACCGTGGTCAAGGAAGCCGTGAAGCGCGCCGGCATCGATCCCAAGCAGGTCGACCAGATGGTCCTCGGCAACGTGATCCACACCGAAGCGAAGGACATGTACATCTCGCGCGTCGCGTGCCTCAAGGGCGGCCTGCCGCAGGACACGACGGCGCTCACCGTGAACCGCCTCTGCGGCAGCGGCCTGCAGGCGATCGTCAGCGCGGCGCAGGCGATCCAGCTCGGCGATGCGACGACCGCGGTCGCGGGCGGCGCCGAGTCGATGAGCCGCGGCGGCTATCTCGACACGACCAAGCGCTGGGGCGCGCGCATGGGCGACGCCCAGGTGACCGACATGATGGTGGGTGCGCTCACCGATCCGTTCGACACCGTGCACATGGGCATCACCGCCGAGAACATCGCCGAGAAATGGAAGATCACGCGCGAGCAGCAGGACGAGTTCGCGGTCGAGAGCCATCGCCGCGCGGTGAACGCGATCGACAAGGGCTACTTCAAGGACCAGATCGTCCCGATCGAGATGAAGACGCGCAAAGGCACCGTGGTGTTCGACAAGGACGAGCATCCGCGCGCCGATGCTTCCCTCGAAGGGATGGCCAAGCTGCGCGCCGTCTTCAAGAAGGAAGGCGGCAGCGTCACCGCGGGCAACGCCTCAGGCATCAACGACGGCGCGGCGGCGGTGGTGCTGATGGAGAAGTCGGCCGCCGAGAAAGCGGGCCTGAAGCCCATGGCGCGTCTCGTGTCGTACGGCCTCGCCGGCGTCGATCCCAGGATCATGGGCATCGGCCCCGTTCCCGCGGTCAAGCGCGCGCTCGACAAGGCCGGCCTCACGGTCGAGGACATGGACGTGATCGAGTCGAACGAAGCGTTCGCGGTGCAGGCGCTCGCGGTGTCGTGCGATCTGAAATTCGACGCGAAGAAGACCAATCCCAACGGCGGCGCGGTCGGCCTCGGCCATCCCATCGGCGCGACCGGCGCGGTGTTGACGGTGAAAGCGCTGCACGAGCTGCAGCGCACCGGCGGTCGCTACGCGCTGGTGACGATGTGCATCGGCGGCGGACAGGGGATTGCAGCGGTCTATGAACGGCTGTAGCCGTTCATAGACCGCTGCGCGGCCGGTAAACGAACAGAGGGAAACCCAGGTTTCCCTCCGTAACCTCCCTTCCTTTAAAAACGCCGCATCCTTCGCGGCGTTTTTTCATGGACCGCGCCTGTGGCGCTCCAGCTCTGCGAGACAGAAGTGCGTGAACGCCAGTCCTGAAAGCACCGGCGCCACCAGATTCACGAACGGCACGTAATACACCGGCGCCAGCGCGAGCCCCAGCCCGTACAGGCGCGAGCCGTTGTTGCTCACGATCTCGCGATACTCGTCGCGAGTCGCGTGCTCCGACAGCGCATCGAAGCGAAAGAGCCGCTGCATGAGATAGGCGGACGTGAGCGCGGGCACCAGCACCGCGCCGAAGCCGGTCAGCCACAGCGGCAGCGTCACGATCCACAGCAGGGCGAACACGCCGACCGCGACGACCGCGTTCACGATGCTGCCCGTCACGTTCATGCCGCCGCGCTTCGCGAGCTGCGGATATTCGCGCTCCACCGTCGAAACGATCACCGGCATCGCGACGAGCTCGGTGATGACGATCGCGGTGACGAACGTCGAGCCGATCACCAGCGCGAAGAGCAGCAAGGCCGCGCTGCCGCTGGCGAACGTATCCGCATAGCCGCCGAACCATGCCGCAACCGTGCCGGAGCCGAGGAAAGCGCGCAGCGGCCGCATCCATGCCTCCCAGAAGAACCACGCGAGCGCGGTCCACAGCACGATCGCGCCGAGCATCGGCAGCACGAGCACGCCGAGGATGCGCGGTTTGAAGACATCGCGCAGCGCACGGGCGTAAGCGCCAAAGAGGGTCATGGCGCGCAAGTATACAATTCGGTATGTCTTCCGCACTCACCGCGCTGCCCGCGTGGCGCGCCCTCGAGCAGCACGGCCGCGCCGCCGATCTCGACCTTCGCAAGCTCTTCGACGCCGACCCCCGCCGCTTCTCGCGTTACTCGATCCGCCACGGCGAGCTGCTGCTCGATTTCTCCAAGCACTGGCTGACCGACGAGACGCTGCGGCTGCTCGCGGCGCTCGCCGAAGCGCGGGACCTGCGCGGATGGATCGAGAAGCTGGTCTCGGGCGAGCGCATCAACGTCACCGAGAACCGTCCGGTGCTGCACACCGCGCTGCGCAGTCGCACGCCCGTCGTGCTCGACGGCCGCGACATCACACAGGACGTCGCGCGCGTGCGCGCGCAGATGCGCTCGTTTTCGGACGCTTTGCGTCACGGCGCGCTGAAAGGCGCGACCGGCCGCACGGTCACCGACGTGATCAACATCGGCATCGGCGGCTCGGACCTGGGACCTGCGCTCGCCGTCGAAGCGCTGGCGCCGTATGCAGCCGAATCGGTACGCGTGCACTTCATGTCGAACGTCGACGGCGCGCACGCCGCTGCGATCCTGTCGAAGCTCGACCCGCACAGCACGCTCGCGATCGTCGTCTCCAAGACCTTCGGCACGCAGGAGACGCTCACCAACGCGAAGACGGTGCGCGCGTGGCTCGAGCAGGCGGTGGGCAACCGGAGCGGCGAGCATTTCGCGGCGGTCACGGCGAACGTCAAGGCCGCGCACGGCTTCGGCATCGCCGACGATCGTATCTTCGAGTTCTGGGACTGGGTCGGCGGCCGCTATTCGATGTGGTCCGCGGTCGGCCTGCCGATCGCAGTCGCGGCCGGCATGGACGCGTTCGAAGCGCTGTGCGACGGCGCGCGCGAGATGGACGAGCACTTCGTGACGGCGCCGTTCGACCGCAACATGCCGGTCGTGATGGCGCTGCTCGGCGTCTGGCACGGCGACTTCTTCGGGCGCACCGCGCACGCGGTGCTGCCGTACGACATGCGCCTGAAACGTTTCCCCGACTATCTCCAGCAGCTCGAGATGGAGAGCAACGGCAAGCGCGTCACGCGCGACGGCGAGAGCGTCGACTACGACACCTGTCCGGTGGTGTGGGGCTCGCCGGGGACGAACGGCCAGCACGCGTTCTACCAGATGCTGCATCAGGGAACCGAGATCGTGCCCGCCGATTTCGTCGCGTGCGCGAAGCCGCACCACACGCTTCCCGGGCACCACGCGATCCTGCTCGCGAACTGCTTTGCCCAGAGCGAAGCCCTGATGCGAGGCAGGACCGCCGAAGAAGTGCGCGCGGAGCTGGAGAAGCAGGGTTTGCCCGAGCCCGAGGTCGAGCGCCTCGTCGCGCACAAGGTTTTTCCGGGCAACCGGCCCAGCAGCACGATCGTGCTGGACGCGCTCACGCCGCGCGCGCTCGGTTCGCTCATCGCGCTGTACGAGCACAAGGTCTACACCCAGAGCGTGATCTGGGGTATCAATGCTTTCGATCAATGGGGCGTGGAGCTCGGCAAGAAGCTCGCCGACCGCATCCTGCCGGAGCTCACCGGCGCGGCGTCCGCGGCGGCGCACGACAGCTCGACGAACGGTTTGATCAACTATACAAAATCAAAAACCTGACTACCCCTCACCGCCGGCCCCTCTCCCAATCGGGCGAGGGGAGTTCGAGACGCGCAAAGCGCGCGTAAAAATTCAGATGGAGGTCTACAAAATGAACGACGAAGCTCTGAACATGAGCATCCGCAAGTTCCTCAAGACGGTGGGCGTCAACTCGCAGCTCGCGATCGAGAAAGCGATCCGCCAGGCGGTCGAGGACGGCAAGCTCAAGGGCAACGAGACCATGCCCGCGCAGATGACGCTCACCGTGGGGACGCTCGATCTCAACGTACAGTTCGACGGAGAGCTCAGGCTGACTTGAGCCTTTTGCGGTGCGTTACGCCTGCCGGCCAACGCACCCTGCGCGTCGTGCGTCGTCATTCCCGCGCATGCGGGAATCCAATTTGACGTTAGCGATGTTGCAGCGGCTTCAGAATCAGCTCGTCCCCGCGCTGCGCGATCTCGACGTGGCGCAAAAAGCTCATCCCGAGGAGGACGAGCGCCGGGTCGAGCCCATCCGCGACGATCGCGCTCGCGCCGGAGAGTCGCATCGAGGCGAGCTCGACGCTCGCGAGCCGCGTCGCGTAACCCTGCGACGGCCCCGCGGCGGTCTGGATCTGCACCGGCAGACCGCGCTCGAGCCCGAGCTTGTCCGCGAGCTCGCGCGGCACCGCGATCTGGGTCGCGCCGGTGTCGACGAGGAAATTCACCTTGTGACCGTTGATCGCGCCGCCTGCGACGAAGTGTCCCGCGCGATTGCGCTTCAGCACGATCTCGCCCGCGCCCGTCATCTGCGGAGCGCGGTTCGGGTTCATCTGGTGCTCGAGGTAGCCGTAGAACAGCCCCGCGCCGCCGCCGAGGAGCGCGAGCCAGATCAGGGTATGAAGTAAGGTCCCGCCGCGCGTGAAAACCGGGGTCAGACCCCGATAAGGCCGGGGTCTGACCCCTGTCACAGCCTGAGGAAGTTGTCGCGGTAGTAGCGCAGCTCGTCGATCGATTCGTGGATGTCGGCGAGCGCTTCGTGCTTGCCCTGCTTGGTGAGCCCCGGTGCGACGCCTTTCCAGCGCCGCCACAGCTCCTTCAGCGTGCTCACGTCCAGGTTGCGGTAGAGGAAGTACTCTTCGAGCCGCGGCAGGTACTTCGCCATGAAGCGCCGGTCCTGGTGGACCGAGTTGCCGCACATCGGCGACACGCCCTTCGGCACGTACTGCGCGAGGAACGCGATCATCTGGTCTTCGACGTCGGTCTCCGAGAGCCTCGACGCCCTCACCTTCTCGGTGAGGCCGGACTTGCCGTGGGTGGAGCGGTTCCAGTCGTCCATGCCGTCCAGCACCGCGTCGGGCTGATGGATGACGAGCACCGGCGCTTCGGCGATCGTGTTCAGATCGCGCGTGCCGTCGGTGATGACGATCGCCACTTCGAGCACGCGATCGCGCTCGGGGTCGAGACCGCTCATCTCCATGTCGATCCAGATGAGGTTGCCGGCGTCTTGTGCCATAATGATTTCCGCTTCGAAGCGGTTGATTGTGTCACAGTTCAGACAGCCCGATACGTGACGACGTTCGGTATCACCTTCCTCATCGTGCTGCTCACCGCGACGGCTTTGCGTCTGTGGCTGGGCTTGCGTCACATCGACTACGTCCGCGCCCACCGCGGGGCGGTCCCATCGCAGTTCTCGGCCGACGTGACGCTTCAAGCGCACCAGCGCGCCGCCGATTACACCGCCGACAAGACGCGGCTCGCGCTCGTCTCCATCCTCGTCGATACCGCGCTCGTGCTGTGGCTCACCTTCGGCGGCGGGGTGCAGCTGATGTACGAGACCGGGGCGCGCTTCTTCGAAGGCGAGATCGCGCGCGGCCTCGTGCTGATCGTGCTGGTGTCGATCGTCACCACGCTCGTCGAGCTGCCGCTCGGCCTGTATCGCACCTTCAGGATCGAGGAGCGCTTCGGCTTCAACAAGATGACCGTCGCGCTCTACTGGATCGATTTCGCCAAGACGACCGCGCTCGCCGCTGCCTTCGGCATCCCGCTCGCGGCCTGCGTGCTGTGGCTGATGCAGGTCGCGGGCGAGTACTGGTGGCTGTACGCCTGGGGCGTGTGGGTGGTCTTCAACCT
This sequence comes from Burkholderiales bacterium, assembly GCA_036262035.1. NCBI lineage: Bacteria > Pseudomonadati > Pseudomonadota > Betaproteobacteria > Burkholderiales > Burkholderiales bacterium. Next base: position 1,033,180 of record DATAJS010000010.1, on the reverse strand, counting down.
CTTCATGCTGGCGGTGTATCCGACGTGGATCGCGCCGCTGTTCAACCGCTTCTCGCCGATGCAGGACCCGGACTTGAAGGACCGCGTCGAGAAGCTGCTCGCGCGCTGCGGCTTCAGGGTGAAGGGCCTCATGGTGATGGACGGCTCCCGCCGCAGCAGCCACGGCAACGCGTATTTCACCGGCTTCGGCAACTCGAAGCGCATCATCTTCTTCGACACCCTGCTCGCACGGCTCACGCCGCCGGAGGTGGAGGCGGTGCTCGCACACGAGCTCGGACATTTCCGGCTGCGCCACGTCGCCAAGCGCATCGTGTGGATCTTCGCGGGCAGCCTCGCGTTCCTGTGGCTCCTCGACTACGTGATGCACCAGGCGTGGTTCTACGAAGGCCTCAACGTCGACGCGAGCTCGACCGCGGTCGCGCTCGTCCTGTTCTTCCTCGTCGTGCCGAGCTTCACGTTCCTGTTCCAGCCGCTGCTGTCGAGCTATTCGCGCAAGCACGAGTTCGAAGCCGACCGCTACGCCGCGCAGAACGCCTCGGCGACCGACCTCGCCTCGGCGCTGGTCAAGCTGTACAAGGACAACGCGTCCACCCTCACGCCCGACCCGGTGCACTCGGCGTTCTACGATTCTCACCCGCCGGCGCTCGCGCGCATCTCGCGCCTGCAAGGCGCGGGCGAGGGCGTCGCGTCGTGACCGATCTCGCCCATCGCAAGTGCAAAGGATGCGAAGGCGGCGTCGATCCGCTCAAGCCCTCCGAGGTCGATAACCTCCTGAAACAGCTCGACGGCTGGTCGCTCGCCGACGGCGCGATCGCCAAGACCTATTCGTTCAAGAACCATCACCAGACGATGGCGTTCGTGAACGCCGCCGCGTGGATCTCGCACCGCGAGGACCATCACCCCGACCTGCTCGTCGGCTACAACACGTGTCGCGTCTCGTACGTCACGCACGCGATCGGCGGGCTTTCCGAGAACGATTTCATCTGCGCCGCCAAGCTGGACAAGCTGTTCGAGCTATGATCTGCGCACCCGCGGGTTGATGGCGCAGAAGAAGCGCGGCGACGCCGCCCGCGAGCCCGGTTTCGTGGTCGCCGTTCATGCCCGCCGCTACCGCGTCGAACTCGACGGCGGCCGTGAAATCGACTGTGTCACCCGCGGCAGGAAAAGCGACGTCGCGGTCGGCGATCGTGTCGAGATCGCGCCGACCGGCGACGGCGGCGTGATCGAGGCGATCGGCGAGCGCCGCACCCTTTTCTATCGCTCCGACGCCAGACGCCAGAAGCTCATCGCCGCCAACGCGACTCAGGTCGTCATGGTCGTCGCGCCCTCTCCGCCCTACAGCGAAGACCTCGTCAACCGCTGCCTCGTCGGCGCGGAGCACGGCGGGATCCCGGCGCTGATCGCGCTCAACAAGGTCGACCTGCCCGAGTCGGCCGAAGCGATGGAAAAGCTGAAGCTGTACGAATCGCTCGGCTACCGCGTCGTGGCGCTCAGCGCCAAGCGCGATCTGTCGCCGCTGCGGGAGCACCTCGGCGGCAACGTGAGCGTGCTCGTCGGCCAGTCGGGCATGGGCAAGTCGACCATCGTCAACGGGCTCGCTCCCGAAGCCGCGGCGCGCACCGCCGAGATCTCCGTGGCGCTGAACACCGGCAAGCACACGACCACGCACGCCGAGCTCTATCACCTCGCTCCGGGCAGCGACATCATCGATTCGCCGGGGTTGCAGGAATTCGGTCTGCATCATCTGACGCCGGAAGATGCAGCGCAGGCTTTCGTCGAGTTCAGGCCGTGGCTGGGCGACTGCCGCTTCCGCGACTGCCGCCATCTGGCCGAGCCGGACTGCGCAATACATGCGGCGAAAGCTCGGGGCGAGATCGCCGAAGGACGCTACGCATCCTACGCGCGGCTCGCGGAGGAGCTCAGCCGCAAGCGTGCAGCCTGGGACACCTGACGGAGTGCGGCTGTAACCCGTTCGTGCTGAGCGTCGCGAAGCGAAGTCGAACCGGCGCTCGATGACACTGTGCGACTATTTCCCCGCAGGTACAGTTTATACAGTGTCGAAGACGATTTATATTGCGTCTTTTAGGCTCTCTATTTCTAGACGGCATGACGTCTTGGCGCCCCAGGACTCGCGAGGAAGTTGAGCGCATTCTTGCGGATGAGATGAAGTCATTGTCTGTCGCCGAGCGCGCGCGATTTGAACCTCTGCGCATAACGCCGCGGCAGGTCCCGGTGACCGGTTCGCCGAGCGAGTACGTTTACGTCGTCGCGGAATATCAAGGCAAGGTCCTGTACTGGTCCGATGTCGAAGACGGATGGGAACTCCAATCCCTGAACTCGACAGGTGGTATCACGGAGCGTGGCAGCAACCAGTTCGAGCTAAAGCACGTCATCGTTCAGCTATTTGGCCAACTCGAGGTGCGCTCGAAATAACGCGCCGTCTAACTCACGTGCTGCGGCACGGCGCACGGTGTGGTGATCGACCGGCGCTCACGGGCAGCGGAAGTTGAAGACCGTGCGCCACGAGATCGCCACGGCGATCCTATCGGAGCCGCCTCGCGATGACGGCAAAGGCGTGGTGCTCCTGTCAGCCGAGCGAGTGCGCCACCGTGACGATGAAGACGAGAAACATCCAGAGCACCAGCGCGCGCCAGATCAAACCCACCGCGCTCTGCATGTAATCGATGTCGGCCTCGTCGCCCAGGCCCAGCTCGGGCCTGAAGCGGACGCTGCCGTCCTCGTGCAGCGTGTCGCCGAGCTTGACGCCCAGCGCGCCGCCGCCGGTCGCGAGGATGATGCCGTGCGCGCCGCGCGCCCACGCCAGCGCCTGGGTGCGCCAGCAGAACACCGCGTCCTCGAAGTTGCCCACGACGGCGAAGCTCGCGGCGGTGAGGCGCGCCGGCAGCCAGTCGAGGACGTAGAACGCCTTCTGCGCGAACATCCCGAAGTCGCCGAACTCCGCGTCGCGACGCCGCCCCCACAGGTCCGCGAGTATGGCCGACGCGCGATAGATGACCGGCCCCGCGGGGCCGAGCACGATGAACCACGCGATCGGCCCGAACACCTGGCGGTGGGATCCAACCAGCGCGAGCTCGATGCCGACGCGTGCGACCTCGTTCGCGGTGAACTCCCCGGCGGGCTCGCGGCGCCAGCGCGCGACGTAGTCGCGTGCCCGGTCGAGGTCGCGCTCGCGCAGCGCGTGCACGATCTGCGTGTAGTAGTGGCTGAACTGGCGAAAACCCATCGTGACGTAGAGCACCGCGATGTTCCACGCCCATCCGAGCAGCGGCGTGACCGTGTGCAGCGCGAGGTAGATGAGTATCGTCGCGAGCGTGAGCGGTCCCACCGCGAGCAGCCATGCGACCAGACCGTGGTGATGGCCGCCCGCGTTGAGCTTGACCTCGAGCATCGCCGCATAGCGCTCGAACGCGGCGTGCACGGGATTGCCCGCACGCAGCGGCCGCGCCTGCTCGATGAGCAGCGCCGCAAGGAGTGAAAGAAACTTCAAGTCTTACGAGTAGCGGATGTCGACGATGTAGACCTCGGCCTCGCCCGCCGGCCGCCGCCATGTCACCGTGTCGCCGATCTTCGCGCCGATCATCGCCCGCGCGAGCGGCGAAGCCCAACTGATCTTGCCGGCCGCGACGTCCGCTTCGTCGTCGCCGACGATGTTGAACTCGTGCTCGGCCCCTTCCTCGTCCTCGATCTTCACGATGGAACCGAAGACCACCTGATCGCGAGGTTGATTCGCGGTATCGACGAGCGTCGCACGCTCGAGCTGCGCGCGGAAATAGCGCAGGTCGCGGTCGATCTCGCGCAGCTTCTGCCGCGCTTCGGAGCCTTCGTCGGCCTCGCGCTTGACCGCCTCGTGGCGCTCCTCGAGCTCGCGCAGCCGCGCCTGGAGCTGCTCGAGGCCCTTCGGCGTGACGTAGTTCACGTGCGGAGGCACCGGTCTCTCGGGCAGCTCGCCCGCGGAGAGATCGTCGTCGCTTTCCTTGACGAAGGCTCGGCTCATGACGGCTCACTTATACCGCGCCGGGCGCGCGCGTGGCAACCGACGCCCGCCGTCAGCCGCTCACCATGCGCGCGAGGCTGTACAGCATTCCCGCCGTGGCGCCCCAGATGTAGCGGCCCTCGTAGGGGATCGCCATGTAATGGCGGTGGCGCCCGCGGAAGCGATACTCGCGCCGCTGGTAGCGGGCCGGGTCGATGAAGTGCGCGAGCGGCGCCTCGAAAGCCGAGGCGACTTCGAACGCGTCGAGCTCGAGCTCGAACGGCGGCTCGACCCACCCGACGACCGGCGTGATGCGAAAGCCCGACGGGATCTCGTAGACCGGCAGCCGCCCGAGGATACCGATGCGCTCGCGGGACAGCCCGATCTCCTCTTCGGTCTCGCGCAGCGCCGTCTCCTCCCGGCTCGCGTCCTGCTTTTCGACGCGTCCCCCCGGAAAGCTGATCTGGCCGGCGTGGTCGGCGAGGTGCGAGGTGCGCTGAGTGAGCAGCACCTGCAGCGCGTCGGGCCGCCGCACGATGGGCACCAGGACCGCGGCGTCGGTCGCTCTCGCCCCTTCGGGAATGAAGCTCATGTGCAGGTCGCGCGGGTCCGGCGGCGGGACCGGCCGCGCGAGCCGCTCCGCGAGCACGTCGGGGTTGAGATCGATCTCTTGCATCGGGATACCAAGGACAACGGAATCCCGATTCTAGGTGAAGAAGCTAATCCGGCGGACAGCGGACGGCGTCGCCCACACGGATCACCCCGCCGGTGACGATGCGCGCGGTGATGCCGCCGTGCCCGCGCATCGCGTCGTAACCGCCCTCACCGAGGTTCGCTTCCATGCGCGAGCACGGCTCGCAAGGCCCGATGCCTTCGATCACGACGTCGCCGATCGTGAACACCTGGTCCTTGAGCGCGAGCACGTTGATGCCGGCGACGACGAGATTGCGGCGGGTGAGCGCAGGATCGATCCCGTCTCGCGCGAGCAGATGCGCGACGGCATCGAGGTGCTCGGCCTGGATCAGCGTCACCTGGCGCTCGCTGCCGGCACGGCCGAGCGCGCGGTGATCGCCCTTCAGACCGCGGCCCGCGATCGCTTCGACTTCGGCGACGCCGAGCGGCGCTTCCCGCTTCTTCGGCCGCACGCCGATCCAGACCAGGCGTCCCGCGTGCGGGAAGGTGTCCATCAGGCGCCGGAGCGGGCTGGCGGGGTTGGGTTTCATGAAAAGGTGATGAGATGAAGGTGATGAGGTGAAGGTGATGAGTGAAGGTGGCGGAACTGGCCTTTATCTCATCACCTCTACCTCATCACCTTTGACGATCACCAGGCAACCTCTTTCCGGTCGCGGAACAGCCCGCCCGTCGGCCCGTCGTCCGGCAGGGTCGCCAGCCACAGCGCGGTGTCCGCCGCCTGCTCGGGCGTGCGCGGCGCGCTTTCGCCGCCCATGCCGGTGCGCACCCAGCCCGGGCACATCGAGTTCACCAGCACGTTGTTCTCCCTGAACTCGGCCGCGAGGATGCGCGTGAGCGCATTGAGCGCGGTCTTGGAGATGCGATAGGCCGGGGTGCCCGAGCCCATTTCGGACAGCTGTCCGAGCCCGCTGGAGAGATTGACGATGCGCCCGTAGCGGTGCGCCTTCATGAGCGGCACGACAGCCTGCGCGAGCTGGAGCGGGCCGAGCAGGTTCGCTTCGAGCGTGTCGCGATAGGTCTCGAGCGCGGTGTCGAGGAAGCGCGAGCCGCGGGAATCGAGCAGCACGCCGGCGTTGTTGACGAGCACGTCGATGCGGCCGTGGCGGTCCGCGACCGCCGCCACGCACGAGCGGATGCTGCGGCAGCTCGTCACGTCGAGGCGCTGGAAATCGACCGTGAGCCCGTCTTCCTGCAAGGCCTTGATCGCGGCCTTGCCTTTGGCCGCGTCGCGCGCGGTGAGCACGACCGTGAGGCCGGCTTGCGCGAGCGCGCGGCAGATCGCGTAGCCGATGCCGCGGTTGCCGCCGCTCACGAGCGCGATGCGCGCGGCGGCCGCCATGGCTTACGCCTTCTTCGCTCCGGAGGGTTTCGTCACCTTGATGCCGACCATGTCCTCCGGCTTCACCCATTGGTCGAACTGCTCGGACGTGAGGTGACCGAGCTCGAGCGCGGACTCTTTCAGCGTGAGGCCTTTCTTGTGCGCGTTCTTGGCGATCGCAGCCGCTTTGGCGTAGCCGATGTGCGGGTTGAGCGCGGTGACCAGCATGAGCGATTCCTTCATGAGCTGATCGATGCGCGGCAGGTTGGGCTCGATGCCGACCGCGCAGTGCTCGTCGAAGTTCTCGCACGCGTGGGCGAGCAGCCGTGCCGAATGCAGGAAGTTGCGGATGATCATCGGCCGGAAGACGTTGAGCTCGAAGTTGCCCATCGAGCCGCCGACGTTGATCGCCACGTCGTTGCCGAAGACCTGGCAGCACACCATGGTCATCGACTCGGACTGGGTCGGGTTGACCTTGCCCGGCATGATCGAGCTGCCCGGCTCGTTCTCGGGGATGCTGAGCTCGCCGATGCCGCTGCGCGGGCCGCTCGACAGCCAGCGGATGTCGTTGGCGATCTTCATCAGCGAAGCCGCGAGCGTCTTCACCGCGCCGTGGGCGTACACCACCCCGTCGACCGAAGCGAGCGCCTCGAACTTGTTCGGCGCGGTCACGAACGGCAGGCCGGTCAGGCGCGCGAGCTCCTGCGCGACCTTGACCGCGAACTCCGGATGCGCGTTCAGCCCGGTGCCCACCGCGGTGCCGCCGAGCGCGAGCTCGCACAGGTGCGGCAGCGCTTCGTCGAGGTGCTTCAGCCCGTGATCGAGCTGCGAGACGTAGCCCGAGAACTCCTGCCCCAGCGTGAGCGGCGTCGCATCCTGCAGGTGCGTGCGGCCGATCTTCACGATGTGCATGAACTCCTTCGCCTTTTTATCGAGCGTGTCGCGCAGCTTCTTCACCGCGGGCTTCAGCGTGCGCTCGATCGCGATGACCGCACCGACGTGCATCGCGGTCGGAAAGGTATCGTTCGACGACTGGCCTTTGTTCACGTCGTCGTTCTCGTGCACGAGGCGCTGCTGGCCGCGCTCGCCGCCGAGGATCTCGGAGGCGCGGTTCGCCAGCACTTCGTTCACGTTCATGTTGGTCTGGGTGCCCGAGCCGGTCTGCCACACCACGAGCGGGAAGTGCTCGTCGTGCCTGCCCTCGAGCGCTTCGTCGGCCGCCTTGATGATCGCGCCGGCCTTTTTCTCGTCGAGCGCGCCGAGGTCGCGGTTCACCGCGGCGGCGGCTTTCTTGACGAGGATCTGCGCCTGCACGACCTCGCGCGGCATGGTCTCGCCGGGGAAATGGAAGTGGTGCAGGCTGCGCTCGGTCTGCGCGCCCCACAGCTTGTCGACGGCGACTTCGATGTCGCCCATGGTGTCCTTCTCGATGCGTGTGTTCTGGGCCATGTCTTTACCTGGAAAAGCGTGAACGGGTGAACGGGTGAACGAGTGAACGGGTAGCCCGGTCGCTATAGCAACGTTTTCTGTTCCGCGCGGTGGCTGCAGTCGACGACCGTCAGTGCGGTCATGTTGACGATGCGCCGCACGGTGGCGGTGCGCGTCATGATGTGCGCGGGCCGCGCCGCGCCGAGGAGCACCGGGCCGACCGTGATCCCGTCGCCCGAGGCGACCTTGAGCAGGTTGAAGGCGATATTGGCCGAATCGAGATTCGGCATGACGAGCAGGTTCGCGTCGCCGGTGAGCGCGCAGTCGGGGAACACCTGTTCGCGTATCGTCTCGGAGAGCGCCACGTCGCCCTGCATCTCGCCCTCGGCCTCGAGGTTGGGCGCGAGCTGCCGGATGCGCGCCAGCGCCGCGCGCATCTTGAGCGAGGTCGGGGTGTCGGTCGCACCGAAGGACGAGTGCGAGAGCAGCGCGACGCGCGGCGTGAGGCCGAAGCGCCGCACCTCCTCCGCCGCGAGCACCGCGGTTTCGGCGATCATGTCGGCCGTCGGATCGAAGTTGACGTACGCGTCGCAGATGAACACCGTGCGCTTCGGCAACAGCAGCATGCTCATCGCGGCGTAGTGATTGACGCCCGGCGCCCGGCCGATCACGCGGTCGATGTACTGGAGATGGCGCGGGTAGTTGCCGAGCAGGCCGCACAGCATCGCGTCCGCCGCCCCCATGTGGATGAGCATCGCGCCGATGAGCGTCGAGGCTTCGCGCATCTCGGACTTGGCGATGCCCGGCGTCACGCCGCGGCGCGCCGCGAGGCGGTGGTATGCGCTCCAGTACTCGCGGTAGCGCGTGTCGTTGTTCGGATCGACGATCTCGAAGTCCTTGCCCGACTTGAGCCGCAGGCCGAGGCGCTCGATGCGCTGGTGGATCACGTCGGGCCGGCCGATCAGTATCGGGCTCGCCAGCCCCTCGTCGAGCACGACCTGGGCGGCGCGCAGCACGCGCTCTTCCTCGCCTTCGGCGTAGACGACGCGCTTCGGCGCCGCTTTCGCCGCCGTGAACACCGGCTTCATCACGAAGCCCGACTGGTACACGAACTGGTTGCAGCGCTCGCGGTACGCTTCGAGGTCGTCGATCGGACGCGTCGCCACGCCGCTGTCCATCGCCGCTTTCGCCACGGCGGGTGCGATCTTGCCGATGAGGCGCGGATCGAAAGGCCTCGGAATCAGATATTCCGGCCCGAACGACACGTCCTGCTCGCCGTACGCGAGCGCGACGATGTCGGACTGCTCGGCCTGCGCGAGCTCGGCGATGGCGCGCACCGCGGCGAGCTCCATCTCGCGGTTGATCGTGGTCGCGCCCACGTCGAGCGCGCCGCGGAAGACGAACGGAAAGCAGAGGACGTTGTTGACCTGGTTCGGATAGTCGGAGCGGCCGGTCGCGATCACCGCATCGGGCTTCACCTGCCGCGCCGCTTCGGGACGGATCTCGGGCTCGGGGTTGGCGAGCGCGAGGATGAGCGGCCGCTCCGCCATCTTCGCCACCATCTCGGGCTTGAGCACGCCGCCCGCCGACAGGCCGAGGAACACGTCCGCACCGCCGATCACGTCCGCGAGCTTGCGCGCGCCGGTCTCGGCCGCGTAACGCTCCTTCTGCGGGTCCATCTCTTCCTTGCGGCCTTTGTAGACCACCCCCGCGATGTCGGTGACGGTGATGTTCTCGCGCGGCAGCCCCAGCCCTTGCAGAAGATCGAGGCACGCCAGCGCCGCCGCCCCCGCGCCGGAGGCGACGAGCCTCACCTTGCGGATGTCCTTGCCGACGACCTTGAGCCCGTTGACGATCGCGGCGCCGACGATGATCGCGGTGCCGTGCTGGTCGTCGTGGAAGACCGGGATCTTCATGCGCTCGCGCAGCTGGCGCTCGACGTAGAAACACTCGGGCGCCTTGATGTCCTCGAGGTTGATGCCGCCGAACGTCGGCTCGAGCGCGGCGATGATGTCGACGAGCTTTTGCGGATCGCGCTCGTTCACCTCGATGTCGAAGACGTCGATGCCCGCGAACTTCTTGAAGAGCACCGCCTTGCCTTCCATCACCGGCTTGGACGCGAGCGGCCCTATCGCGCCGAGCCCCAGTACCGCGGTGCCGTTGGTGATGACCGCGACGAGGTTGCCGCGCGCGGTGAGGTTGCGCGCCTCGCCCGGATCGGCGGCGATCGTCTCGCACACCGACGCCACGCCGGGCGTGTACGCGAGCGCGAGGTCGCGCTGATTGATCAGGCCTTTGGTCGCGGAAACCGCGATCTTGCCCGCGGTGGGCAAGCGGTGGTACTCGTGCGCTGCCTTGCGCAGTTCTTCATCCATGGGGCTTCCAGCGGAGGGTCCGGTGAGATCGAAGCGGTCCGGAGAGGGTGTGTAAATCCCGCGTAATTATACCGGCAAGCTTCGGAGCTTGCCCCACGGCGCCCGGCCTCGGTATCCTGCCCGTTGCTTCTTCACCATAGCCGGCTGCATCCGACGTGCCGGCCGCCGACCACTCCCGATGAGACCAGCCGATGCGCGGCCGCGCGCGCAGAACTGACCTACGCTGCACCCTGCTCATGATGGCTGCGGCCGTATGGGCCGCCGCGGCTCCCGCATCCGCCCGGGAGCCGGCCGCTCCGCCAGGAACCGAACTGCGTACGCCGGAGGAGACGGCGCCGGCCGAAGCGTTGCCGCAGGAGCCTCGGCCGATACGCTTTCGCGTAGCGATCGACGCGCCGCGGCGCTTCAGGAAGATGCTCGAGGAAGGGCTCGACCTCGTCCGCTGGCAGCGCGACGAGCGCGTGACCCTGCCGGTGCTCGAGCGCCTCGTCTCCGAAGCGCGCAGGGCGACGATCGAGGCGCTGGCGGCCGAAGGTTATTTCTCGCCCGAGGTGCGCACCGAGATAGAACGCCGCGGCGAGCGCGAGGCGGTGGTGCACCTCACGGTCAAGCCCGGCGTCGTCACGACGGTGCGCGGCGTCGACCTCCAGTTCCAGGGGCCCGTGCTCGAGGATCGCGAAGGGCGCAGGCAGATCGGCGTCGTGAAGGAGACCTGGCCGCTCACGCCGGGCGAGCCTTTCCGGCAGGAGCAGTGGGAAAAGGCGAAAGACGAAGCGCTGATCAGGCTCGGCCGCGGGCGCTACCCCGCCGCCGCGATCAGCGCGAGCGAAGCGCGGGTCGATCCCGAGGCGCGCCGCGCCGATCTCACGTTGAAGATGGACAGCGGCCCCATCTTCCATGCCGGCCCGACGCAGGTCGCGGGCCTGCAGCGCTATCCCGCCTCGGTGGTCGAGAACCTCAATCCGTTCAAGCCGGGCGAGCCGTACGACGCGCAGAAGCTCGACTCCTACCAGCGCCGATTGCTCGAAAGCGGTTATTTCAACGCGGTGCAGTTCGGCATCGATCCGGACCCCGCGCAGGCCGATTCCGCGCCGCTCAAGGTGACCGTCGTCGAAGCGCCTTCGCAGCGCATCGACACCGGCATCGCCTACAGCACCGACACCCGCCTCGGGCTGACGCTCGATTACACCAACTCCAACATCTTCGATCGCGCGTGGCGGCTGCGACCGAGGCTCAACCTCAACTCGAAGGAACAGACCTTCAACACCACGCTCGACACGCCGCCGCGTCCCGGCGGCGTGTGGAACACCTATTCGACCAAGCTCGAGCGGCGCGACATCGCGGGTCAGTTGACACGCGAAGTCGTCGTCGGCTACGCGCACAACTGGGGCCTCGAGCGCACCCCTTCGCAAGTGTCGCTGTCGTCGCATTTCGAGCAACAGAACGTCGCCGGGTCCACGACCGAGAATAACTTCGCGATCTTCGCCGGCTATCGCCGCACCTTCCGCACGACCGACGATCTCGTCAACCCGCGCCGCGGTCTGCTCGGCACGTTCGAGGTCGGCGCGAGCGTGCCGGGTCTGAACACCCGCGACTTCGGCCGCGTGCACGCCAAGGTGAACTGGCTGATCCCCTACGGCATCCGCAACGACTTTCTCATCCGCGGCGAGGCCGGCGCGGTGCTTGCACGCGATCGCATCGGCATACCGTCGTCGTTCCTCTTCAGGACCGGCGGCGACCAGACCTTGCGAGGTTATGCGTTCGAGACGGTCGGCGTGCCGCAGGGCGAGGCGATCGTCGGCGGACGCTATCTCGCGCTCGCGAGCGTGGAGTACACGCGCTGGTTCACCGATTCGATCGGCGGCGCGGTGTTCGTCGACGCCGGCGACGCGTTCGATCGCGGCGCGGATTTCTCGCTCGCGACGGGCTACGGCGTGGGCTTGCGCTGGCGCTCGCCGGTGGGACCGCTGCGCGCGGACATCGCGTACGGCGAGCGCGACGGCAACATACGGCTGCATTTCTCGGTAGGCTTCAGCTTCTGATGCGCCGCGCAGCACTCGTCGCCGCCCTCCTCCTCGCCGCGGTCCTCGCATCGGCCGCCGGCGCCGCGGCGTGGCTGCTCTACACCGAGAGCGGTCTCGCGTGGCTCGCGACGCGCGTCGCGGGCATCGCGGGCAAAGGGCTCACGCTCGACGGCGTCGCGGGCACGCTGGTGCGAGGCGCGAGGATCGCGCACATCCGCTACGCCGGCGAGGACATCGAGATCAACGCGAGCGACGCCGTCCTCGCGGTATCGCCGTGGTCGCTCGCGCGCTTCAAACCGCGCATCGAGGGATTGGGCGCGCGCGAGATCAGCGTCACCACCAAGCCGACCGAGCCTCGTGACCGGCCGCCCGACACCCTCGAGCTGCCGGTGAGCTTCGAGCTCGCGGGGGCGAGGGTCGACCGGCTCGTCGTCGATCTCGGCGGCCGCGGCGCCGTCGAGCTCTCCAACCTCGCGCTGGATTACGAAGGCGGCAGCGTCGAGCACACCGTGAAGAACCTGACGGTCGATGCGCTCGGTTACGCGCTGACGTTGCAAGGGTCGATCGCCGCGACCGCGCCGTTCCCGCTGCGCGCGACGCTCAAAGCGCTGCGCAGGGACAAGCCGCCCGCGACGCTGGCGGCGAGCGCGCACGGCACGCTGACCAAGATCGCGCTCGAAGGCAATGTCGCGAGCGGCACAGCCCAGGCCGGGTTCACCGCGCATCTGACGCCTTACGACCGCATGCCGCTCGACGACGTCACCGCACACGGCGCCCATCTCGATCTCGCCGCGCTGATGACCGGGGCGCCCCGCACCGCGCTCGATCTCGACCTCGCTTTCAAGCGCACCGGCGACGTATACGCCGGCAGCGTGCGCGCGACCAACACCGCGAGCGGCCCGTACGATCGCGGGCTGCTGCCGCTCTCGAAGCTGAACGCCGAGCTGCGCACCGACGGCAAGCTCGCACGCTTCTCGGCGTTCACTGCCGAGCTCGGCAAGGCCGGAACGGTCACCGGCTCGGGCACGGTCACGCGCGAGAGCGCCGAGCTGCGCCTGAGGACGAAGCGCCTCGACCTCGCCGGCATGCATACGCAACTGCGCGCGACCGCGCTCGCCGGCGAGGCCGAGGTGAAGCTCACTCAGGCGCGCCAGTCGATCGTCGCCGATCTGGTCGACCGCGACATCGCGTTGAAGCTCACCGCGCACAAGACCGGCAGCGCAGTCGACGTGCCGCAGTTCGTCGCGCGGGCGCGCGGCGGCGAAGCGCGCGGCGCGGGGAAGATCGACCTCGCCGGCCGCAAGGCGTATTCGGTCGAAGCGACCCTCGCGCGGTTCGATCCCGCGGCGTGGGGACGCTTCCCCGCGGGCACGATCAACGGCACGCTGCAGGCGAAGGGCACGATCGCAGGGCCCGAAGTCGACGCGAGCTTTGTGGTGCGCGATTCGCGCTGGCTGAACGCGCCGCTCGCCGGCCGCGGCGTCGTCGCGCTTTCCGGCGAGCGCCTGCGCGAGATCGACCTCGATGCGACGCTCGGCGGCAACAGCATCGTCGCCAAAGGCGCGCTGGGACTGCCGAACGATACGCTTCAAGTGCGCTTCGATGCGCCCCGCCTCGCGATCGTGCATCCGCGGCTCGCGGGCAGCGCCCGCGGCAACGTCGAGCTCACCGGCGCGTGGCGCGCGCCCGGGGTGCGCTTCGAGGTCAGCGCGTCGGACCTCGCGTACGAGCGCGCGGGCCAGGTGAAATCGCTGTCCGCGCGCGGCACGCTCAGCACGCGCCCCGACGGACCGTTCGAAGTCGCGGCGACGTTGCGCGGGCTTGCGACGCGCGAAGCGCAGTTGCGCGAAGCCGTGTTGAACGTGAAGGGCACGCGCGCGGCGCACACCGGCACGGTGACCGCGCAAGGCGAGCGCGTCGACTTCCGCGCGCGCGCGAACGGCGGCTGGCGCGAGAACGTGGGCTGGAGCGGCACCGTCGAGGAGCTCGTCAACCAGGGCGAAGCCGCGGTGAGGCTCACCGCCCCCGTGCGCATCACCGTCGGGCCGCAGCGCGCACAGAGCGACGCGTTCGAGCTTCGCGTCATCGGCGGCACGCTCGCGGTCAAACAGCTCTCTTACGACCACGGCCGCCTGGCGACGTCGGGACGCTTCAGCGATCTGCCGTTGCGGCCGGTGCTGACGATGGCGGGCATCGCACCCGCGATGGCCGGGACGCTGCGGCTCAACGGCGGCTGGACGCTGCACAGCGCGCCGCAGCTCACCGGCTCGATCTCGGTGAGCCGCCAGTCGGGAGACGTCGCATTGGGCATCGATCGCTCGATCGCGCTCGGCCTCTCGGCCCTCACGCTCGACGTCGACATCCGCGAAGACCGCGCGACGATGCAGGCGCGGCTGCGCTCGGCGCTCGCCAGCGCCAGCGCACAAGGGCGCGCGAGCCCGGTCGCCGGCCGCTACCGCGCCGATTCGCCGATCGACTTCAGCGCCGACGTCGACATCGCGCGCCTCGCGCCGTTCGCGGCGTTCATCGACACGACCCTGCTGATCGAAGGCGAGGCGCACGCGCGGCTGCAGGGACGCGGCACGCTCTCCGATCCGCAGATCACCGGCCCGGTCACCGCCGACAAGATCGCGATCGCGCTGCCCGCCGAGGGCATCGACCTCAAGGGCGGGACGCTCAAGGCGCAGCTCGCGCAAAAAGAGATCCGCGTCGAATCGTTCTCGATCCGCGGCGGCGAAGGCACGTTCACGGCTGAAGGCACGCTCGCGCGGACCGGTTTCGACGAGGCCTCGGTCGACTGGCGCGCCGAGCGCTTCACCGTCCTCAGCCGGCCGGACCGGCGCCTCGTCCTCAGCGGCAAAGGCAACGCCGCGCTGCGCACGGGCAAGCTCGCGTTCACCGGCAACCTGCGCGCGGACGAAGGCGTGTTCGAGCTCGTGACGCGAAGCCTGCCGACGCTCGGCGACGACGTCGTGATCGTCGGGCGCGCGCCGGTAGCCGCCGAGCCGCAGCGGCCTTCGGGCGAGACGCCTCCCGAACCGCGCAAGCTTGCGCGTGCGAGCGTCGATATCGGCGTCGACCTCGGCAACAACGTGCACGTGAAGGGCCGCGGCCTCGACGTGTGGCTGTCCGGCCAGGTGAAAGTGCAGACCAACGCGCGCGGCGAGATCATCGCGAGCGGTACCGTCGACGCGCGCCGCGGGACGTACACCGCGTACGGCCAGCGCCTCGACATCAGCCGCGGGCGCCTCTTCTTCAGCGGGCCGCTCTTCAATCCTGCGCTCGACATCCTCGCGGTGCGCAGGAACCTCTCCGTCGAGCCGGGCGTGCAGGTCAGCGGCACGCTGCAGCGGCCGATCGTGAGAGTGGTGTCGACGCCGTCGCTGCCGGAGGGCGAGGCGCTGTCGTGGCTCGTGCTGGGACACGCGCCGTCCGCCGGACCGGCAGGGCAGTCGGCGGCGCTGCCGCTCGCCGCGACCGCGATCGCGGGCGGCGCCGGCGCGCCGATCGCGCGCAGGCTGCATCTGGACGAGATCGGCATGCGCAGCGGCAACACCGTCTCGGACCAGTTCGTCACCGTGGGCAAGCGCGTGACGGACAAGCTGTACGTGATGTTCGAGCAGAGCGTCAATCGTGCGGAGACCGTGCTGCGGCTCGAATACGCGCTGACCCAGCGCGTCGCGCTGCGCGCGCAGGCGGGCGTTCCGAGCTCGTTCGGGGTGTTCTACCGTTACGGATGGGACTGAGGTCGCTGCGCGACCTCGCTGGCGGTGAACGCCAAGGAGGGAAACCAAGGTTTCCCTCCTTGAACCTCCTTTCCTTCAAGCGATCTATCGATCGCTCCGAATTCCAAGGTAGTCTTATGAAATGAGTGCAGATCATTCCCCCGCCGTCCGCGGCGAGCTGTATCCCGAGATCGAGCCCTATCACAGCGACGTGCTGCGTCTCGACGCGCTGCACGAGATGTACTTCGAGGAATGCGGGAACCCCCGCGGCCAACCGGTCGTCTTCCTGCACGGCGGACCCGGTGCGGGCTCGGCGCCCGCGCACCGGCGGTTCTTCGACCCGGCGCATTACCGCATCGTCGTCTACGATCAGCGCGGCGCCGGACGCTCGCGTCCGTTGGGCGAGCTGCGCGACAACACCACGCCTCACCTCGTCGAGGATCTCGAGCGGCTGCGGCGGCATCTCGGCATCGAGCGCTGGCTGGTCTTCGGCGGCTCGTGGGGCAGCACGCTCGCGCTCGCGTATGCGATCGAGCACCCCGATCGCTGCGCTGCGCTCGTGCTGCGTGGCATCTTCCTCTGCCGCAAGAGCGAGATCGAGTGGTTCCTCTACGGCCTGCGCAATCTCTTTCCCGAAGCGTGGCGCGCATTCGCCGGCGCGATTCCCGAAGCCGAGCGCGGCGACCTGCTCGAGGCCTACTACGCGCGGCTCACCCATGCGGACCCCGCGGTGCACATGCCGGCCGCGCGCGCATGGAGCGTTTACGAAGGATCGTGCTCGACGCTGCTGGCGAGTCCGGAGACGGTCGCCTATTTCGCCAGCGACGTCGTCGCCCTGGGCCTCGCGCGCATCGAAGCGCACTACTTTCGAAACGACATCTTCCTGCCGGACGATTCGCTGCTGGAGAGGGTCGGCCGCGTGCGCGGGATACCGGCGGTGATCGTACAGGGCCGCTACGACGCGGTGTGTCCCATCGTCACCGCCGACGATCTGCACCGCGCGTGGCCGGAAGCGCGCTATGTCGTCGTTCCCGACGCGGGCCACTCGGCGTGGGAGCCTGGGATCTGCGCGGAGCTGGTGAAAGCGACCGAACGGTTCAAGAACGTGATGAGGTGACGCAAAAACAAAACGCCGCGAAACGCGGCGTTTTTCATCACTTCCTCACCTCATCACTTCATCACTTCTTCGTTCCGCCGAGCGCATCCAGCGCCGCCTTCTGCATCTCCAGCGTCTTGATCGTCATCTGGACGAAGCCGACATTCATCGTCAGCCAGGTCTCGACGGTCTTGAGCTCGGCGATCTTCTTCTCGATCTCGCCGACGTCGGCGGTCGGCGTGAGCATGCCGGGCACGGGGAACGACATCGGGTTCCACATCTTCTGCATCCACTCGAAGAGGTCTTTCGGAAGTCCCGGTTCGGCCATGGCTACGCTCCCGCTCGGGCGGTGAGCCCGATCAATGGACGCTTGCGAAACGCTCGCCCGCGAGCGGCGCCGAGGCCTCGACGTCGCGATGCGCGGGACGCGCCGGCTTGCTGCGCAGTACCTGCAGCAGACGCTGCTTCTCGGTCATGACTTTCTCGATGTAGGGCACGTCGGCGGCATCCGACGCGCCGACGTAGAGCGTGAGCGCGGAATTGAGGCTGCCGGTCTGCGCCAGGTAATCCTTGAGTATGCGCGTGCCGACGAGGATGTTGGTCTCGGGATCGAACACCGCGTATTTCTCGCCGCCGAACTCGCGGAACTTGTCGACGTGGTATTTCGGGATCACCTGCATGAGCCCCTTGGCGCCGGCGACGCTCTCGGCGATCGGGTTGAACCGCGATTCGACCGCCATCACCGCGATGATGAGGAGCGGGTCGAGCCCGATCTGGTGACCGGCGCTGTGCGCCATCTGCACCAGGTCGAGGGTGATCGACTGCGAGACCCTGTAGCGCTTCGCCAGGAACTCGGCGAGAGCCCGCACGCGCCCGGGCGAGATCTCGGCAGGGGCCGGGGCTGCGGCGGGGACCGCAACGGCCGCCACCGGGGCGGCGTCGGGCTGGCCTACGGCCTGGAAAGCAGCCGGAGCGGCGGGGACGCCGGAAATCTCGTGCTGTTCGAGGACCCAGGCCGCGGTCGCCATCACGACGGCGACGACGAGCAGAAGCAGGGTGCGCGGGGGAACCATCGCGCGGTTTGCCTTACGCGGAGTGAGCTGCGGGGCTGATTTTGCGGTCATGGCAAAACCTCCTTCTTGATGAGCCCGGGTGCACAGCCGCGCCCGGACAGCCTGTTACCTCACGGGTAACGTGAATACCGCTTGCGGCGCAGGACGACGGAGGCAAAGCCGCCGTACGGCGTGCGAGCGGACGAACCTTCTTTAGTCGAGCCTCGGGTTGCGCGACGCGGAGTCGGTCCCGGGCGAGCTGGGGTGGTACTTCTTTCAAATGGCGCGGGCTGCGCCATCACCCCGATTAGTCGGCTTTACGGCCTCGCGGAAGTCGTACCGGAAGACATCACCGGCAGCCGCGGAAGGCAGCAAAAACTACAGGAAAACAAAAAGTTGCCGGTGATTAGCCGGTTCTTTATTGAATGGACGGGTGGATTGTAACCGCAGAATTCCGATCCGCAAACCCCGCCCTTTTTGCAAGCTCAATCGGGCGTCGAGCGTGACTTGCGCCGCAGTTCCCAGTCGTGTAGGGCCCGCTCGTAGCGATCCACCGCCTGCCAGTAGAGGTCGTACACGCACGGGTCGCAGCCGCTCCCGCAGCACTCCCACTGCTCGGGCGCGCGCGGCGGTTCGGGTTTCGGATCGTCGTCGGATGCTTCCGTCATGAAGGCTCAGCGGTCGGCGGGCGGCACCGGCTCCTCGGGGAAGCGGCGCCTGAATTCGGCGAGCAGGCCCTCGGCGTCGGCGGCGCGTCCTTCGCGTCTCAGCGCAGCGATGCGGGCGAGCCATTCGGCCGGGGGTCTTTTGTCGAGCTCGGCGACCAGCGCCGCCACCGCAGGCGTCATCGCATCGGCGGCAGCCGCACGGCGCTGCGACGCGAGCGGTTTTGCGTCCTGCATCGCATACGGCCGCATGGCCGGCGCCGCAGCTCCGGCTGCCGGCGCGGCCTCGCGCGCCGCTGCCGGCGGCGGCGGCGCCGTCGCCGCGAGCGGCGGCTGAGGCGCGGGCTCGTCGCGTATCACCTTGGCCGAGTCTTCGGCCCGCCGCTTGGCCAGCGCCTGAAGACGATCGGCCGATTCGCGCTCGTCGCGCCGTGCTTCGGGCTCCGCTTTCGCCCGCCCCGCCTCACCGGCCTGCCCCGATGCGGCGATCCGGTTTTCGGCGGGCCCGGCGGCATCGGTCTCAGGCGGCGCTGGCGGTGCCGTCACGGTCTTCGCGCGCGTCCCCGCCGGCGCTTGGCCGGGCACGGTCGTCGGCTCGGGCCCGGCCGGCGCCGTATCCGCTGCCTTCGGGGACGTCATCGGCGCGGGCTCGCGGGCCGGTGCGGCTGCCGGCGCGGCCTCGCGCTGCTCGAGCTTCATCGGCGCGCCGCCTTCGCGGTCCGCGACCAGCACGACGCTGACCGAGAGCACCGCGACCGCCGCGAACGCAAACGGCACGCGCCACGGCATCCACCATGACGCACGCGGCTCGGCGGACCGGGGCGCGACGGCGCTGCGGGCGTTGCGCGACACCGCAGCGTCGAGCGCCGCCGGCGGCTCGTCGCGCGCAGCGTCGCGGTAGAGCGCCGCGATCTTCGCGTCGTCGGGACCGAACTCGAAATCGCGCTCGTTCACAGCCATCCCTGCATCCCCGCGCGAAGCTTCGCCATCGCGTAACGCAGCCGGCTCTTCGCGGTCTCGCGGTTCACCCCGGTCGCCTCGGCGATCTCTTCGATGCTCATGCCCGATTCGTTCTGGAGCACGAACGCTTCGCGCTGCGCTTCGGGCAGCTCGCC
The DNA here is from genome assembly GCA_036262035.1 of Burkholderiales bacterium. NCBI lineage: Bacteria > Pseudomonadati > Pseudomonadota > Betaproteobacteria > Burkholderiales > Burkholderiales bacterium. The sequence goes on along the minus strand of DATAJS010000010.1, from coordinate 1,013,695 downwards.
GAGCACCGTCAGCAGCCGCGCGGCCTTGGCCTTCGCATCGTACGCGGCATCGGGCTGCTCGTGCGCGGCCGCGGCCGGCTCGGCCAGGCCCGCATCCTCGTCGTCGAACGACGCGAGCGATGCCGGGGCATGGCGCCGGTAGTGATCGATGAGCCGATTGTGCGCGAGCCGGTAGAGCCAGGTCGTGAACCGCGCGGTGACGACATAGCTCTGTCGCGCACGCACCAGGTTCGCCCAGATGTCCTGGAAAAGCTCTTCCGCCGTCGAGGGGTCGCGACACTGCCGCACGAGGTAGCGATAGAGCGGGCCTTTGTGACGGCGGTAGAGGGTGTCGAACGCATCGGTGCTGCCGCGCGCGTAGGCCAGCATCAGGTCTTCGTCCTCGGCTTGCGCGTCCCTCGGCATCACGGGCTCGGAGTATGCGCGAGCGCGCTTCGGCGGTAAACCGCCGAACGACGGCGATGCGATGACCCAGTCCATGCGATCACTAACGTTCGCTCACCGCGCAAAGGGTTAATGCGGTTCGTTTTTTGCGTCCGTTGCAGTCGCAAGGGCTCGCTTGTCTACGAATTTGGGGGGCGGCTATACTGGCCCGGCACCCATCAGTCCCGGCGATTCACGAGGCTAGCCCCCACCGCCGCAGGACGCACTCACAGGACGGAGGAGGAGCATGCCGAGATTCTCACCGGAGATGATTCGCACCATTGCCTTCGTAGGTCACGGCGCGTCGGGCAAGACCACCCTGGTCGAAGCGCTGCTGCACCGGGCCGGGGTGATCGGCGCGCCGGGCAGCGTCGACAAGGGGTCGACGGTGTGCGATTTCGATCCTCTCGAGAAACAGTACCAGCACTCGCTCAACGCGAGCGTCGTGCACCTCACCACCGCGGGCACGCGCGTGCACATCATCGATACGCCGGGGCTGCCCGACTTCATCGGCCGCGCGATCGGCGCGCTGCCCGCGGTGGAGACCGCGGCGGTCGTCATCAACGCCCAGAACGGCATCGAGATGATCACCAGCCGCATGATGAGCTGGGCGCAGAAACGCAACCTGTGCCGCATCGTCATCGTCAACAAGATCGACGCCGACGACGTCGACCTGCCCGGGCTGGTCTCGCAGATCCAGTCGGCGTTCGGCAAGGAGTGCCTGCCGATCAACCTGCCGGCCGACGGCGGCAAACGCGTGGTCGACTGCTTCTTCAATCCCTCGGGCGAGTCCGATTTCTCCTCGGTCGAGGACGCGCACCAGGCGCTGATCGACCAGGTCGTCGAAGTCGACGAGAACCTGATGGCGAAATACCTCGAGCAGGGCGAAGTCAGCCCCGAGGAATTGCACGCGCCTTTCGAGCAGGCGCTGCGCGAAGGCCACCTCGTCCCGATCTGCTTCGTGTCGGCGCGGACCGGCGCCGGCGTCGCCGAGCTGCTCGACATCTTCGTGAAGCTCCTGCCCAATCCCACCGAAGGCAACTGCCCGCAGTTTCTCAAAGGCGAAGGACCCGGCGCGCAGCCGATCCAGTGCCAGCCCGATGCTTCCAGGCACGTGCTGGCCCATGTCTTCAAGGTGATGATCGACCCCTTCGTCGGCAAGGTCGGCGTGTTCCGCGTCCACCAGGGCACGATCACCAAGGACACCCAGCTCTTCATCGGCGACGGGCGCAAGCCTTTCAAGGTGAGCCATCCCTACCTGATGCAGGGCAAGGAGTTCGTCGAGAGCGACGCGCTCGTCCCGGGCGACATCGGCGCGGTGGCGAAAGTGGACGACATCCACTTCGACGCGGTGCTGCACGACTCTCACGACGAAGACCACATCCACCTGCTGCCGCTCGAGTTCCCGACGCCGATGCACAGCCTGGCGGTCGAGCCTAAGCGACGGGGCGACGAGCAGCGCATCTCCGAAGCGATGCACAAGCTCGCGGCCGAGGACCCGACGTTCAAGGTCGAGCACACCGCCGCCGCCGAGACCGTCGTCAGCGGCCTGGGCGACCTGCACATGCGCTACATCATGGACCGGCTGCAGGGGCAGTATCACGTCGAGGTGACGACCAAGCCGCCGCGCATTCCCTATCGCGAGACCATCACGGCGAAAGCCGAAGGCCATCACCGCCACAAGAAGCAGACCGGCGGCGCCGGCCAGTTCGGCGAGGTGTTCCTGCGCGTCGAGCCGCTGTCCCGCGGCTCGGGCTTCGAGTTCGTCGATGCGGTCAAAGGCGGCGTCATCCCCAACCAGTTCATGCCGGCGGTCGAGAAAGGCGTGCGGCAGGTGCTCGAAGCCGGTCCGGTTGCGGGTTACCCGGTACAGGACGTGCGCGTCACGGTCTACGACGGCAAGCACCACGCGGTCGATTCGAAGGAAGTCGCCTTCATCGCCGCGGGCAAGCGCGCGTTCATGGACGCGATCAGCAAAGCACGGCCGATCGTCCTCGAGCCCATCGTCAACCTCGAGATCACCGCGCCCGAGCCCAACATGGGCGATATCGCCGGCGACATCTCGGCCAAGCGCGGTCAGATCAGCGGCACCGACGCCGCGGCGCCGGGAACGGTCGCGATACGCGCGCAGTGTCCGCTCGCCGAGCTGAACAACTATCAGGCGCGGTTGAAATCGGTGACCGCCGGCCAGGGCTCTTACGCGATCGAGCTCTCTCATTACGAGCCGGTGCCGCCGAACGTGCAGAAGGATCTCGTCGCCGCCCACAGCAAGGTCGCACAGGTCGAAGAGTGAAGGGTGAAGGGTGAAGGGTGAAGGGTGAAGGGTGAAGGGTGAAGGGTGAAGGGTGAAGGGTGAACGGATCGCGTACACTTACCCCTCACTCTTCATCGTATTCACCCTTCACGGCATCAAATGGACGACCATGTACTGCGCGGGATGGCGAAGTGGCCCAACGTTCCCGCGGTCTACGGCTGGCTCGCCCTCGACCGGCGCGGCCAATGGCTGATCAAGGGCGAGCGCATCACCAATCCGGTCGTCGTCGATTTCATCGGGCGTAACTACGAGCGCGACGCCGACGGGCGGTGGTTCTTCCAGAACGGGCCGCAGCGCGTGTTCGTCTCGCTCGAATACGCGCCTTTCGTCTTTCGCGTGACGAGCGCGGTCTCGTCTCCGCTGGAGCTGTGCACCCAGACCCGCGTCAAGCCGGGCGGGTTGAAAGGCGCCTACATCGACGAGCACGGCGCGATCGTCGTCGACACCGAGCTCGGGCCCGGGCTTGTCGACGACCGCGATCTCGACGCGGTCGCCGGGGCGCTGGTCGATGCGAAAGGCCGACAGCCCGATGACGACGCCCTCGATGTCATGATCGAATGCGTGCAGGGCGGCGAAGACGTGCCGCTGTGGCTCGAATACGGCGGCGCGCGCGTGAAGATCGGCTCGCTCGAATCGACCGAAGCGCCGCGGCGCTTCGGCTTCGATCCGCGGCCGGCCGCGCCCCACGGACACCCGGAGTGCAACTGACCATGATCGATCTGCGCAGCGACACCGTCACCCGCCCTTCCGAAGCGATGCTCTCCGCGATGCGCGATGCGACCTTCGGCGACGATTCGCGCGACGGCGATGCGACGGTCGAAGAGCTCGAAGCGCTTGCCGCGCACATGACGGGCAAGGACGGCGCCGCGTTGATGCCGAGCGGGACGATGACCAACCTCGTCGCGGTCCTCGCGCACACCCAGCGCGGCGGCGAAGTGCTGCTCGAAGCCGGCGCGCACATACTGAACTCGGAGCTCGGCGGCATCACCGCGGTCGCGGGCGCGTTCTACAAAGGCATAGCCGGACACCGCGGCGCGATGGACCTCGACCGGCTGCGCGATGCGGTGCGCAAGCCCACGCGGCAGAACTTCGGCACCGCGCTGATCGCGATGGAGACCAGCCACAACCGCGCGGGCGGCGCGGTGCTGCCGCTCGAGCACATGCGCGCGGTGCACACGATCGCGCGCGAAGCGGACGTGCCGGTGCACACCGACGGTGCGCGCCTCTTCAATGCGGCGGCCGCGTTGCGCGTCGACGCGCGAGAGATCGCGCAATACACCGACTCGGTGTGCTTTTGCGTATCGAAAGGTTTGTCGGCACCGGTCGGCTCGCTCTTGTGCGGGACTTCCGCGTTCATCGACCGGGCGCGCGCGTTCCGGCGCATGGTAGGCGGCAACATGCGACAGGCCGGACCGATCGCGGCGGCCGGCATCGTCGCGTTGCGCTCGATGGTCGCGCGTCTCGCCGAAGATCACGCGACCGCGAAGCGGCTCGCGCACGGCCTCGCGAAGATCGATGCATCGCTCGTCGATCCCGACGATGTCGAAACGAACATCGTGAAGGTGGAGTTGCCGAAGAACCGCGACACCGCCGCGCGGTGGTCGCAGACGATGGAGAAGAGCGGCGTGCGCGTGAGTCCGTGCGACCGTTACGCGCTGCGCTTCGTCACGCATCGTCACGTCGCTGAACGCGACATCGACGATTGCGTAGACGCGTTCGAGCGCGCGTGGCGCGGCGCTTCCGGGCGCTGATTACGTTTTAATCAGCGTAATCCGAAGATTCGACGCCAGTTGGACTCTCGGCCCCGGAAGACCCCGCCAAGTCATTGGTGCAAAAGGAAAAAGTAGGCGATAGCAGCCGCCGAGGCGACCCACGCCTTGCCGACCCGACCGAGTTTCTGTATCTTTGGCGACCTGCTGTCCGCTCGTGAATATTCCACGCTGGCGGCCGAAATCCCCCGGGATTTCCGACCGCAGGCATGGCGGCTAAGTCAGGGCCGGGACCCCATGGGAAACGGCCACGCGCCAGGAATAGCCACGGGTCGTGGCGCTTCCGGGGCGGCAGGCTCCGCGGCAGGTTGGGCCGCGGTCGCTTCTACCTCGGTGCGTCGCTCAGGGGCAGCGGGCTTTTTCTTGGCTGCTTTTTTCTTAGCCGACTTTTTAGTCGGCTTTTTTTTGGCCGCACTCTTCGCGGCCCGGCTCGAGCTGGTCCTCGCCCCGCCGGATTTGCGCGCCGCGGCTTTCTTCTTCGCCGGCTTGCGCCCCGCGGCTTTCTTCCCGGCCGGTTTGCGCGCCGCCTGCTTGCGGCCGCGCGCTTTGGTCGTCCGGCCCGCCGCTGTGCGGCCGGCCTTTTTCTTCACGCTCCCGGCGGCGCTCGACCGCTTGGCCGCCTTCTTCCTGGCGGCCTTCTTTCGCGCTGACTTCTTCGCCATCGTGCCCTCCTTCGTCGGTTAGCCGACCGTTAGTGCAAAGCCGCGACGGCCTTGCTGGCCACGTCCCGGTACAAGGCATCCGGGTCGAGCGTGATCTCACCTTCCCACGTCACCGCGTTCGACACCGGGTCGATCGCGGCGCGGCGGAACTTCTCTTCGTCCGAAAGCAGACCGAACGTGTCGGTCGTGACGAGATCCCCCAGATAGACGCGCCCTTCCAGACCGTCGTCGAAGCGCACCCACAGCGTGTAGTTGGTTTCCGCGCGCAGCTCGGTCACGCTGTGAGCGCTCGGCCTTCTGCTGCGATAACGCCGATACTTCAGGCTGTATGTCAAGGAAGCCGCCTTTCGTGCGAGTTGTAGGAGATCAATCCCAGCTCAGCGCGCCGCCGGTCTGATACTCGGTCACGCGCGTCTCGAAGAAGTTCTTCTCCTTCTTCAGATCGATCATCTCCGCCATCCACGGGAACGGGTTGGTCGCGCCTTCGAACAGCGGGTCGAGACCGATCTGCTGGCAGCGGCGATTGGCGATGAAGCGCAAGTACTCCTTGAACATCGCGGCGTTCAGGCCGAGCACGCCGCGCGGCATGGTGTCCTCGGCGTAGCGGTACTCCAGCTCGACCGCTTTCTCCATGATCCCCGCGATCTCCGCCCGGAATTCCGGCGTCCACAGGCGCGGATTCTCGAGCTTGATCTGGTTGATGAGGTCGATGCCGAAATTGCAGTGCATCGACTCGTCGCGCAGGATGTACTGGTACTGCTCCGCGGCGCCCGTCATCTTGTTCTGGCGGCCGAGCGCGAGGATCTGGGTGAAGCCGACGTAGAAGAAGAGCCCCTCCATCACGCACGCGAAGACGATCAGGCTCTTCAGCAGCTGCTGGTCGTTCTCGAGCGTGCCGGTCTTGAACGCCGGATCGGTCAGCGTGTCGATGAACGGGATCAGGAACTCGTCTTTCGCCCGGATCGACGGAATCTCGTGATAGGCGTTGAACACCTCGCCCTCGTCGAGCTGCAGGCTCTCGACGATGTACTGGTAGGCGTGGGTATGGATCGCCTCCTCGAACGCCTGGCGCAGCAGGTACTGGCGGCACTCCGGCGCGGTGATGTGGCGATACGTGCCGAGGACGATGTTGTTCGCCGCGAGCGAGTCCGCGGTCACGAAGAAGCCCAGGTTGCGCTTGACGATGCGGCGCTCGTCCTCGGAGAGCCCGTTCGGGTTCTTCCACAGCTCGATGTCGCGGCTCATCTGGATCTCCTGCGGCATCCAGTGGTTCGCGCACGCCGAGAGATACTTCTCCCACGCCCATTTGTACTTGAACGGGACGAGCTGGTTGACGTCGGTCTGGCCGTTGATGATGCGCTTGTCGGCGACGTTCACGCGGCGCTGCGACGCGTCCTCACCCAGCGGCCCCGGCGCAGGCGCAGGCCCGCGCACCGGCACCGCCTGCATCCCCGGCGTCGCTCCGACTCCTCCCAGCATTTGTTCTTCGAACTGCAGCATCAATCTCTCCTTTCGTCCGAAAGTGAAAAGCTACTTTCGGCCGCGTTCTTAATTAGCGCCCGGGCCTTGAGGCGGCTCGGCGCCTCGGGCGAAGAAAAAGCACGAAAAACCGGTGGTCGGCATCCGTCCTACTGACAAGCTTCGCACTCGGGGTCGTCGATGGCGCAGAACTTCGGCTGCGCTTCTGCGGACGCCGCAGCGACACCGCCGGTGGCCGGCACCGCGTTCAGCGCGCCGGCGCGGGCGGTGGACTTCTCCGCCGACGTCGCGCCCAGCGTGCGCAGGTAGTACGTCGTCTTCAGGCCCCGCAGCCACGCCAGCTTGTAGGTGTCGTCGAGCTTCTTGCCCGAGGCGCCCGCCATGTAGATGTTGAGCGACTGCGACTGGTCGACCCACTTCTGCCGGCGTGCGGCGCACTCGACCAGCCACGACGGCTCCATCTCGAAGGCGGTCGCGTACAGGCTGCGGATGTCGGGCGGGATGCGATCGATCTTGGACAGCGACCCGTCGAAGTACTTCAGGTCCGCGACCATCACCTCGTCCCACAGGTTGAGCTTCTTCAGATCCCGCACGAGGAACTCGTTGACCACCGTGAACTCGCCCGACAGGTTCGACTTCACGTACAGGTTCTGATACGTGGGCTCGATGCACTGCGACAGGCCGGTGATGTTGGCGATGGTGGCCGTGGGCGCGATCGCGAGACAGTTCGAGTTGCGCATGCCCACCTGCCTGATGCGATCGCGCAGCGCGTTCCAGTCGAGGCTCGTCGACGTGTCGCATTCGACATAACCGCCGCGCTCGTCCGCGAGGAGCTTCATCGTGTCGAACGGCAGGATGCCGCGGTCCCACAGCGAGCCCTTGAACGTCGAGTACGCGCCGCGCTCTTCGGCGAGGTCGGTCGACGCCCAGTAGGCGGTGTAGGCGATCTGCTCCATCGAGCGGTCGGCGAACTCCACCGCGGCCGGCGAGGCGTACGGCATGCGCAGCATGTGCAGGCAGTCCTGGAAGCCCATGATGCCCAGGCCCACCGGGCGATGCTTGAAGTTCGAGTTGCGCGCCTTGTTGACGTTGTAGAAGTTCAGATCGATCACGTTGTCGAGCATGCGCATCGCGGTCGTGATCGTGCGCTTCAACTTCTCCATGTTCATCTTGCCGCTGGCGCGGTCGAGGTGCGCCGGCATGTTCACCGAGCCCAGGTTGCACACCGCGATCTCTTCCGGACCGGTGTTGAGCGTGATCTCGGTGCAGAGATTGGAGCTGTGCACCACGCCGACGTGGCTCTGCGGGCTGCGCAGGTTGCACGGGTCCTTGAAGGTGATCCACGGATGGCCCGTCTCGAACAGCATCGAGAGCATCTTGCGCCAGAGCTGAACCGCCGGGACTTTCTTGTGGAGCTTCAGCTCCCCGCTCGCGGCCTTCGCTTCGTAGCCGAGGTAGGCCTTCTCGAACGCCTTGCCGAACTTCTCGTGAAGGTCCGGCACGTCGGACGGCGAGAACAGCGTCCACTCGGCGTTCTCCATCACCCGCTTCATGAAGAGATCCGGCACCCAGTTCGCCGTGTTCATGTCGTGGGTGCGGCGGCGGTCGTCGCCGGTGTTCTTGCGAAGCTCGAGGAATTCCTCGATGTCGAGGTGCCAGGTCTCGAGGTACGAGCACACCGCGCCCTTCCTCTTGCCGCCCTGGTTGACGGCGACCGCGGTGTCGTTCACCACTTTCAGGAAGGGGACCACGCCCTGCGACTTGCCGTTGGTGCCCTTGATGTAGGCGCCCAGCGCGCGGACCGGGGTCCAGTCGTTGCCGATGCCGCCCGCGTACTTCTGCAGCATCGCGTTCTCCTTGATCGCCTCGTAGATGCCGTCGAGGTTGTCGGAGACCGTCGTGAGATAGCAGCTCGCGAGCTGCGAGCGGCGCGTGCCCGAGTTGAAGAGCGTCGGCGTCGAGCTCATGAAATCGAAGCTCGAGAGCACGTTGTAGAACTCGATCGCGCGCGCTTCGCGCTGGTCGACCGGCTCGTTGAGCGCAAGACCCATCGCCACCCGCATGTAGAACACCTGCGGCAGCTCGATGCGGCGGCCGTTCACGTGCAGGAAGTAGCGGTCGTACAGGATCTGCAGGCCGAGGTAGGTGAACTTGAGGTCGCGGTTGGCGTCGAGCGCGGCGCCCAGGCACTTCAGGTCGTACTCGGCCAGGCGCTCGTCGAGGCGCTCGGCCTCGATGCCGGTCTTCACGAACTCGGGCAGGTACTGCGCGTAGCGGGTCTGCATGTCCGCCTGCGTCACTTCCTCGCCGAGCGTCTCCAGGCGCAGCGAGTTGAGCAGCAGGCGGGCGGTCACGTAGCTGTAGCCGGGATCCTGCTCGATCAGCGCGCGGGCGGCGAGGATGAGCGACTTGCGCACTTCCTCCATCGGCACGCCTTCGTAGAGATCGCGCTGCATCGCTTCGAGGATCGGCTGCGCGCTCACCTCGCGGCCGAGGCCGGCGCACGCGTCGGTGACGAGCGCCGTCACCTTGGCGATGTCGAGCGGGCGGCTGATGCCGTTGTCGGTGACGTTGATCACCGGCGCGGCGGCGGGGGCGGCCACCTGCTGCTGCTTCGCGCGCGTCGCCGCGCGCTCGCGCGCGCGGTCCTCGCGATACAGCACGTAGGCCCGGGCGACGTTGTGCTCGCCGGCGCGCATCAGCGCGAGCTCGACCTGGTCCTGGATGTCCTCGATGTGGAACGTGCCCCCGGACGGCTGGCGGCGCACCAGCGCTTTCACCACCCCGTCGGTCATCAGCGAAACCTGCTCGCGCACGCGCGCCGAAGCGGCGCCCTGCCCGCCGTTCACGGCGAGGAAGGCCTTGGTCATGGCGATCGAGATCTTGGCCGGCTCGAAGCCGACCACGGCGCCGTTACGGCGGATGATCTTGTACTCGGCGTACTGCGAATCCGGGGTGGCAGTGCTCTCGGGAGTGGAGAAATCAGCGGCCGGCAGCGAGGCTGCCGTTTCGGTCGCGAGTTGCATGCTTTTAACTCCTTGATTGTTCTGACTTTGACCGCCCGCGCAGCAGGCGGTCTCCTCCCACGAGCGGACCACAGAGAACCACTATATCTTGTGGTGGGACCCGTGTTTTCATCGAAGTGTAGTAGCGGGTTTTTTCAAACGCAATAGCTTTTCCGAACATTTTTTCGGCCTTTTCCGGACCGGTAAAAACGCTACGGAAAATCGCGTTTTCAGGCGTGGGGAAAGCTCAATTTCGACGCCACCGCGGCGCGGTACCGCGGCCAGTCGAAACACGGCCCGGGATCGGTTTTCCGGTCCGGGGCGACGTCGCTGTGACCGGCCACGTGGGCCAGCGGGTAGGCCGCGGCCAGCGCGTCGGTGAGCGCGCCGAGGCTGGCGTACTGCGCGGCCTCGAAAGGCACGTCGTCCGCGCCTTCGAGCTCGATGCCGATCGAAAAGTCGTTGCAGCGCTCGCGCCCCAGCCAGCGCGATGCCCCGGCGTGCCACGCGCGCATCGTGCACGGCACGAACTGGATGACGCTGCCGTCCCGGCGCACCAGAAAATGCGCCGACACCTTCAGCGCCGCGATGCCGCCGAAATACGGATGGCCGGCGGGATCGAGGGTGTTGGTGAAGAGCGCCTCGATCGCCGGGCCGCCGAACTCCCCCGGCGGCAGGCTGATGGCGTGTATCACGAGCAGATCGATGATGGTTCGGGGGACACGCTCATCGCAGTTCGGCGACGGAACGAAGCGGACCGGGAAGAGCGCGCCGCTCGCATCGTGCACGCAACCCTGCGCAAGTCCCTCGATATCGATTTCGAGCAAGTGGTCGGGCATCAGATAAAGCGTAAAGGAAGGGAGGTCCCGGAGGGAAACCTTGGTTTCCCTCCGAGTCGTTGACCGGCGCGGAAGCGCAGCGCCCGCTAGCGGGCGCCGCTAGCGGCCGTCAAGCTCGTCCTTCAGTCCCAGGCGCTCCATGCGGTAGCGCAGCGCCCTGAAGCTGATACCCAGCACCTTGGCGGCCGCGGTGCGGTTGTAATGCGTCTGCTCCAGCGCGTCCAGGATCGCCTGCTTCTCGATCGCGTCCAGCCGCTCCTGCAGCGGCAGGCCGGAGAGGTCCGCCGGCGCTTCGGCAACTCCCGCGCTGCGCGGCGCGAGCTGCAGATCCTCCGCCGCGATCTCCTCGCCGGTGGCCAGCGCGAGCGCGCGCTCGAGGATGTTCTCCAGCTCGCGCACATTGCCGGGGAAGTCGTACGCCGCGAGGTCGGCGGCCGCTTCGGCGGTGAGGCGCGCCGCCTCGCTCTCGCCGCGCGAGCGCTCGAGGATCCGGGCCGCGAGGAGCGGGATGTCTTCGCGCATCTCGCGCAAGGCGGGCATGCGCAGCTCGATCACGTTGAGGCGGTAATAGAGATCCTGCCTGAAGTTGCCGCCTTTCACCTGTTCGCCGAGATTGCGGTGGGTCGCGCTGATGAGGCGCACGTCGACCGGCTCTTCGCTCGTGTCGCCGACCTTGCGCACCTTCTTCTCCTGGATCGCGCGCAGCAGCTTCACCTGCATCTGCAAAGGCAGGTCGGCGACCTCGTCGAGGAACAACGTGCCGCCGTTCGCCGCCTGGAAGAAGCCGTCGCGATCGCTCGCCGCGCCCGTGAAAGCGCCTTTGCGGTAGCCGAAGAACTCGGACTCCATCAGGCTTTCGGGGATCGCGCCGCAGTTGACCGCGATGAACGGCCCGTCCTGCCGCGAGCCTTTGAGATGGATGAGCCGCGCCGCGAGCTCCTTGCCGCTGCCGGATTCGCCGGTGACGTGGATCGGCGCCTGGCTGCGCGCGAGGCGCTCGATGAGCGCGCGGGTCGCCGCCATGAGCGGCGAGTTGCCGACGAGCGCCGGGTCCGCGGACGCCGCCTGCGCGTCGCTGTCGCCGGATTTCCTGCCCGCCGGCCGCGTAAGCTTCAGCGCCGAGCGCACCAGCGCGCGGAGCTGATTGAGCGACACCGGCTTGGCGAGATAGTCGAACGCGCCCGCCTTCAGCGCGGCGACCGCGTTCTCGGCGCTGCCGTGCGCGGTGATCACCGCGACGGGCAGGTTGGGCTGATGCCTGGAGACGTAGTCGAGCACCGCGAGCCCGTCGCCGTCGGGCAGCCGCATGTCGGTGAGACACAGCTCGTAGTTGTTGGCGCCGAGCATGGCGAGCGCCTCGCTCGTCGACGCCGCGCAGTGGGTCTCGAGGCCCATGCGCGAGAGCGTCATGGCGAGGAGCTCCCGGATGTCGGCCTCGTCGTCGACGACCAGTACCTGGTTTTTATTCATCGCTCGGTCATCGCTGCGGCGCTCACGCGACCTTGCACAGCACGCGGAAATGCGCGCCGGTGTCGGTCTCGACGTAATCGAGCTTCGCCGAGTTGGCTTCGCACACTTCGCGCGCGATGTACAGCCCGAGGCCGGTGCCGCCGGGCGACGTCGTGAAGAAAGGCTCGAAAAGCTGGTTGCGCAACGGGGGAGGCACTCCGGGGCCGTCGTCGGTGATGTCCAATTTTACGATGCCGTCGCGCGGATCGAGGTCGACGCTGACGCGGATGCTCCCGCCGAGCCGCCGGCAGTGCCTCACCGCGTTGCGGCACAGGTTCCACATCACCTGGTTCAGGTGGCTGCGGTCGAACACCACGCGCGGCGTCGCGTGCAGATCGATCGCGAAAATCTCCGGAGCGATCTTCTCGATCTGGCAGAACTGCTCGACGAACGTCTTGAGATAGTCGACGACGTCGAAGCTTTCGCGGTGCACGCTGTCGCCGCGCTTGAGTCTCAGCACGTCGTCGACCATGCGATCGAGGCGCTGGCTGTTGTCCTGGATGATCGTGGTGAGCCGCTTGACCGTGTCGTTGATCGCCGGCTCTTCCTGGAGGAGCTCGGCGGCGTGGCTGATCGCGCCGAGCGGATTCCTGATCTCGTGCGCGATGTTCGCGGTGAGCCGGCCGAGCGCGGCGAGCTTCATCTGGCGCGCCTCGGCCTGTATGCGCGTGAGATCCTCGATGAAGATGACCGCGCCCGCGCTGCGCCGCTTGCCGACCGGGACGAAGCGCGCGCCCACCGCGCCGTTGACCGTCGTCTCGCTGCGCGCCGCGTCGCCGCGATCGTCCGCGCGCCATGCCTCGAAGCGCCGTGCGAGCGGCGCCGAATAGTGCGCGAGCGGCACGTCCCGGCGTCCCCACAGCGGGCCGAGGATGCGCTCGGCGCGCGTGTTGAACTGGCGGATGACGCCGTTGCCGTCGACGACGAGCACGCCGTCCTGCATGTCCTGTATGACGTGCTCGCTCACCTGCGCCATGTTCGCGAGGTCGATCTCGCGCTGCGCGGCGAGCTCCTCGCTGGCGACCGCGTACTGCGCGAGCGTGTGCGCGACCCACGCGATCGCGAAGTACGCGGTGGAGAGCAGGCCGGCCTGCGCGTACTGCGCGAACGGCGCATCGAACCTCAGAACATCGTAGGTGTGCTCGAGCAGGATGGCGATGGCGGCGAGCGACGCGTAGAAGAGCGTGAGGCGGCCGCGGGCGATGAGGCCGGCCGCGGCCAGGGTCGTCAGCAGCAGCAGTCCCAGGCCGCTCGAGATGCCGTGGCTTGCATAAGTGAGCACGGTGATCGCGACGATGTCGCCGCCGACGTGCGCCGACAGCTGCAGGTCGAAGCGCCAGCGGATGCGCACGAGGATGAAGCACACCAGGCTGAACACCGCATAGCACGCCGCGACCGAGACGAAGAGCGGATAGTCGCGCGACCCGAACGGCACCGCGCCGCTCCAGGCGGTCGCGATGACGAGCAGCGTGATCGCGCAGGTGAGGCGGTAGACGTTGAAGTAGAAGAGCGAGCGCCAGAACGCTTCGGGCTCGTTGCGCGCAAGAGGCCAGGTCGCCGACGGCTCGGCCGCGAGCCGCGCGCGCCCGGTCGGCGAGCCGGCGAGCTCAGCCGGTCTTGTCGTGGAGTCGGCGATGCTCGGCACTGCAGTAGAACGCGTTTCCGCTGGTGAGGCTCTCGCTCTTGGGCAGGTGCACGCCGCATTGCGCGCAGCGCACCATGTCTTCGGCCAGGCTGGCGCGCTTGTCCGCGCGGCGCTCGACCTTCTTTTTATAGCTCTTCAGTATCCAGTAGGCGACGAAGAGGCCGATGACGATGAAAAGAAGCTTGGCCAACGCTCGGGTGTCCGCAGGATTGCGATTGCCGCCAGTCTGACGCAAGGTGTTGCGCGCGTCGAGCGCCCTGGCAAGCGCGGCGCGTGAAGAACCGCACGCATGACGTGCGGCTGAAAGCGACTGTCTTGTTCTCGAGAGAGAAAAGATGGTCGGGGTGAGAGGATTCGAACCTCCGACTCCTGCGTCCCGAACGCAGTACTCTACCAGGCTGAGCTACACCCCGATGGTGCGCGAGTAGCGCTTCGAAAACCTCGCGTGGATCGACCGAACGAAACGAGAGGGGATCGCGCTGCGCTTTGATACTCGATGTTGCGCGCCGCCCAGAAACGTCTTGTTCGAGCCTAGAACGTTCGGGTCACCGCGAAACCAGTCAATTCTAGCAAATAATCGCGCGACTTTGAACGCGGCAATGCTTCGAGCGCCGCGCACGCGGCGTCCGCCTCCTTGCGCGCCTGGGTGCGCGCGTAGTCCAGCGCCCCGGACGCGCGGATCGCCTCGAGCACCGAACCGAGCTCGTCGAGCCCGCCCTGCTCGATCGCATGGCGGACCACCGCTCCCTGCTCGCGCGTGCCGCGCTTCATCACGTAGATCAGCGGCAGCGTCGCCTTGCCCTCGGCGAGGTCGTCGCCGACGTTCTTGCCGATCACGCCCTGATCGCCGGAATAGTCGAGGACGTCGTCGATCAGCTGAAACGCGGTCCCCAGGTGCGCGCCGTAGGCGGCCATCGCCTGCTCGATCGCGGGCCCCGAGCGTCCCAGAACCGCGCCCAGCCGGGTCGCGGCTTCGAAGAGCTTCGCGGTCTTGTAACGGATGACCTGCAGGTAGCCCTGCTCGTCGAGATCGGCGTTGCGGCAGTTCATGAGCTGCATGACCTCGCCTTCGGCGATGACGTTGGTGGCGTCGGCGAGCACGCGCAGCACCTCGATGTTCTCGACGCCGACCATCATCTGGAAGGCCCGCGAATAGACGAAGTCCCCGACGAGCACCGACGCCGAGTTGCCGAAGAGCGCGTTGGCGGTCGGCCGGCCGCGGCGCAGGCCCGATTCGTCGACGACGTCATCGTGCAGCAGGGTCGCGGTGTGGATGAACTCGACCACCGCCGCGAGCTCGTGGTGGTGGGTGCCTTCGTAACCGCAGGCGCGGGCGGACAGCACGAGGAGCAGCGGGCGCAGGCGCTTGCCGCCGCCGGCGATGATGTATTCGGCGATCTGCCTGATCAGGACGACGTCGGACCTGAGCCTTGCGCGGATGACCTCGTCGACCGCCTTCAGGTCGTCGGCGATGAATTCACGGATGGCTTCGATGGTCACGGCGAGAAAAGCGGCGGTAATTGCATGGGAACTCGGCTAAGCCGTTGATACAGGCTCCGAATTCGGTGCCGGGTGGCCGATTATACTTTGACTTGGGCCCGGCCTTTTTGTAGAATGCGCGGTTTTCCCAGGACGCTTCTGTCTGGCGTCCATTCGCGAGGTTTTCCATGTATGCGGTCATAAAAACCGGCGGCAAGCAGTACCGTGTCGCTGCCGGCGAAAAACTTAAAGTAGAACAGATACCTGCAGACATCGGGGCCGAAATCGTGCTGGACCAGGTGCTGTTCCTGGCCAACGGCGACAACGTCACGATGGGCGCGCCGCTCGTTTCCGGCGCCACCGTCACCGCCAAAGTGGTCGGCCACGGCCGCGGCGAGAAGGTGCGCATCTACAAGATGCGGCGACGCAAGCACTATCGCAAGTCGCAGGGTCACCGTCAGAACTATACCGAGCTCGAAATCGTCGGTATCAAGGGTCAGGAGTAACAGATGGCACACAAGAAAGCGGGCGGCAGCTCGCGGAACGGACGCGATTCGCAGGCCAAGCGCCTCGGCGTGAAGGCCTTCGGCGGCGAGCTCGTCTCGGCCGGCAGCATCATCATCCGCCAGCGCGGCACGCAGGTGCATGCGGGCGAGAACGTCGGCATGGGCCGCGACCACACCCTGTTCGCGAAGATCGACGGCCACGTGCAGTTCTCGCAGCACGGCGCGGCGAACCGCAAGACGGTGAGCATCGTCCCGGCGCAGCAGTAAATCCCCCCACGCGCCAGCAAAAGCCCTGTCCGCGCGACAGGGCTTTTCATTTTTACGACGGGAAGAACCCGCCGTTGAAGGCGCGGATTCGGAATACCGGTTGCTGACACCCCCAACATCATGAAATTCGTCGACGAAGCCACCATCGAAGTCCACGCCGGCAAGGGCGGGGACGGCGTCGCCAGCTTCCGCCGCGAGAAGTTCGTGCCGCGCGGCGGACCGGACGGCGGCGACGGCGGCCGCGGCGGCAGCATCTGGGGTGTGGCCGACCGCAACATCAACACGCTGATCGACTATCGCTACGCGCGCATCCACCGCGCGAAGAACGGCCAGAAAGGCATGGGCTCGGATTGCTTCGGCCGCGGCGCCGACGACATCGTGCTGCGCTTCCCGGTCGGCACGGTGATCAGCGACGCCGAGACCGGCGAGACCCTCGCCGACCTCGCGGCCCACGACGCGCGCGCTCTGCTCGCCAGAGGCGGCAAAGGGGGCCTGGGCAACCTGCACTTCAAGTCGAGCACCAATCGCGCGCCGCGCCAGTTCACGCGCGGCGAGGAAGGCGAAAGCCGCGCGCTCAAGCTCGAGCTCAAGGTGCTCGCGGACGTCGGGCTGCTCGGCATGCCGAACGCCGGCAAGTCGACCTTCATCCGGCAGGTCTCGGCGGCGAGGCCGAAAGTCGCGGATTATCCGTTCACCACGCTGCATCCCAACCTCGGCGTGGTGCGCGTCGACGACTCGCGCAGCTTCGTCATCGCCGATATCCCGGGCCTCATCGAAGGCGCCGCCGAAGGCGCGGGATTGGGACACCAGTTCCTGCGCCACCTCGCGCGCACCCACCTCCTGCTGCACCTGGTCGACGTGGCGCCGCTGGACGAAAGCACCGACCCGGTGAAGGATGCCAAAGCGATCGTCGCGGAGCTGAAGAAATACGACGTCGAGCTGTACCGCAAGCCGCGCTGGCTCGTGCTCAACAAGGCCGACCTGTTGCCGGAGGACACGCGCGAGAAGATGCTGAAGAGCTTCGTGCGCAAGTTGGGGTGGAAAGGCAAAACCTTTATCATCTCGGCGCTCACCGGAGAGGGCTGCCGTGAGCTCGTGTACGCGGTGATGGATCATCTCGACGAGCAGCGCAGGACGGCCGAAGCGGTCGAGCCCGCGGACGCCGGGGGCGGCCGGTCCTGATCGAACCGCGCGAATCGCGCGAGCCATCCATGTCTTCCATCGTCCAGTCAGCGCAGCGCCTCGTCGTCAAGGTCGGCAGCAGCCTCGTCACCAACGAAGGCCAGGGTCTCGATCGCGCCGCGCTCGCGCGCTGGGCACAGCAGATCGCCGCGCTCAGACTCCAGGGCCGCGAGGTGGTGCTCGTCTCGAGCGGGGCGATCGCCGAAGGCATGCAGCGTCTCGGCTGGAAGCGGCGTCCGCGCGCGGTGTACGAGCTGCAGGCGGCCGCGGCGGTCGGCCAGATGGGACTGATACACGCCTACGAGGCGTGCTTCCGCGAGCACGATCTCGTCACCTCGCAGGTCCTGCTCACCCACGAGGACCTCGCCGATCGCAAACGCTACCTCAATGCGCGCTCGACCCTGCGCACGCTGCTGGCCTTAAGCGTCATCCCGATCATCAACGAGAACGACACCGTCGCGACCGACGAGATCCGCTTCGGCGACAACGACACCCTCGGCGCGCTCGTCACCAACTTGATCGAAGCCGACGCGCTGATCATCCTCACCGACCAGCAGGGGCTGTTCGACCGCGACCCGCGCAAGCATCCCGACGCGGAGCTCGTCGCGCAGGCGCGCGCAGGCGATCCGAGCCTGCGGGCGATGGCCGGCGGCGCCGGCAGCGCGATCGGGCTGGGCGGCATGCTGACCAAGGTGCTCGCGGCGGAGCGCGCCGCGCGCAGCGGAGCGCACACGGTCATCGCTTCGGGCCGCGAGCCCGACGTGCTGCTGCGGCTCGCGGCGGGAGAAGCCATCGGCTCGCAGCTCGTCGCCGAGCGCGCGACGCTCGCCGCGCGCAAGCAGTGGCTGGCCGATCATCTCCAGGTGCGCGGCCGTCTCGTGCTCGACGCGGGCGCGGTGAAAGCGCTCAAGATCGACGGCAAGAGCCTGCTGCCGATCGGCGTGTTCGAAGCGACAGGGGATTTCGAGCGCGGCGAGGCGGTGAGCTGTCTCGACGAATCGCAGCACGAGATCGCGCGCGGGCTGGTGAACTACAGCGCGGTCGAGACGCGGCGCATCCTGCGCACGCCGACCTCCGAGATCGAAGCGAAGCTGGGCTACGTCGACGAGCCCGAGCTCATACACCGCGACAACCTGGTCCTGCTGTAACGGGGTCCGACCCCGAAGATGCCGGGGCCGGACCCCATTCTCATCGCTAGTCGTCGGTCGCCGCGCCGGGGTTGAGCCCGCGTCCGCGGCGCAAGGCTTCGAGCGCGACCCGCGGCGGATTCGGCCGAGTGCGCTCGTTGCAGAAGAACTGGTGGTAGAGCGTGTGCGAGTACGGCGTGAGGTCTCTCAGCACGATGCGCTGCCACTGCGCGTTGCGCGCACGCACCCACGTGCCGTCGCGGTGGCCGATCGCGTACACCTTGCGCTCGCGGGTCTCGCAGCGTATGCCTTCGAACGAGACGTTGACCGCGCCGCCGGCGGCCTTCGCCACGACGGTGTAGCGCATCACGCCGTCCTCGCCGAGCGCGAGCGACTGCGGATCGATGAGAAAGCGGTGTGACGTCGCGGTGCCGGTCGGGATGGGGACGAGATTTTCGCCTCGGGGATAAGCCGGCATCTGCGCCTCGATCTCGCGCCACGATTTGTTGTCGTTCTCGAAATCGGCCTCGAAACCGGTCTCCGGCGGCTGGGGCTTGGCGCAGGCGGCGGCGAGCAGGAACACGCCCGCCGCGATGAAGCTACGGTGCATAGATGTATTCGCGTGACGATGGCAGCATGAGCCGCCCTTCTTCGGTGGCCTTGCCGGCGAGCACCTGGTGGATGGACATCCAGCCTCGCTCGAAGGCGTGCGCGGAGCCCGCCATGTAGATGCGCCAGATGCGGTAGACCTTCTCTCCGACGGCTTGCAGCGCGGCGTCGCGGTGCGCTTCGAGGCGGTCCACCCAATGCCACAGCGTGCGCGCGTAATGCGACCGCAGGCTCTCGACGTCCCAGCTTTCGAGCCCTTGCGCGGCCATCTCCTGGATCACGCGCGAGATGTGGGCGAGCTCGCCGCCGGGGAACACGTACTCGTCGATGAAAGCGCCGATGTCGCCGCCGATCTCGTCCTGCTCGACCGCGTTGAGCGTGATGCCGTGGTTGAGCACGAGCCCGCCGGCCTTGAGCAGCCGGAAGATCTTGGCGAAGTAAATCGGCAGGTTCTTGCGCCCGACGTGCTCGAACATGCCGACGCTCGCGATCTTGTCGAAAGGCGCGTCTTCCGGGACGTCGCGGTAGTCGAGGAGCTTCACTTCGCACAGATCCTCGAGCCCCTCCTCGGCGATGCGCGCCCTGGCGTAGGCATACTGATTCTCGGACAGCGTGATGCCCGTCGCCTTGACGCGGTAGCGCTGCGCGGCCCACAGGATGAGCGCGCCCCAGCCGCAGCCGATGTCGAGGAAGCGCTCGCCGGGTTTGAGCATGAGCTTTCTGCAGATGTGATCGAGCTTCTGCTCCTGCGCGGTATCGAGCGTGTCCTCGGCGCGCTTGAAATACCCGCAGGAATACACGCGGCGCCGGTCGAGCCACAACGCGTAGAAGTCGTCGCCGACGTCGTAATGCTGGCGGATCGACTTGCTGTCGAACGCACGGCTGTGCGCAAAGAGCCTGCGCAGCTTCGCCGCGGCGCCGTGGCCGTTCCAGGCGGGAGCGCCGGACAGCGCTTCGGAAAGCCGTATGACTTCGCGCGTCTCGCCTTCGACGTCCAGATCCTCTTCGACGTAATAGCGCGCGAGCTTGCCCATCGTCGGATTGACGAACGACGCGAGCACGCGCGGCGAGCGGATGGTGACGTTCACCGCGGGATTCCGCGCGGCGCTCACGCGCCGGCCGTTCCACAAGGTGATCGCGAGCGGAACCTGAAGCTCGCGTATGCGATGTTCGATCTGCGTGAGCAGTGCGCTGTCCTGTGCCATGTCACTCTCTCCGACGCGTGTGGCTCGACCGTAATTGTGCCACCGGCGGCGCTCAGCCGCCGCTTCGCGACCGGGGAAACGGACGGCCCTAGCGCGCGAGTTGCGCTTCGATCTCGGAGAAGGTCGCTGCGATGCCGCTGGTGGGTATCGCGATGCCGAGCTGGCGAGCGATCTGGGTCGCCGAGAACACGCCGCGCACGTTCGAGCGTCCCGCGGCGTCGCGCTCGGCGACGAGCGCATGCTGCCGTCCCGAGCGTTTCAGCGTCGTCACGATATGCCCCACGCGCGCGGTGCGCACCGCCTCGATGTCGAGCGCTTCCAGGCGCTCCTGCGGCGTCATCACGTCGCGCACCACGAGCTCCTCGCGGCGTATGCCGCGTTGGGTCACCGCCTGCATCGGCTTCTCGCCGAGGATATCGGTGGCGGTGATCACGCCCGCGACCCGGCGGTTCTGATCGACGACGAGCAGCAGGCGCACGCCGCGCTGGATCATGCGCCGATGCGCTTCGTCGAGGGTGTCCCCGGACAGGATGATCACCGCGGTGACCGACTTGAAATCGGTCATCACGTTCTGCGCGGGATCTTCCAGCGTCACCCGCTCGGGAACGGCCTGCGAAGGCTGGGCGTAACCGCTGCCGGCGGGGAGCAGCGAGATGTCGAGCGGCGCGTAGTCGCGAAGCATGGGGGGCCTTATCGAGATGCGGCGGGGCGCGGCGGTGCGATAGGCGCCTATCCGCGTGAGAGCTGGGCGGACGCGCGCTCGTGCAAACGCGACCGATAGTCGTTGCGGCGCCGCAGGTAGCGCGAGAGCTCCTGCAGCGCTTTCTGGTAGACCTCGCGCTTGAAGTCGATCACCGCCTCCATGGGCACCCAGTAATCGCTCCAGCGCCAGGCGTCGAATTCCGGTTTCTCGTTGGCTCGCAGGCAGACGTCGCAGTCGCGGCCGACCAGCCGCAGCAGGAACCAGATCTGCTTCTGTCCGCGGTAATTGCCGCGCCAGTCGCGCTTGATCCACTGGTCCGGGACGTCGTAGCGCAGCCAGTCGCGGGTGCGGCCGAGGATCTTGACGTGGTGGGGAGCGAGGCCGACTTCCTCCTGAAGCTCGCGGTACATCGCCAGCTCGGGGGTCTCACCCGGCTTTATCCCGCCTTGTGGAAACTGCCACGAGTGCTCCCGCACCCGCTTGCCCCAGAACACTTCGTCCTTGTGATTACAGAGAATGATGCCAACGTTGGGGCGATAACCGTCACGATCGATCATGTCCGTTTACCCCTAAGTGCGTCAGTTTTCAGCATTTTTTCACACTAACCGCATGCTGAAAAGCCCGCCGGACGACTTGGGGACCTCCTTCCCGCGCCGTGTTTGGCGTAAGCATAACCCGGCATCTCACGCCAGGATCACGGATACAGGGACTGCGCATCGTGCGGGTTCATTTTCTTGAGACTCTGCACGAAGCGGGAAAATTCGAGCGCATGCAGCGATTCGAGCTCGCGCGCACGGGCCTCCAGCGCCGACCACGCCAGCGGACCCGGCTTGCGCTCGAAACCGAACACGACCACGTTGCCCGGGCGCTCGGCCGGCAGGCACAGGGTGCCGCCGGGAAAGGCGTCCTCGATGCGCCTGGAGAGCGTGTAGAAGAGCTTGTCCCCGCCCCACAGGTTGACCGCCATCACGCCGCCCGGCGTGAGGCGCTCGCGGCAGGCGGCGTAGAACGCCGCGGTCGCGACCTCTTCCACGTGCCGGTCGGCCTCGTAGCCGTCGACCAGGATCGCGTCGGCGCGGACGTCCTCGCGCCGCACGTGCTCGGCCCCGTCGCCGACGATCACCTGCAGCCGCTCGTCGTCGGGCGGCACGTTGAAAGACCGGCGCGCGATGGCGACCACCCGCGGATTGACCTCGATCGCGTCGACGCGCGCCTCGGGCAGCCGGTGATACACGAACTTGGCGAGCGATCCGCCGCCCAGGCCGATCATCAGGACGCGCCGGGGCGCCGGCACGAACAGCAGGAAGCTCATCATGCTGCGCGTATACGAAAGCTCGAGATCGTTGGGCCGCGCGATGCGCATCGAGCTCTGGATGGTGTCGCTCCCGATGTGCAGCGAGCGCACGCCGTGGCGCTCGCTCACGTACACGCTCTCTTCGTCTTCGGCGGCCTTGCGGCGCCAGCGGGACAGCAGGTTCATCGCTCAGGATCGTTACAAGGTCCGGTAGAATAAGGGGTTTTCGCTACTGCTTACCAGAACATGAGAAGCTCCCGGTTCTTCATTTCCACGCTCAAGGAAGCGCCTTCCGAAGCCGAGGTCGTCAGCCACAAGCTGATGCTGCGGGCGGGACTCATCAAGCGGCTCACCGCGGGCGTCTACACCTGGATGCCGCTGGGTCTGCGCGTGCTGCGGCGCGTCGAAGCGATCGTGCGCGAGGAGATGAACCGGAGCGGCGCCATCGAGCTCTCGATGCCGACCGTGCAGCCCGCCGAGCTGTGGCAGGAGTCCGGCCGCTGGGAGCAGTACGGCCCCGAGCTCCTCCGGTTCAAGGACCGCCACCAGCGCGACTACTGCTACGCCCCGACCGCCGAGGAAGTGGTGAGCGACACGATCCGGCGCGAGGTGAAGAGCTACCGGCAGCTGCCGCTCAACCTCTACCAGATCCAGACCAAGTTCAGGGACGAGATCCGTCCCCGCTTCGGGGTGATGCGCGGCCGCGAGTTCCTGATGAAGGACGCGTACTCCTTCCACGCGGACAAGGAGAGCCTGGACGCCACCTACCGCGAGATGCACGACTGCTACAGCCGCATCTTCGAGCGGCTGGGGCTCTCGTTTCGCGCCGTCGCGGCGGACACCGGCAGCATCGGCGGGACCGGCTCGCACGAGTTCCACGTCCTTGCGGACTCGGGCGAAGACGCCATCGCCTACTGCCCGGCCTCCGATTACGCGGCCAACGTCGAGCTTGCCGAGGCGCTCAGCCCGACGCAGCCGCGGCCGACACCGGCGACGGCATTGACCAAGGTCCACACCCCCGGCGTCAAGACGATCGCGGACCTCTGCGCCTTTCTCAAGGTCGAGCCGCAGAACACCGTTAAAGCCGTGGTAGTGGACGGCGAAGACGGCCGGCCGGTGCTGCTGATGCTGCGCGGCGATCACGAGCTGAATCTGATCAAGGCCGGCAAGCTGGAGGGCCTGGCCCAGCCGGTGCGATTCTCGTCGGCGGAGGCGATCCAGGCGGCTTTCGGCGCGGCGCCGGGCTCGCTGGGGCCGATCGGCTTCAAGGGCCGGGTGATCGCCGATCGGGCGCTCGCCGGTATGGCCGATTTCGTCATCGGCGCGAACGAGGACGACCACCACTACACGGGCGCGAACACGGGGCGCGATTTCCCGCAGATGGAGGTGTTCGACATCCGCAACGTGGTCGTCGGCGATCCGAGTCCCGACGGCAAAGGGACGCTCGATATCTGCCGCGGCATTGAGGTCGGTCACATCTTCCAGCTGCGGACGAAGTATTCGGACGCCATGAACCTCACCTTCCTCGACGAAGCGGGGAAATCGCGGATCATGGAGATGGGCTGCTACGGGATCGGGGTCACGCGTGTCGTGGCGGCGGCGATCGAGCAGAACCACGACGACAAGGGCATCATCTTCCCGCAGGCGATGGCGCCGTTCGACGTCGGCATCGTCGCCATCGGGATGAAGAAGAGCGAGCGCGTACGCGAGGTTGCGGAAAAGCTACACGACGAGCTCACTCGGGCCGGCGTGGAAGTACTCCTTGACGATCGCGACGAGCGGCCCGGTATCATGTTCGCCGACATGGAGCTGATCGGCGTCCCGCACCGGATCGTGATCGGTGAGCGGGGACTCAAGGAAGGCAACGTCGAGTATCAGGGCCGGCGCGACGAGAAGGCGCAGCCGCTCGCCGTGGACGCGGCCCTGGAATTCGTGAAGACGAGGACGAGCGGGACCCGATGAGATTGAAGCGTACCTTGCGAGTGCTGCTCGCCTGCGCCATGACGGCAGGCGCGCCCGCGGCTTTTGCGGGTGCGCAGATCTACGAGCCGCTCTCGGCGAGCGTGCAGGCGGCGCTCAGCAAGGCGGTCGCCGACCAGGCCGTGCCGTACCTCGCTTTCCAGAGCGAGGCGGAAGCGCGTGCGTGGCTCGACGTCATGTCGGCGCGGCTTGCCAAGCGCATCCCCGACCGCGTCGTGCGCGAGGAGCTCCTCGTCACCGTCCACTACGAAGCGAAGCGCGCGGGTCTCGACCCGCAGCTCGTGCTCGGGTTGATCCAGGTCGAGAGCGCGTTCCGCAAGTACGCGGTGTCGTCCGCCGGGGCGCGCGGCTTCATGCAGGTGATGCCGTTCTGGGTCAAGGCGATCGGCGGCGGTAAAGAGCACAACCTCTTCCACCTGCGCACCAACCTGCGCTTCGGCTGCGTGATCCTCCGCCACTATCTCGACATCGAGAAAGGCGATCTCTACCGCGCGCTGGGCCGCTACAACGGCAGCCTCGGCAAGCCGCAGTATCCGAACACCGTGCTCGCGGCGTGGCGCGGCCACTGGACCTATCCCGACTCGCGCAAGCACGCGGGCAATCCCTCCGCCCCGACGATGTAACGCCGCCCGCGACACCGCGGGCACGCTCGCTGCTTTGAACGGCATAAACCGTCCAAGCGGAGAGGTCATGGAGCGTTGGCAGTTCATCGAGAGCCCGAACGGCGCGTGGTACTGGGTGTGTTCCGATGTGATCTCGCATCGAACGCGGACGAGCGCGTCGACCTTCGCCACGCGCCACGAGTGCGTCGCGAATGCCATCGGTTCCGGTTATCAGTCGAACGCTCCCGGCGGCGCGCCCGCACCCGTGAAGCGCGCCTCCGGCCGTCGTCGCGGCGGAAACAAACAACGCAGGGAGCGCACCTACGCATGATTACGCCATCGTCCGGCCAGTGGGAGTTCATGCAGACGCGCAGCGTCAAGTGGAAATGGCGCCAGCTCGGCGCCGAGGGCATCGTGCTCGGCGAATCGCCCGAGTTCGCGTTCCTCGCCCAGTGCATGAAGCACGCGGAGCAGAACGGCTTCTCCGTCGACGATCACGTCATCAGCTGCGAAAAAGGCGCGGCGCTCTGGAGCGATCCTCCGGCGATGCAGGTCTGACGCGCCTCATTTGCATCCTACGCGCTGACGATCGCGCGCGGGACCTCCTTGCCCGCGAGCTCGTGCCTGCGCTCCGCGGCGACGAAGAGCTCGTGCAGCGTGAGCCGCGTGGTCTCGCTCATGCGCTCGCCCATCTCGTGAACCAGCGCTTCGAGCGCGGCGTCGGCCTCGCGTCCCGGCCGGTGCGCCTCGGCACGGAACACGAACAGTCCGAACACGTCCTGCACCGTGACGGTCGTCGCGTCGCGATGCAGGACCCAGCCGTTCGGGAGCGTGCGTCTCACCCAGCCCGCCTCGACCATCGTATCGAGGATGTGCTCGACGTTCTCGATGCGCACCGTCGCCGCGCCGAGCAGCGCGGGCAGCGTCACCGGCGAGCCGCTGTGATGGGCGCGCCAGAGTATCTTCAAGATCTGCAGCGCGTCGAAGAAATCGCTCCCCGGCACCGCTTCGCGCTGCCCTGCGCCCGCGCGCCATTCCGGGAGGGACGCGACGACGACCGCGCCGAAGATCACCACCAGCCACGACAGGTACACCCACAGGAGGAACACCGGGAACGTGGCGAACGCGCCGTAGACCAGCGTGTACGTGGGAAACGACGCCACGTAGATCGCGAAGCCGCGCTTCATGAGCTCGAACGCGACGCCGGCCAGCAGCCCCCCGATCAGCGCGTCGCGGGGTGCGATGCGCCGGTTGGGCATCGTCATGTACAGCAGGGCGAACGCGATCGAGGTGAGCGCGACGGGCACCGTCGACAGCAGGACCACGCCCGCGCCCGGCACGCTGCGCACCAGCCCGACCGCCTGGCTCACGAGCCACGACGTCAACGTGAGGCTCGCCCCGATCAGCACCGGCCCCACCGTGATCAGCGTCCAGTACACCAGCACGCGCTGAACGACCGGGCGCGGCCTTTTCACGCGCCAGATGTCGTTGAAGGCGCGCTCGATCGTGAGCAGCAGCATGATCGACGTCACAACGAGGAAGGCGATGCCGACCGCGGTGAGCTTGGCCGCGTTGCGGCTGAACTGCTCGGTGTAGACGGCCACCGAGTCGGCCGACGTCGGCACGAGATTGTCCAGGATGAACGTCTGCAGGGCCGACATCACGCTGCCGAACACCGGGAAAGCGGCGATCATCGTCACCGCGATGGTCACCATGGGCACCAGCGCGAGCAGCGCGGTATACGTGAGGCTCGATGCGATCTGCATGCAGCGGTCTTCGTTGAAGCGCCGCAAGACCGTGCGGACGAGGTCGACAAAGCGTAGAGCGCGCGGATTCATGTGAGAGTTGGAGTCGGCCGACGGCGGTCGTCACTATAATACCGGCCTGCGATCGTCACATCATGCGCGTAGGCAGCGCGTCCCCATGCCCGAGAGCTTCGAACTGTCGGAGTTTCTTTCCGATGCCCGCGCCTGTTTCGAGACCGGCCATGCCGGAACCGCGGTCGACATCCTCCTCGAAGCCCTCGATGCGTTCGACCGGATGCCGGAG
Organism: Burkholderiales bacterium; assembly: GCA_036262035.1. NCBI lineage: Bacteria > Pseudomonadati > Pseudomonadota > Betaproteobacteria > Burkholderiales > Burkholderiales bacterium. The sequence goes on along the minus strand of DATAJS010000010.1, from coordinate 987,047 downwards.
GCCGCCGAGCGCATTCGGGCCATGCTCGCGGACATCTGCTGCTCGTTCTGGAACGGCCCGGCGCAGGACGAAGGCCGGCAGCTCACCGAGCGCGTGGTGAGCGACGCGCTGCGGCGAACGGGCGCGGACGTGGAACCGGCATACCTCGCGCTGTACGCCGAAGCGTGCGTCCTCACCGGCTCGTCGCCCTTCCCCGCACGGCGGGCACTGCGCCACCGCAATCTCGTCGGATTGTTCCGGCAGGTGACCGCGGCCGCGCCGGGCGAGGTCGCCGAATGCGGTTGCGCGCGCGGCCTTTCCTTCGTTCAACTGTGCCTCGCGCATCGGGAAACCCATCCGGGCTGGCGCGGCGAGGGTTTTCACATCTTCGATTCGTTCGAAGGCCTCAGCGCTCCGGTGGCCGAGGATCTGGCCTTCACCGACGTGGCCGACGCGGCGGTCGCGCGCGCGAACATGGCCCAGGGACATTTCGCATTTGCGCTGGACGTCGTCAGGGGCAATGTCCATCCGCGTTTTCCGCGAGTGGCGCTGCACCCCGGCTGGATCCCGCAAAGCCTCGCCGCACAGCCGGAGCGCACGTACCGCTTCGTGCATCTCGACGTCGACCTGTACGAGCCCACGCGCGGCGGTCTCGAATATTTCGTTCCGCGGCTTGCCGCGGGCGGGATGGTGGTGACCGACGATTACAACTGGCCGGGCGCGAAAAAAGCGTTCGACGATTTCTGCAGGGACGCCGGTCTGGCGGTGCAAGTCACCGATACGTCGCAGGCGTATGCGGTGAAAAACTGATGGACGAGCGGGAGATTCGATGAAGGAAGTGCTGGTGCTCTATTACAGCCGTTACGGCGCCGTGAGACAGATGGCGCAACTGCTCGCGCGCGGCGTGGGCGAGGTGCAGGGCATGAGCGCCCGCGTGCGCACCGTGCCGCCGGTGTCGCCCACGTCCGAAGCGACGAGCCCCGCGATACCCGAGGAGGGTGCGCCCTATGTCGAGCTTTCGGATCTCACCGAATGCGCCGCGCTCGCGCTGGGCTCGCCGACGCGCTTCGGCAACATGGCCGCGCCGATGAAGCACTTCCTCGATACGACGTCCAGCCTGTGGCTGTCGGGCGCGCTCGCCGGCAAACCGGCTGCGGTGTTCACGTCGACATCTTCGATGCACGGGGGGCAGGAGACGACGCTCGTCTCGATGATGCTGCCGCTCCTCCACCACGGCATGCTCATCGTCGGGGTGCCGTATACCGAGCCCGATCTCATCGCGACGCGGAGCGGCGGCACACCGTACGGCGCGAGCCACACCGCGGGCGCGCACAGCGATCTGGCGATCACCGACCACGAGAAACGGCTGTGCGTCGCGCTCGGACGCAGGCTCGCGACCTTCGCATGCAAGCTCGCCTGAGCGCGCCGGTCCTGCACCGCATCGCCGCCGCGCTGCTGGTCGCGCTGGTGGCGCTGTGCATTGCGTGGGAATTGTGGCTCGCGCCGCTGCGCCCCGGCGGCTCGTGGCTCGCGCTCAAAGTGCTGCCGCTCGCGCCGGCGCTGCCGGGCGTGCTCAAGGGACGGCTCTACACCTTCCGCTGGGCGATGATGCTCGTGCTCGTCTACTTCATCGAAGGCACGGTGCGCGCGTGGAGCGAGCGCGGCACGTCGGCCACGCTCGCGATCGTGGAGATCGTGCTCGCGCTCGGGTTTTATGCCACCGCGATCGCATACGTGCGCGTATCGCGGCGGGCGCCTCAGACCTGAGGGTTCACTCTCTCGAGCTTCGAGGTCAGCTTGTTCAGCGCGTCGATGTAGGCTTTGGCCGACGCGACGACGATGTCGGTGTCCGCGCCGTTGCCGTTGACGATGCGCCCGCCTTTCGACAGCCGAACGGTCACTTCACCTTGGGCGTCGGTGCCGGTGGTGATGCTGTTCACCGAGTACAGAAGCAGCTCCGCGCCGCTCTTCACCACGCTCTCGATGGCCTTGAACGACGCGTCGACCGGGCCGCTGCCGTCCGATTCGGCGTGCACTTCGCGCCCGCCGTCGGAGATCACCAGCTTGGCGATCGGCTGCTCGCCGGTCTCGCTGTGCGCCATGAGCGATACGAGACGATAGTGGTCGTCGACCTGCGCCTCGTCCTCTCCTTCGGAGATGAGGGCATGCAGGTCCTCGTCGAAGATCTCGTGCTTCTTGTCCGCGAGGTCCTTGAAGCGCTTGAACGCGCTGTTGAGCGCTTCCTCCGAGCCGATCTCGATGCCCAGCTCGGCGAGGCGCGACTTGAACGCGTTGCGCCCGCTGTGCTTGCCGAGCACGAGCTTGTTCGCGTTCCAGCCCACGTCCTGCGCGCGCATGATCTCGTAGGTCTCGCGGCTCTTGAGCACGCCGTCCTGGTGGATGCCCGACTCGTGCGCGAACGCGTTGGCGCCGACAATCGCCTTGTTGGGCTGCACCGGGAAACCGGTGACGCTCGACACGAGGCGGCTGGCGGGCACGATCTGCGTGGTGTCGATGAGCGTCTCGCACGGGAACATGTCGCTGCGCGTCTTCACCGCCATCACGATCTCCTCGAGCGCCGCGTTGCCCGCGCGCTCGCCGAGACCGTTGACCGTGCACTCGACCTGCCGCGCGCCGTTGAGCACCGCCGAGAGCGAGTTCGCCACCGCGAGGCCGAGGTCGTTGTGGCAGTGGACGGACCATACGACCTGGTCGGAGTTCGGCACGCGCTCGCGCAGCGTCTTGATGAGGTTGCCGAAGGCGTCGGGGAGCGTATAGCCGACGGTATCGGGGATATTGATCGTCTTCGCCCCCGCCTTGATCGCCTGCTCGACGATGCGGCAGAGGAAATCGATGTCGGAGCGGCCGGCGTCTTCGGCGGAGAACTCGATATCGTCGGTGTACTGGCGCGCCCATCCGATCGCGCGCACCGCCTGATCGATCACCTGCGAAGGCTCCATGCGCAGCTTCTTCTCCATGTGGATCGGCGAGGTGGCGATGAAGGTGTGCACCCGCGGCCGCGCGGCGACCTTCACCGCTTCGCCGCAGCGCCGGACGTCGTTCTCGTTCGCGCGCGCCAGGCCGCAGATCACGCTGTCCTTCACCGCTCTCGCGACCGCCTGCACCGCCGCGAAGTCGCCGTCGCTCGCCGCGGGGAATCCCGCCTCGATCACGTCGACTTTCATGCGCTCGAGCTGGCGCCCGATGCGGATCTTCTCTTCCTTGGTCATCGACGCGCCGGGGCTCTGCTCGCCGTCGCGCATCGTCGTGTCGAATATGATCAATCGGTCCTTAGCCATGCTTCTCTCCATCTGCCGCGGGCGCCGTCAAGTGTGTGTCGCGCCTCGCAATGAGCTACGCCCCGGAGCGGTTGCCCGCGCCGGCCGGATACTACGAGATGTGGGGTAAGTGTTAGCGCGCGCGAACGCGCAGCGGCAGGCCGGCCAGCAGAAGGCTGGCGGAAAGAAGGGCTGCGAGAGCAGCGATGGCCTGTAAGGAGATCATGGAGCGGCCAATATAGCGGCATTCGAGCGCACGCGCAACCGAGCCGCGGCGGGATCATGCCTGCGGCGGCCCCTTGGACGCCGGTCTGCGGCCGAACGCGCCGAACAGCCACATCGCATAACCCGAGATCGCGTATCCGCCGAAGAGCAGGAACAGCATCTCGGGCAGCGTGCTCGCGAACGCGATCAGGAACACGAGCGCCATCGCGATCCCGACCACGACCGAGAACGAGACGCTCTTGCGCAGGTTGATGTCCTTGCCGCTGTAGAACTTCACGTTGCTCACCATCGTGAGCCCGGCGAACATCGTCACGCCCCAGGCGATCCACCGCACGGCGGTGCGATCGACCTGGTACTGCTCCATCGCCCACACCATGCCGGCGATGAGACTCGCCGCGGCAGGGCTCGGCAGGCCCTGGAAAAAGCGCTTGTCGACGACGTCGATGTTGGTGTTGAAGCGCGCGAGCCGCAGCGCCGCGCACGCGCAATAGACGAAGGCGGCGATCCACCCGAGGCGTGCGCTGAGCCACGGACCCAGCATCGTCACGGTCTTGACCGCGGCGAAGTCGGCGAGCGCCCAGTGATAGACGACGAGCGCGGGCGCCACGCCGAACGACACCATGTCCGACAGGCTGTCGAGCTCGGCGCCGAAAGCGCTCTGGGTGTGGGTGAGACGCGCGACGCGCCCGTCCATGCCGTCGAGCACCATCGCGACGAAGATCGCGATGGCGGCCTGCTCGTAGCGGCCGCCCATCGCCTGCACGATCGCGTAGAAGCCCGAGAACAAGGCCATGATCGTGAACGAGTTCGGCAGCCAGTAAATCCCCCGGCGGCCGAACCGGGATTTCACGAAGACCTTGTGCTCGCGCGGTTCAAGCATGGGCGCTACCCGTCGACGTGCGCCACGAGATCGCCACGTCGCTGCCGCTGCTCGCGATGACGCGCGTTACCACGCGCATCAGTTCTTGCTCGTGTCGACCAGCCGGTTCTTCTTGATCCACGGCATCATGTCGCGCAGCTTCGCGCCCACCTGCTCGACCTGGTGCTCCTTGCCCAGGCTGCGCATCGCCTTCAGCGTGGGCGCGCCGGCGCGATTCTCGAGGATGAACTCGCGCGCGAACTGTCCTTGCTGGATCTCGCGCAGGATCTTCTTCATCTCGGCCTTGGTCTCGTCGGTGACGATACGCGGGCCGCGCGTGAAGTCGCCGTACTCGGCGGTGTTCGAAATCGAGTAGCGCATGTTGGCGATGCCGCCCTCGTAGATGAGGTCGACGATGAGCTTCACTTCGTGCAGGCACTCGAAGTACGCCATCTCGGGCGCGTAGCCCGCTTCGACCAGCGTCTCGAAACCGGCCTGGATGAGCGCGGTGAGCCCGCCGCAGAGCACGACCTGCTCGCCGAAGAGATCGGTCTCGCACTCTTCACGGAAGGTGGTCTCGATCACGCCGCCGCGCGCTGCGCCGATCGCCGCGGCATACGACAGCGCGACGTCGCGCGCCTTGCCCGACGCGTCCTGCGCGACCGCGATCAGCGCCGGCACGCCGCCGCCCTGGGTGTAGGTGGAACGCACGAGGTGGCCGGGACCCTTCGGCGCGATCATGATGACGTCGAGGTCGGCGCGCGGCTCGATCTGCTTGAAATGGATGTTGAAGCCGTGCGCGAACGCGAGCGTCGCGCCTTTCTTGATGTTGGGCTCGATCTCGTTCTTGTAGACCTCGGCGTGAGTCTCGTCCGGCAGCAGGATCATGACGACGTCGGCGCCCTTCACCGCTTCGCCGACTTCCTTCACATCCACACCGGCGTTCTTCGCCTTGTTCCACGACGAGCCGTCCTTGCGCAGGCCGACGGTGACCTTCACGCCGGAGTCCTTGAGGTTGTTCGCGTGCGCGTGGCCCTGCGAGCCGTAGCCGATGATCGCGACCTGCTTGCCTTTGATCAGTGAGAGGTCGGCGTCCTTGTCGTAATAGATCTTCATGTAAGTCCCCAGATAAATCGTGAAATGTGAAACGTGAAACGTGAAACGCGTGAAAGGTGCGCGGCGAATCTGGAAACCGGCGTGGCGCCTGACGTTTCACGTTTCACTCGACCGCGCCGCACGTTTCACTCAAACGCGCAGGACGCGATCCCCGCGGCCGATGCCCGACGCGCCGGTGCGCACGGTCTCGAGGATCGCTGCGCGGTCGATCGCCTTCAGGAACGCGTCGAGCTTCGAACCGGTGCCGGTGAGCTCGATCGTGTAGTCCTTCTCGGTGACGTCGATGATGCGGCCGCGGAAGATGTCGGCCATGCGTTTCATCTCCTCGCGGTCCTTGCCGATCGCCCGCACCTTGACCAGCATGAGCTCGCGCTCGATGTGCTCGCCTTCGGACAGATCGACGACCTTCACGACGTCGATCAGCTTGTTCAGCTGCTTGGTGATCTGCTCGATCACTTCGTCCGAGCCCGAGGTGACGATGGTCATCCTCGACAGCGTCGCGTCCTCCGTGGGGGCGACCGTGAGCGATTCGATGTTGTAGCCGCGGGCGGAAAAAAGGCCCGAGACCCGGGAAAGCGCGCCTGCCTCGTTCTCGAGCAGGACTGAAACGATGTGCCGCATGATTGTTCTTGTTCGGTTTAGACCAGGATCATCTCCGAGAGGCCCTTGCCTCCCGGGACCATCGGGAACACGTTCTCCGTCTGATCGGTGACGAAATCGAGGAAGACGAGATCGTCCTTGCGCGCGAAGGCGTCGCGCAGCGCACCTTCGACGTCGCCCGGCTTCTCGATGCGCATGCCGCTGTGGCCGTACGACTCGGCGAGCTTCACGAAGTCGGGCAGCGCGTCCATGTACGACTCGGCGTAGCGGTTGCCGTGGAAGAACTCCTGCCACTGCCGAACCATGCCCATGTAGCGGTTGTTCAGGTTCACGATCTTGATGGGCAGGTGATACTGCTTGCAGGTCGACAGCTCCTGGATGCACATCTGGATGCTCGCCTCGCCCGTCACGCACGCGACCTGCGCCTCCGGATGCGCGAGCTGCACGCCCATAGCGGACGGCAGGCCGAAGCCCATGGTGCCCAGGCCCCCGGAGTTGATCCAGCGGCGCGGCTGGTCGAACTTGTAGAACTGCGCGGCCCACATCTGGTGCTGGCCGACATCGGAGGTGACGTAAGCCTCGCCCTTGGTGATCTCGTACAGCTTCTGGATCACGTACTGCGGCTTGATGATCGCGCTCGAGCGGTCGTACGCGAGGCAATCGCGGCCGCGCCACAGCTCGATCTGGGTCCACCACGTCTTCAGCGCCTCGGCGTCGGGCTTCACCGAAGAGCTTTCGAACTGGCGGATGAACTCCTCGAGCACCTCTTTCACGTTGCCGACGATCGGCACGTCGACCTTCACCCGCTTCGAGATCGACGACGGGTCGATGTCGACGTGGATGATGGTGCGCTCCTGGTCGAAGAAGTGCTTGGGATTGCCGATGACGCGGTCGTCGAAGCGCGCGCCGATCGCGAGCAGCACGTCGCAGTGCTGCATGGCCATGTTCGCTTCGTACGTGCCGTGCATGCCGAGCATGCCGAGGAACTGGCGGTCGGTCGCGGGATAGCCGCCGAGGCCCATCAGGGTATTGGTGATGGGGAAACCGAGCTGCCGCACGAGCTGCGTGAGCTGCGGAGCGGCGTCGCCGAGGATGACGCCGCCGCCGGTGTAGATCATCGGCCGCTTGGCGGCGAGCAGCGCCTGGATCGCTTTCTTGATCTGGCCCGCGTGGCCCTTGACCACGGGGTTATACGAGCGCATCGCCACTTTCGACGGGTAATCGAACTCGGTCTTGTGCTGCGTCACGTCCTTCGGGATATCGACCACGACCGGGCCGGGACGGCCGCTGGCGGCGATGTAGAACGCTTTCTTGATCGTGCTCGCCAGCTCCCGGACGTCCTTCACCAGGAAGTTGTGCTTCACGCACGGGCGGGTGATGCCGACGGTGTCGCTTTCCTGGAAAGCGTCCTGGCCGATCGCGGCGGTGGGCACCTGGCCGGTGATGATGACGAGCGGGATCGAGTCCATGTACGCGGTCGCGATACCGGTGACGGCGTTGGTGACGCCGGGCCCGGACGTGACCAGCGCGACGCCGACCTTCTCGGTCGAACGCGCGTAGCCGTCCGCGGCGTGGACCGCACCCTGCTCGTGGCGGCACAGTACGTGCCGGACCTTGTTCTGCTTGAAAAGCTCGTCGTACAGGAAGAGCACCGCGCCGCCGGGGTAGCCGAAAATGTAATCGACACCCTCCTCCTGCATGCAGCGAACAAAGATCTCAGCACCGGTGAGTTGCATGATTGAAGCGTGGGGACCGAAAAGAGGCGAAAACGTGAAACCTTACAGTCTGCGGCGCTGCGGGTCAAGTAAAACGCCTCTTTTATCAGTATGATAGGCGCGGTGCAGGCACGGCGGGCACGACGCTTTCCCGAGCGCTTTCCGCGTCTTGCGCGAGGTCTCTTCTGCTAAGATGCCGTGCCGTCGGGCGTCGCTTACGCTGGCGCGACGTGCGCGAGACGAGAAAACGACGCGCACCCGGTACATCTTTCAGGGCAAAGCCAACTGGCCACTCGCAACGAACTGTCCGATTTCCTCGCGGAGGTCGAGCGCCGCGCATACAAGCAGGCGCTCTTCGCGGTGCGTGACGATCATCTCGCGCTGGACATCGTGCAGGACGCGATGCTGAAGCTCGCCGAGAAGTATTCGGAGCGCCCGGCCGAAGAGTTGCCTCTGCTGTTCCAACGCATCCTGCAGAACGCCATACGGGACTTCTACCGCCGCCAGAAAGTCCGGGCGCTCTGGACCACCCCCGTCTCGGCGCTCTTCGGATCGGGCGAAAGCGACGAGGAATTCGATCCTCTGGAAACTCTTGAGGTCGAGAGCGAATCGAAGTGGAACGAACCGCCTCCCGAACAATTGGCCAGGACGCAAGTGCTTGAGGTCATTGAAAAAGCGCTGGAAAAGCTGCCCGAGCGTCAACGCCAGGCTTTTTTGTTGCGTTACTGGGAGGAAATGGATGTCGCCGAGGCGGCGAAAGTCATGGGTTGCTCGGAGGGCAGCGTGAAGACGCATTGCTCCCGCGCGACCCACGCGCTCGCAGCGGTGCTCGAGAAACAGGGGATCAAGTTATGAACGAACAGGACGAGCTGGGCCGGCGCATCGCCGGCCGCCTCGACGACGGCGCGGACGGTGTCGGTCCGGCGCAGCGCGAGCGCCTGCGGGCCGCGCGCAAGCTTGCGCTGGAAAGACACCACGAGACGCGCTCGCGCTCTCTGGTGCCGAGCCTCGCGACGGGCATCGGCAATATCACCGAGCGCCCGATATTCGGGATCCAGTACCTCATCCCGATGGCGGCCCTGGTCCTGGGCCTCGCCGGCGTCGTCTACATGCATTACACGCCGACCAACGAAATCGCCGATATCGACGTGGGGCTCCTGACCGATGACCTGCCGATCAACGCCTACCTCGATCAGGGCTTCGATTCATGGTTAAAACGCTCGGGGCGCTGATCGTCTGGCTATGTCTTGCGTTCCCGGTCTTCGCCGCACAGTCTCCCGCCGCAGGTAAAAAGCCGGCGAAGCCGGCCTGGACCGAGCTGACAGCGAACCAGCAGAAGGTCCTCGCGCCGCTGCAGCCGGAATGGGAGACGCTCGATACGACGCGCCGCAGAAAATGGGTGTCGATCGCCGATCGCTACCCCACCATGAAGCCCGAGCAGCAGGAGCGCCTGAACAAGCGCATGCAGGAGTGGGCCAAGCTCACCCCCGATGAGCGCAAGGCGGCCCGCGAGAAGTACCAGAGCCTCAGGAAACAACCCGCCAAGAAGCGCGACGAGGTGAAGCGGCGCTGGCAGGAATACGAGCAGTCCAAGACGCCTGCTCCGGAGCCGGAGACGCCGACGCCCGCGGCCCAGACACCGCCGGGCTAGGCCGCCGCAGCACCCCGCCTCTTTCCCGCACGACCACGATGAATCTCGCGCCGATCGGCCGCCGGCTGATCTCGCTCATCTACGAAGCCCTGCTGCTGACCGGCCTGCTGTTCTGCGCCGCCTTCGTGTATTACGCGGTCGAGCAGCGGGTCGCCGGCGGTCACACCCGCGCCGTGTTCCAGCTCTACCTCGCGAGCGTCGCGGGGCTGTACTTCGTGTGGCAGTGGACGCGCGGCGGCCGCACGCTGCCGATGAAGACGTGGCGGCTCAGGCTCGTCACGGCCGACGGCACGGCGGTGCAAACCCGGCAAGCGCTGGTGCGCTACGTGGCGGCGCTGGCGGGCGCGATCGCGTTCGGCGCCGGATTCACCTGGGCGTTCTTCGACCGCGACCGGCAGTTCCTGCACGACCGGATCGCCGGCACACGCATCGTCAGGGAATAGAGGTCAGCGCCGTTCCTGGAACCAGGCGGTGCCGATCGCCAAAGCCAGAAACACCAGCGTCGGCGTGATCCCGGCGAACGTCGCCGGCCAGTCGTAGAGCAGCCCCAGCGAGCCGAACAGCCGGTTGATCACGTAGAACGCGAGGCCGAGCATGATGCCCGCGACGATGCGCCCGCCGACGCCCCCCTGGCGCTTCTGGAACAGCGCGAAAGGCAGCGCGAGGACCATCATCACCAGCACGGCCAGCGGATACATGACCTTGGTCCAGAACGCGATCTCGTAGCGCAGCGCCTTCTGGCGGTTCTCTTTCAGATGCTGCGAATACGACCACAGGCTCCATGCCGACATGCGATCGGGCCGCACCAGCAGCATCGACAGGATCTGCGGCTCGAGCACCGAATACCACTGCAGCTCCGGGATCTTCTGCACGCGGGTGCGCTGGCCTTCGAACGTCGTCGTGACCACGTCCGACAGCTCCCACGTGCGGTCCTTCAAGTAGGTTCCGTGCTCCGCCTGCGACAGCGTGCGCAGGCGGTATTCCTCGTCGAACTCGTAGATGCGGATGCGCTTCAATTCGGACGTCGGCGTCACTTCGCCGACGTTGACGAAGTTGCGTCCGTCTTTCACCCACAATCCCGAGCGAAACTCCTGCGCGACGATGCCGGCGATCGCCAGCGAGCGCATCCGCTGCGCGAACTGCTCGGCCGGCGGCCCGATGAACTCGCCGAACACGAACGTCAGGATCGCGAAGACCAGGCCGATGCTCACGAGCGACATGTTGAGGCGCGTGAGCGAGACGCCGGACGCGCGGATCACGGTGAGCTCCGAGCTCGCCACGAGCTGAGCGAGGGCGAACAGCGTGCCGATCAGCGCGGCGATGGGAAAGACCTCGTAGACGTGCGTCGGCGCCCTCAGCAATACGTGCAGGGCGATGTGCTTGAGGCGATACCCACCGCGGCCGAGATCCTTCATCTCCTCGACGAGATCGAAGAACGAGAAGAGCAGCACCAGCGCGAGCACGACCAGCAGCGTCGCGACGACGATCTCGGTCGCGAGATAGCGGCGCAGCGTCCTCATGCGGCGGCGCGGCGGCGCAGGATGGAAAACGGCATGATGCGGCGGTAGAACACGAGCGCGAGCAGCACGAGCATCGCAGCGTGCACGGCGAGGCCCGCGGTAAAGCTCACGCGGGACTGCGCGATCCACGCCTGCACGATCGAGAGCAGGTTGTTGTAAGTCATGTAGATCAGGATCGCCATGACGAAGTTCATCGAGCGTCCCGCGCGCGGGTTGATGAAGGACAGCGGGATCGCGAGCACCGACAGGATGAGCGCGCTCACCGGCAGCCCGATGCGCCACGAGAGCTCGGCGAGGTTGCGCGGGTTGGGCTCCTGCAGGAGATCGGCCGTGCTCGAGGTCTTGGTCGTCGGGGCGCGCGCCGCCATGGCGCCGATCTCCACACGCATCGAATACTTGTCGAACTCGTAGACCCGGTATTCGGGCGTGCCGGGCGCGCCTTCGTAGCGCCGCCCGTTCAGCAGCACGAGGAAGCGGTCGCCGTTCTCCGAAGTCTCCTGGTAGCCGCGCCGCGCGACCATCACGCCGAGCTTCTGGTGCTGGTTCGAGCTCACGAAGATGTTCTGCACCACGTTCTCGGCGTCGGAGACTTCCTCGACGAAGTACACGCGCTCGGCGCGGTTCGACTCGCGAAAGACGCCGGGAACGATCGCGGAGACGTCGTCGCGGCTGTCCATCAGCCGGCGCAGCTCCTCGGAGCGGCTCACCGCCCACGGCGACAGGAAGAGCGACAGGAGGCCGATGATGAGCACGAGCGGGACTGCGAACGACAGCACGGGCCGTACCCAGCGCGTGAGGCCGACGCCGCTCGCGAACCACACCACCATCTCGAAGTCGCGATAGCTGCGCGTGAGCGTGAGCAGCACCGCGATGAACGTGGTGAGCGACAGCAGCACCGCGAGATAGTTGACGAGGGTCAACCCCAGCAGCGCGAACACGCCGGTCGAGGTGATGAGCCCGGTTGCGGCCTGGCCGAGCAGCTTCACGAGCTGCGTCGTGATCGTGATGCCGAGGAGCACGAAGAAGGTGGCAAGCGCGGTGTTCGCGAACTCGCGCACCAGGGCCTTGTGGAAGATCATCAGGCTTTGCTTTTGCCGAACGATGTGCGGATAATCAGCGATCTACGTACGCTTGGGCTTCGAGCGTACCGAACGCCGGAGCACGCAAGCGAGACGCACCGGGCGTTCCCGTCAAGATCCTTCACGTGCACGTCGAGTGCACTTCCCGCACGAGGAGCAAGTTTTGGAATTTAGCATAAAAGGTTTGCAGCCGGGACGAAGCAAGAGCGGCTGCGCGGTCGTCGGTGTGTACGAATCGCGCAAGCTCGACCGCGCGGGCGCCGAGCTCGACAAGCTCGCCAAAGGCTATCTCGCCGATCTCGTGAAGCGCGGCGACATCGAAGGCAAGAGCGGCTCGACGCTCCTGCTGCACGACGTGCGCGGCGTCTCCGCCGAGCGCGTGCTCCTCGTGGGACTGGGGCGCGAAGCCGATTTCGGCCCGCGCCAGTACCGCGAAGCGGTCGCGGCGGCGATGCGCGCGCTGTCGTCGACCGGCGCGAAGGATGCCGAGCTCCATCTCACCGCGATCGACATGGACAAGCACGACGCCGAGTGGCGCGTGCGCCAGGCGGTGGCGCTCGCCAACGAGTCGCTGTATCGCTTCGACGCGATGAAGAGCAGCCGCGACAAGGCGAAAGCGACGCTGCAGCGCGTGACGCTCGCGGTCGACGGCAAGGGCGAGTCGCGCAAAGCCGAGCGCGGGCTTGCGCAAGGCGGCGCGCTCGCGGCGGGCATGGCGCTCACCAAGGATCTCGGCAACCTGCCGCCGAACGTGTGCACGCCCGGCTTCCTCGCCGAGCAGGCGGTGAAGCTCGGCAAGCAGTACAGGATGAAAGTGCAGGTGTTCGAGCGCGACGAGATGAAGAAGCTCGGCATGAACACGCTGCTGGCGGTCGCCGCGGGCAGCCACGAGCCTCCGAAGTTCATCGTCATCGAGCATCGCGGCGGCGGCAAGAACGAGAAGCCCGTCGTGCTCGTGGGCAAGGGCGTCACCTTCGACACCGGCGGCATCTCGATCAAGCCTTCGGCCGAGATGGACGAGATGAAGTTCGACATGAGCGGTGCGGGCAGCGTGCTCGGCACCATGAAGGCGGTGGGCGAGCTTGCGCTCCCGCTCAACGTCATCGGCCTCGTGCCCACGACCGAGAACATGCCCGGCGGCCGCGCGACCCGCCCCGGCGACATCGTGAAGAGCATGTCGGGCCAGACGGTGGAGATCCTCAATACCGACGCCGAAGGCCGCCTCATCCTGTGCGACGCGCTGACCTACGCCGAGCGCTACCAGCCCGCGGCCGTCATCGACATCGCGACGCTCACCGGCGCGATGGTGATCGCGCTCGGTCACGTGGCGACGGGTTTCTTCTCGAACGACGACGGGCTCGCGGAAGAGATCGTCGCGGCCGCCGACGCCGCGCACGACCGCGCCTGGCGCATGCCGCTGTGGGACGACTACCAGGATCAGTTGAAGAGCAACTTCGCCGACTTCGCGAACATCGGCGGGCGTCCCGGCGGCAGCATCACCGCGGCGTGCTTCCTGTCGCGCTTCGCGCGCAAATACAAGTGGGCGCACCTCGACATCGCGGGCACCGCGTGGCGCGGCGGCAAGGAAAAAGGCGCGACCGCGCGGCCGGTGCCGCTGCTCCTGCAGTTCCTGCTCTCGCGGGTGCGCGGCGCCTAGTGACTCAGATCGACTTCTATTTCAACGTCGCGGACAAGCTCGTCACCGCTTGCCGCATCGCGGCCAAGGCCTACGGCCTCGGCAACCGCATGCTCGTGCTCTGCCCCGACGGCGAGACCGCGACGCGCATCGACCGCATGCTGTGGACGACGCCGGCGACCGGGTTCATCCCGCACTGCTCGCCGCGCGATCCGCTCGCGGCCGAGACGCCGATCATCGTCGATCACGGCACGCAGGAACCCGTCGGCGACCAGGTGCTGCTCAACCTGCGCGCCGAGTGGCCGCCGTTCTTCGCGCGCTACGAGCGGCTGGTGGAGATCGTCAGCGCGGACGACGAAGCCGACAAGCAGGCCGCGCGCGAGCGCTTCAGGTTCTATCGCGAGCGCGGGTACGAGATCCGCAGGCACGATCTCGCGGGGGCGCAAAGCGCATGAGCGAAGAGCCGAACAGGGCCGGCGCGCCCGGCGAGGACGAGGACCTGCCGGTGCTCACCGACATCGCGCCGGATCCCGATCTCGTCGCGACCGCCGGACAGGGCGCGGCCGACTCGGGTCCGGTCGAAGTGATCTCCCGCGTGCAGAACCAGAACCTGCAGCACGCGATGTACCAAAAGCTGCACAAGGAGATCGACGGCCGCATCCAGGACGTGGTGCGCGAGCAGCTCATGCCCAACCTGGGCGATGCGCTGAGCACAGCCGTCCAGCACATCACGCAGGAAATCAAAACGAACCTAGGCGCGCTCGTGCGCGCGTCGGTCGAGCAGGCGCTCAAGGAACAATTGAGCCTGCCCGCGCCGGCCCCGGAATCGAAAGCACCCGATGCACATCCCGAATCGCGAGGCGCCCAGATGAGCGCGTCCGCTTCCACCCCGGGCGCAGCCGCCCCCGCGCAGGCCTCGCCGATCGCCGACGCGCTCGCCAAGAGCTTCGAGCCGCGCGCCATCGAATCGCACTGGTATCCGCTGTGGGAAAGCAGCGGCTATTTCCGCGCCGGTCTCGATCGCGAAAAAATCGACGGCTACTGCATCCTCCTGCCGCCGCCCAACGTCACCGGCACGCTGCACATGGGCCACGCATTCCAGCACACCCTGATGGATGCGCTGACGCGCTATCACCGCATGCTCGGCGAGAACACGCTGTGGCAGGCGGGCACCGACCACGCCGGCATCGCGACCCAGATCGTCGTCGAGCGCCAGCTCGAGGCGCAGGGCATTTCCCGACGCGACCTCGGCCGCGAGGCGTTCGTCGAGCGCGTGTGGCAATGGAAGGAGCAGTCGGGCTCGACGATCACGCGCCAGATGCGCCGCCTCGGCACCTCGTGCGACTGGGAGCGCGAGCGCTTCACGATGGACGAGGGCCTCTCGCAGACCGTCACCGAAGTGTTCGTGCGCCTGTACGAGCAGGGGCTCATCTATCGCGGCAAGCGCCTCGTCAACTGGGACCCGGTGCTGCAGACCGCGGTGTCGGACCTCGAAGTCGAGTCGAAGGAAGAGGACGGCCATCTCTGGCACATCCGCTATCCGCTGGCCGACCGTGAAGGCCATCTGGTCGTCGCGACGACGCGGCCGGAGACGATGCTCGGCGACGTCGCGGTCGCGGTGCATCCCGACGACGAGCGCTACAGGCACCTCATCGGCGCCAAGATCGCGCTGCCCCTGACCGATCGCCAGATCCCGGTGATCGCCGATACTTACGTCGATCCCGCTTTCGGCACCGGCTGCGTGAAGATCACGCCGGCGCACGACTTCAACGACTTCGAGGTGGGGCAGCGCCACCGTCTCACGCCGATCAACATCTTCACGCTCGACGCGCACGTCAACGACAACGCACCGTCGCGCTACCGCGGTCTCGACCGTTTCGCCGCGCGCAAGCTCGTCGTCGAGGACCTCGAGGCCTACCACCTGCTCGCCGAGGTCAAGCCGCACAAGCTGATGGTGCCCCGCTGCGGCCGCACCGAGGCGGTGGTCGAGCCGATGCTGACCGACCAGTGGTTCGTGAAGATGGAATCGCTCGCGAGAAGCGGGCTGGACGCGGTTGCCAAGGGCGATATCAAGTTCGTCCCCGAGAACTGGACGACGACCTACAACCAGTGGCTCGAGAACATCCAGGACTGGTGCATCTCGCGCCAGATCTGGTGGGGCCATCGCATCCCGGCGTGGTACGACGCGCAGGACAACGTCTACGTCGCGCGCACGCGCGAAGAGGCCGAAGCCAAGTACCGCTGGGCCCGCGGCGCCGACGCCTCGGCCCCGCTGCGGCAGGAAGAGGACGTGCTCGACACCTGGTTCTCGTCCGCGCTGTGGCCGTTCTCGACACTCGACTGGACGCCCGAGTACCCGGCGCGCTCCAACCCCGCGCTCGACCTCTACCTGCCGTCGGCGGTGCTCGTCACCGGTTTCGACATCATCTTCTTCTGGGTCGCGCGCATGGTGATGATGACGCTGCACTTCACCGGCAAGGTGCCGTTCCGCGAGGTGTACATCACCGGCCTCGTGCGCGACGCGGAAGGCGAGAAGATGTCCAAGTCCAAGGGCAACGTGCTCGACCCGCTCGACATCGTCGACGGCATCACGCTCGACGCGCTCATCGCCAAGCGCACCAGCGGGCTCATGGATCCGCGCCAGGCCGAGCGCATCGAGAAGATGACCCGGCGCCAGTTCCCCGACGGCATCCCGGCGTTCGGCACCGATCCGCTGCGCTTCACCTTCGCCAGCCTCGCCTCGCACGGCCGCGACATCAAGTTCGACCTCGCGCGCTGCGACGGCTACCGCAACTTCTGCAACAAGCTGTGGAACGCGTCGCGCTTCGTGCTGATGAACTGCGAAGGCAAGGACGTCGGTCTCGACGAGACGCTGCCCGTCGAGCTCTCGGTGGTCGATCGCTGGATCGTCAGCCGGCTGCAGCGCGCCGAAGAGGAAGTGCGCCAGGGTTTCGCGCAGTATCGCTTCGACAACCTGTCGCGCGCGATCTACGAGCTGGTGTGGGACGAGTACTGCGACTGGTACCTCGAGCTCGCCAAGGTGCAGATCGCCAACGGCTCGCCCGCGCAGCAGCGCGGCACCCGCCGCACCCTGGTGCGCGTGCTCGAAGCGATCCTGCGTCTCGCGCACCCGGTGATCCCGTTCATCACCGAGGAGCTGTGGCAGAAGGTGGCGCCGCTCGCCGGCAGATCGGGGCCTTCGATCATGCTGCAGCGTTACCCTCAGCCTCAAGCCGAGCGCATCGACGAAGCCGCGGAGCTCGAGGTGCACGCGCTCAAGGAGATCGTCACCGCGACGCGCACGCTGAGGAGCGAGATGAGCATTCCGCCGAAAGACAGGCTGCCGCTGCTCGCGCAGGGCGATACGGCGCGTCTCACGGCGTTCACGCCGTACCTCGCGGCGCTCGCGCGGCTATCCGAGGTGAGCGTGGTCGACACGCTTCCGACGGCGGACGCGCCGGTCGCGATCGCGGGTGAGGCCAAGCTCATGCTGAAGGTCGAGATCGACCTCGAAGCCGAGCGCGAGCGCCTCTCCAGGGAAGTTGCGCGCCTCGAAGGCGAGATCCGCAAGTCCGAGGCGAAGCTCGCCAACGCGAGCTTCGTCGAGCGCGCGCCTCCGGCCGTCGTCGATCAGGAGCGCCAGCGCCTCGACCGGCACTCGGCGATGCTCACCGAAGTGCGCGCGCAACTGGGCAAGCTCGGTCCCGGCTAGGCCCGGCGTGCTCGGGAGCGTGCTGAAGCGGCTGCTGCCGCAACGCCTCACCTTCCGCCGCACCCGTTTCGCCGACGTCTACGCGCTCTACGAGCGCGGCGAGCTCGCGCGGGCCGAGCGCGACAGCGCGGCTATCGGGGACGCCGAGCGGCCGGACATCGATTTTCTTCGCGGCCTGATCGCGAAGAAGCGCAGCGACCCGGTCGCCGCCGCGCTCGCGATGGAGGCCGCGGCCGCGGCGCGGCCCGGCGAGACCGCGTTTCACTTCGCGCTCGCCGACGTTCTGTTCGCCCTGCACCGCTTCGAATCGGCGCTCGAGCACTACGAAGCCGCGCTCGCCGGCGCCAAGCTCGACAGCGCGTCGCGCGTGTCGGCGCTGCGCGACGCCGGGCGCGCGTACATCCGGCTCGGTCAGACCGCACGCGGCTGCGCGTACCTGGAGCGGGCGCTCGAGCACGCGCCGGGCGACCCGGCGATCGTGAACTACCTGTCGACGGCGTTGTATCGCGAAGCCCGCATACCCGAGGCGTGGCGGGCGATCGAGCCGCTGGTGCGCGCCGGCCTCGGGGGCATGCGCCTGAGGCGCGCGCTCTTCCTGCCTGCGGTCTACGAAAGCCAGACCGAGATCGACGCAGTCAGGGCGCGCTTCTCCCAGGAGCTCGACGAGGTGCTCGATGCGCGCGAACCGCACATCGCCGATCCGGCCGCCGAGGTCGGCGTCACCGGGTTCAACCTCGCTTATCACAACCGCAACAACGCGCCGCTGCTCGCCAAGCTCTGCCGCGCGATGCGCCACCTCTGTCCCGCGGCGGCGCAGGCCGCGCCGCCGAAGCGCGCGCCGCGGGGCCGGCGGCTGCGCATCGGCTTCGTCTCCTCGTTCTTCCAGCTGCACTCGGTCGCGCGCACCACGATCGGCTTCATCCGCGACCTGCCGCGCGAGCGCTTCGAGGTGCACGTCTTCGCGATCGAGCCGGCGCAGGACGCGATGGGCCGCGCCGTCGAAAGCGCCGCGGACGTCTACGTGAAGCTCGCGCGCGACCTCGGCGCGATCCGCCGCGCCGTCGCGGACGCCGCGCTCGACGTGCTCGTCTTCGCCGACGTCGGCATGGACCCGATCACCTACGCGCTCGCGCTGTGGCGGCTCGCGCCGGTGCAGGCGGTGTCGTGGGGACACTCGGACACCAGCGGCGTCGACACGATCGACTACTACCTGTCGGCGGAGGGCGTGGAGATCGAATCGGCCGATGCTCACTACACCGAGCGGCTGGTGCGGCCGCGCGCGTTCTTCCTCGGCGGCTACGAACGCCCGCGCCTCGCACAGCCGATCGGCCGCGAAGCGCTCGGCCTGCCCGCGGACGTCCGACTCTACGGCTGCCTGCAGCCGGTGTTCAAGCTCCATCCGGACATCGACGCGGTGCTGGTCGCATTGCTGGAGCGCGACGCGCGCGCAGAGATCGTGCTGCTCGAATCGAAGGCGCACGCGGCCGAACTGGTGCGACGGCGCTTCGCGCGAACGCTCGGACCGCTCGCGTCGCGCATCCGTTTCCTCCCGGCGCTGCCGATGGACCGTTACGTCGCGACGCTCGCGGCCATGGACGTGGCGCTCGACCCGCTGTACTTCGGCGGCTGCAACAGCTCGTGCGAAGCGCTCGCGCTCGGCGTGCCGCTGGTGACGCTGCCGGGCGCGCATCTCTACGGGCGCTTCACGCTGGGCCTGTATCGGGAGCTGGGGATCGAGGATTGCGTTGCCGCGAGCGTCGAGGACTACGTCGAGCGCGCCCACCGCCTCGCGAACGATCGCGACTACCGCACCGCCGTGAGCCGCGAGCTCGCGGAGAGGAGCGGCGCGCTCTTCGACCGCAAGGACATCACGCTCGCATACGCCGATTTTCTCGAAGAGGCCTTCGCGCGCGCGTGATGCGCGACCGGCTTCATTCCGCCAGCAGCGGCTGGCGCGCGGCGCGCTTCAAGACCTCCGTGAAATCGGCTGCGGTGCAGCCGCCGGCATCGACCGGACGGCTGCCGAAGAACGCTTCGACTCGGCTCGCGATGCGATCGAGCGGCACGTCGCACAGCGCGGCTTCGAGGTCCGCGCACAACCGCCGTGGCGCGAACGCGCAGCCGCCGGTGATCCACGCGCGGGAGAGCGTGCGCGTCGCGCGATCGCAGATCACCGCGACGGTCAGCGTGCACGCTGCCGTGCGGTGCGCGGCCGACAGCAGCGGCGCATCGGACGCCGGTCTTGCCGCGTGGTCGAGCCAGTCTGCCGACTCGATCGCGGGCAGCGCGGCCTCGCAGCGCGCATGCTCGGACAGACCGAGATCGCCTTCGCGCAGCTCCACGCCGAACTCGCTTTCGAACGCCTCGACGAGGTTGGCCCTGACGGCGCGCGCGTCGGGCGGGCGGCCGAGCGCGCCGGCGACGTCGGCCACGCGCAGCGCCGCCGCCGACTCCAGCGCTGCGGCGTCGCCGCTCCACGGCGTCCTCAGCACGCCGAGCGCGGTCGCTGCGTCCGCTTCGAGGCGCAGCACGGCCTGGAACAGGACGGCGTCGCGCTCGATCGCAAAGCCGCCTGCGGCGACCGCTCGGCCTTCGATCTCGATCTCGGCGCGGCCGCGCAGCCTCGCGTCCAGTCCGAGGGCGCTCAGGCCCGCGGCCGCGGCATGGCAGATGCGGCGCCCGAGCGCGTGCAGCGGAACGGTGCCGACGTCGCGCCGGTGCAGGTAGAGCTCCCAGACGAGGTGGCGCTCGTCGACGTAAGTCGCGGGCCCGCCGGTGATCCGGCGCGACAGCGCGAGGCCGCGGGTGCGGCAGTAGTCGGGATCGAGCGCCTGCGCCGCGCTGTCGCGGGCGGCGAGCCATACGCTCCGGGTCGAGCGCGCGAAGCGCAGCGTCGAGGGAATCTCGTCGGCGGCGCGCGCTTCGAGCAGCGCGCGGCTCAGCGCGACATTGCGCACGGGTGAGGCGAGACCGGTGTCGACGAAGCGCCAGTGCTCGGCCATGCGAGGGCTCGCTACCTCATTTCTTCTGCATGAAGAACACGAACTCGTTCTCGAGGCTGTCCGACGAGAGCAGCGCGTTGCCGGTCTGCTTGGAGAACGCCTGGAAGTCCTTCACCGCGCCCGGATCGGTCGCGACGATCTTGAGCACCTGACCCGACGTCATGTCGGAGAGCGCTTTCTTGGTCCTGAGTATCGGCAGGGGGCAGTTCAACCCCCGCGCGTCGAGTTCCTTGTCGAACTGCATGTCAACCTCGGTGCGTGTTGCGAGGCGTGGACTATACAGCGTATCGCCCTGGGGCTCACCGCAGCGGCGACTTGTCCTTGCGCTCCGCCTCGTCGATCTTGCGCAGCTCGCGCAGCCGCGCCTCGACCGCCGACATCTGGTAGAAGTCCCCGTCGCCGCTCTTCAGCGCGATCTGCATCTGTTCGATCGCCCCGCGCGTGTTGCCCATGCGCGCGTACGCCTCGCCCGTCGCGCGGTGCTGCGCGAGCCGCTTGCCGAGCATCGCGTAAGCTTCGCCTTCCATGAGGTAGAGCTTGGGGTCGTCGGACAACGTCTGCTTACGCTGGGCGATCACCGCAAGCGCCGGCTCCGGGCGCCGCATCTGCAGCAGAAGCTTGGCGTACTCGTAGGACAGCGCGCTATGCCGCGGATGCGCGGCCAGCGCATCGCGATAGCAGCCGAGCGCGCTTTCGGTGTCGCCGGCCGCGCGGCGGATGCGGCAGTCGAGCGTGACGACCATCGGGTGCGAGCCGGCGACACGCTTGAGCGCATCGTATTCCTTGCGCGCGCGGGGGTAATCCTTGAGCCGGACGAGCGTCGTCGCGAGACCGTAGCGGCTGGCGGCTTCCGAGAGATAGCGTTTCTCCGAGAGGCTTTGCTCGAAGAAGTCGCGCGCCTGCGGCGCGGGGTCGAGCTCGGCGCGGACCTTGGCGCGCACGAGCTGGAACTCGAGGCTGTCGGACACCTGGCGATAAGGCAGGCGCTCGAGGCGGTTCTGGATGTCGGCGATCCGCTCGTAGGTCATCGGATGCGTGCGCAGGTAGGCCGGCGCGCCGCCGACGTCGTAAATGCGCGTCGCGCGCTGCAGCCGCTCGAAGAACACCGCCGCCGCGCGCGGGTCGTACCCCGCCTTTTCGAGGATCTGGAGCCCGATGCGGTCGGCCTCGCGCTCGTGGTCGCGGGTGAAGTTGATCATGTTCTGCACCGCCGCGCCGGTGCCGAACGCCGTCGCCGCGCCGGCGACGTCGGGGTTGGAGCGCGCGGCGAGTATGGCGACCGCGAGCGCCGCGAGCGACAGCACCGCACCCTGCTTCTGCTGCGCGATCATGCGCGCGATGTGGCGCTGGGTGACGTGCGCGATCTCGTGGCCCAGCACGCTGGCGAGCTCCGATTCGCTCTGCGCCGCGATGAGCAGCCCGGTGTGCACGCCGATGTAGCCGCCCGGCAGCGCGAACGCGTTGATCGAGCGCTCGTTGATCATGAAGAACTCGAAAGACTGGCGCGAATCGGCGCCACGCGAGACCAGGCGGTGACCGATGTCGTTGATGTACTGCGTCGTCTCGGGGTCGTCGTAGTACTGCCGGTCGGCACGGATCTCGCGGATGATCTCGTCGCCGAGGCGTTTTTCCTCGAGCGCGCTGAACGACGCCTGAGCGGATTCGCCGAGATCGGGCAGACCTTCGGCGAGTGCGCGGGGCACGAGCACGAGGGAGAAGAGCAGCAGGGCACGGAAAATCATGGTGCTATGATAAGGCCGCCTTCACGCAAGTTCCGCACCGCGCAAACCCCCGTATGCCCGCAGACAAGCTCACCCATTTCGACGCCGCCGGGCAGGCGCACATGGTCGACGTCGGCGACAAGGGCGAGACCCGGCGCATCGCGCGTGCGGCGGGGCGCATCGCCATGCTTCCCGCCACGCTCGAGACGATCGCGCAGGGCAGCGCCAGGAAAGGCGACGTCCTGGGTATCGCGCGCATCGCGGCGATACAGGCCGCCAAGCGCACCGCCGACCTGATCCCTCTCTGCCACCCGCTCGCCCTGACCAAGGTGTCGGTGGACCTCACGCTGGATACCGCGGCTTCGGCGGTTCACTGCATCGCGGTCGTCGAGACGTTCGGCCGCACCGGGGTGGAGATGGAGGCGCTGACCGCCGTCAGCGTAGGTCTTCTCACGATCTACGACATGTGCAAGGCGGTCGACCGCGGGATGCGCATCGAAGGCATCGCCCTGCTGGAAAAGCAGGGCGGGCGTTCGGGCCATTGGCGTGCCGCCGGCTCGAGTGCCTGAAAATTGACACCGCGCGGTGGACACCTGTGCGGAACTGCTCTAGCATACGCGCCTCTTAGAACAGGCTAATGCCCTGAATCTCAAGGGATTGTTAGCCATTCGGTTATAACGATATTCCCGGAAGGCGATATGAACAACCGACGCAGATCGTTTCTCGCAATCGCCGGCGGCGCCGGCGCGCTGGCGGCGGCAGGCCTGCTCAAGCCCGGTGCGGCGCAGGCCGCGACCTGGAACAAGCAGGGCTTCGAAGCCAAGGCCTATACCGACGCCGTAAAAGGTCTCGGCGCCTCCAGCCTCATCGAAACCAAGGACATCGCGATCACGGCGCCCGACATCGCCGAGAACGGCGCGGTCGTCCCGGTCGCGATCACGAGCAAGATCCCCAATACCCAGAGCATCTCGATCATCGCGGAGAAGAATCCCTTCCCGCTCGCGGCGACTTTCGACGTCGCCGGCGGCGTCGAGCCTTACGCTTCGGTGCGCCTCAAGCTCGGCCAGACCTCGAACGTGCGCGCCGTCGTGAAAGCGGCGGACGGCAAGTTCTATACGGCGGCCAAGGAAGTGAAGGTCACCGTCGGCGGCTGCGGCTGATACGCGGAGAGAACAATGGCAGAACCGATGAGAATCAGGGCCACGCTGCAGGGCGACGTCGCCGACGTGCGCATCCTCATGCGTCATCCGATGGAGACCGGCCAGCGCAAGGACGCTAAGGGCGAGATCGTGCCGGTCCACTTCATCCAGAACGTCGTCGTCACTCACAACGGCAAGACGGTGCTCGACGCGCAGTGGAGCCAGGCGGTGTCGCGCGACCCGTTCCTCGGCATACGCGTCAAGGGCGCGAAAGCCGGCGACAAGATCGCCGTCACCTGGACCGACAACCGCGGCGACAAGCGTACCGACGAAGCCACCGTAGCCGCCGCGTCCTGACAATAACGATGCTCGCGCCTCACAGCGAGCCGGACCTTATCCGAGGAGAACTCAAGATGGAGACGATGCGCGGCTGCGTGGCAGCGGCTGTTCTCGTTTTATTTTCAGCGCCGCTTCCAGCGCAGAACGCAGCCGACGGGCTGGCGATCGGCCGCCAGATGCTCGCCGAGGACAATCCCGGAGAGCTGTGGGTCGAACGCGGCAAGCGCCTGTTCTTTGAAAAGCGCGGGCCGAAGAACGCGTCGCTCGAAGCGTGCGATCTCGGGCAAGGCCCCGGCAAGGTCGAAGGCGCCTTCGCCCAGCTTCCGCGCTATTTCGCCGACACCGACAAGGTGCAGGACCTCGAGTCGCGCCTCATGACGTGCATGGTCACGCTGCAGGGTTTCAAGCGCGAGGACATCGTGAAGAACCGCTTCGGCACGCTCGACCGCGACTCCGACATGGAAGCGCTGGTGAGCTTCGTCGGCTCGAAGTCGAACGGCATGAAGATGGCCGTGCCGCTCGCGCACCCGAAGGAGCGCGAGGCGTTCAAGGCCGGCGAGTACCTCTTCAACCGGCGCTCGGGTCCGCTCGATTTCTCGTGCGCGACCTGCCACGGCGACGAGGGTAAGCGCGTCCGCCTGCAGGACCTGCCGAACATGACCGACGCCAAGCAGGTGCAGCACGTCGTCGCCACCGGCTGGCCCGCGTATCGCGGGACGCAGGCGACCGTGCGCACCATGCAGCACCGTCTCTACGACTGCAACTGGCAGATGCGCCTGCCCGACCTGGGCTACACCTCGGAGATGTCGATCGCGCTCACGAGCTATCTCAATCACCGCGGCAACGGCGGCGAGATCCACCTGCCGGGAGTGCGGCGATGATGCGCAACGTCACTCTCGTCTGCGGGTTCGCCTGCGCCGCGATCGTCCTCGGCTGCGCGACGGGACCGAGCCCCGAGGAAACGCGCGCCATCGGCGAGCACATGGTGAGCGAGGCGTATCCCGGGATGCCGGCCGAGCTCACCGCGCGCGCCCATCAGGATGCCGATCAGAAGATCTGCAGCAGGCCGCCGGGCGACAAGCTCACGTCCGACGAAGCCCAGCGCGTCGTGGCGCATGCGCGCGCGAGCCTGAAGTATCCGGCGAATGGCAAGCTCGCCGGAGACTGGAAGATCGGCCAGCGCCTCGTCGCCAACGGCGGAGGCCTGCGCGTGCGCGGCGGCCGGGTCGAGAAGGTGAAGGAGAACGGCGCGCTGTGCATCAACTGCCACGCCCTCGACCCGCGCGAAGTGAACTCGGGCAATCTCGGACCCGAGCTCATCGGCTACGGCGCCAAGCGCGGCCACACCGATGCGATCGTGAAGTACACCTACGAGAAGATCTACAACTCGTGGTTGTATTTCCCGTGCTCGAACATGCCGCGGCTGGGGGCTAACGGCTATCTCACGCCCGAGCAGATCGCGCACGTCGTCGCCTATCTCGTCGATCCGCAATCGCCGGTCAACCGCAACTAGAGCGCCCACCCGCGGCGCTGTATGCTCCGGCGATGATTTTTCGCCTGATCAGACAGCTCGCGGGCGGCGGCGACCGCGTGAGCGCCCGAGCCTCCGCGCGGGACCGCATCGCCACGGCGAACGATCTCGCGAGCTCGTGGCGCATCGAAGAAGCGATCGCCGAGTGCGAGGCGGCGCTCGCCGCCTCGCCCGCCGACACCGAGCTCTTCTCGTCATGGCTGCTCTACAGCCACTTCTCGCCGGGCATCGATGCGCGCGAGTTCCGTGAAAGGCACATGCGCTACGGCGAGCTGGTGCGCCGCACGGTGCCGGCTGCGTACCGCGGCCGTTGGCGCAACGCGCGCGATCCGGAACGGCGCCTGCGCGTGGGGTACGTCTCGCGCAATCTCTCGCGCCACTCGGTGGGATATTTCGTCGAGCCCGTCATCGAGCACCACGATCGCAGGCGCTACGACGTGTACTGCTATTACACCCACGCATTGAGCGACGACGTGACTGCGCGCCTGGCGCGCGCCGCGACGGTGTGGCGCCACCTGCCCGGCATCGCGCACGACGCGCTCGCCGCGATCGTCGAGGAAGACGCGATCGACGTGCTCGTCGACCTCGGCGGCCACACCAAGATGAACTCGCTGCCCGCTTTCGCGCGCGAGCCCGCGCCGGTGCAGATCACGTGGCTCGGTTATCCCGATACGACCGGACTGTCGTCGATCGCGTATCGCGTGACCGACGACGTCGCCGATCCCCCGGGCGCCGCCGACACGCTGCACACCGAGCAGCTCCTGCGCCTCGCCGCGCCTTTCCTCTGCTATCGACCGCCGCCGGATGCCCCGGAGGTCGCACCGCGCGACAGCGCCGAGGTCGTCTTCGGCTCGTTCAACACGCTGGTGAAGGTGAACGACCCGCTGGTCGCGCTGTGGTCGCGCGTGCTCGCGGCGGTTCCGCGCTCGCGGCTCGTGCTGAAAAGCGCGTTGCTCGACAACGCGACGGCTCGCGCCCGCCTGCTCGAGCGCTTCGCAGCCCACGGCATCGCGGCGGACCGCATCGCCTTGCGCGCGTGGTCGGACGATCTCGCCCGGCACATGGCGGCGTACGGCGAGATCGACATCGCGCTCGACACCTTTCCCTACAACGGCACGACTACGACGTGCGAGGCGCTGTGGATGGGCGTGCCGGTGATCACGCTCGCGGGCGACGTGCACATGGCGCGCGTCGGCGCGACGCTGCTCGGGAGCGTGGGCCTGGAAGCGCTCGTCGCGCGGACGGCGGACGACTACGTGCAGGCCGCGGCGTCGCTCGCCTGCGATACCGCTCGTCGGGCGGCGCTGCGCGCGGGCATGCGCGAGAGGCTCGCCGCCTCGAAGCTCCTCGACCACGCGGGCTACACCTCGCGGCTGGAAGCGGCTTACCGCGGCGCATGGCGGGCGTGGTGCGAAGCCGGCGCGCGCGAGGGACTCGCGACGTGAGCATGACCCGCCGGGAATTTATCGAAGCGCTCGCGGCCGGCATGGCGGCAGGCCTGCCGCTCGCCTCGCGCGCCGCCGACCCAGGCGAGCGCCTCTACGATCTGGGCCGCCCCCGCGGCAAGGTGACGCTGCTCCATTTCACCGACTGCCACGCGCAGCTCCTGCCCGTCCATTTCCGCGAGCCCGACGTCAACATCGGCGTCGCGCGCGCGCGCGGCGAGCCGCCGCACCTCGTCGGCGAGGCGCTGCTCGCGCGCTACGGCATACCGCGCGGCAGCCGCATGGCCCACGCCTGCACCCACCTCGATTTCGTCGAATCCGCGCGGCGCTACGGCGCGCTCGGCGGCTTCGCGCACCTCGCCACGCTCGTGAAGCTCGTGCGTGCGCAGCGCCCGGGCGCGCTGCTCCTCGACGGCGGCGACAACTGGCAGGGTTCCGCCACGGCGCTGTGGACGCGCGGCGCCGACATGATCGCCGCGTCGAAGCTCCTCGGCGTCGACCTCATGACCGGACACTGGGAGTTCACCTACGGCGCCGCACGCGTGCAGGAAGGGATACGCGAGCTCGCAGGTACCGAGTTCCTCGCGCAGAACGTGCGCACCGTCGACTTCGACGACCCGGTGTTCAAGCCGTACTCGATCCGCGAGATCAACGGCGCGCCGGTCGCGATCGTCGGCCAGGCCTTCCCCTATACGCCGATCGCCAATCCGCGCCATTTCGTCCCGGACTGGACTTTCGGCATCCAGGAAGAGCGGCTGCAGAGCGTGGTCAACGAAGCGCGCGCCAAAGGCGCGTGGGCGGTGGTGCTGCTGTCCCACAACGGGATGGACGTCGATCTGAAGCTCGCATCGCGCGTGACCGGCATCGATGCGATCCTCGGCGGCCACACTCACGACGCGGTGCCGCGGCCGGTTGCGGTGAAGAACGCGGCCGGCACGACGCTCGTGACGAACGCGGGCTCCAACGGGAAGTTTCTCGCGGTGCTCGACCTGGACGTGCAGCGCGGCGGCGTGCGCGGCTACGAGTACCGCCTGCTGCCGGTCTTCTCGAACTTGCTCGGCGCCGATACGGAGATGTCCGCGCTGATCGAGCGTCACCGGGCGCCGTACAAGGACAAGCTCGCCGAGAAGCTCGCGGTGAGCGAGGCGCTGCTCTACCGGCGCGGCAACTTCACCGGCAGCCTCGACCAGCTCATCCTCGACGCGCTGCTCGCGACAGGCGGCGCGCAGATCGCGTTCTCGCCCGGCTTTCGCTGGGGGACCAGCGTGCTGCCCGGCTCGGCCATCACGCTCGAGGACGTGATGAACGCGACCGCGATCACCTATCCCTACGTGACGGTCAACGAGCTCACCGGCGCGGCGATCAAGACGCTGCTCGAAGACATCTGCGACAACCTCTTCAATCCCGATCCCTACTACCAGCAGGGCGGCGATATGGTGAGGATCGGCGGCATGCAGTACACCTGCGAGCCGGTGCAGCCGATCGGGCGCCGCATCGGCGGCATGACGCTGAACGGCAAGCCCATCGAAGCCGGGCGCGTCTACAAGGTGGTGAGCTGGGCGCCCGTCGCGGAAGGCGCCACGGGCAAGCCGGTCTGGGAGCTCGTCGCTTCGTACCTGCGCGAGCGCAAAGTGGTCGCGCCCGCCACGCTCAACCGTCCGCGGCTCATCGGCGTCGCCGGCGACCCGGGCCTCGCGGACGCGCGGTAAGCCTCCGGGGCGCCAAAAAGAAAACCCCTCTTGCGAGGGGTTTCCGGGAGAGCTGGAAAACCAGCGTTACGCCGACTTGCGGCACTCCGCAGGCACGTACTTCCAGATGCCAGAGGCCGACGTGCACGCCCAGATGATCGTGCCGCCGGTGCTGATCGAAGGCGTCAGCGTGACCGTGACGTTGGTGCCCACCGTCGTCCCGCTGCCCGACACCACGATGACGCCGTTGTCACTCACCGAGCCGCCGCTGATCTTGCCGACCGTGCTCACCGTCAGCCCGACGCCCGAGTTCGTCAGCGTGCTGTTGGTCTGAGCCGCCTCGGTGACCGTGGTCTTGAAGCCGCTCGTCGCCAGCACGAGCTCCGACACCTTCGCGCGGATCGTGTAGTCCTGATACGCCGGCAGTGCGACCGCAGCCAGAATCCCGATGATCGCGACCACGATCATCAGTTCGATCAGCGTGAAACCCTTCTGTATGCTTTTCATGAACCAGTTCTCCTATGAGCATGGACACGGGCGCCGTGTCGTGCCACGCCTCGAAGCAACATGTATACCAGTGACGCATCGAGGCGCTTCCAGAGGTTTTGCAGCCGCTTTTCGTGTCGCACGTCACGGTCCGCGGGTGCGGTCCGGTCACGCGCTTCGTCACAAAGTGACGTTTTTCGTCACCCCCGACGCGCCCTGTCGCGTCACGGCTGCCGGCACTCGGGCGGCACGTATTTGTGCTGCGCCGCAGGCGACGAGCAGGACCACACCAGCGGCCCCGTCGGCGGGGTAAAGCTCGGCGTGAGCGTGATCGTCACGTCGGTGCCGACGGTCGTCGAGCTGATCGTGATGATGCCCGCCTGGGTGACCGAGCCGCCGGTCACGTAGCCGACGGTCGTCACGGTCAAGCCCACACCTGCATTCGTGATCGCCGCGTCGGCAAAGGCGCGCTCCGCGACCGAGACCTTGTAGGCGCTCGCGGCGGTGATGAGCTCGGAGACGCGGCTGCGTATGGTGTAGTCGCGGTACGCCGGCAGCGCGATCGCCGCGAGTATCCCGATGATCGCCACGACGATCATCAGCTCGATCAGCGTAAAGGCCTTTTGCGCACGTTGCATCTCGTCTCCTCGACCGTACGGCGAGGCACGGCCGGAGTCGTCAAGCAACATGCATGCCTCCGTCATGCAGCGCCCGCGCGCTCCCGTAAGGCTCGCGCAACGCGCGCGAGCACGCAGACCCATTCTTCGCCGCGTTGCTTGCGCCACAGCGTGACGGAGGGATACCACGGCATCGTGTCGCCGTGCTCGCCATAGCGCCACTCCGGCACTTCCGGGATGAGCGCCCACGTGCGCGCGCCGAGCGCGCCGGCGAGATGGACGACGGACGTCTGCACCGAGATCACGAGGTCGAGCGCAGCGACGAGCGCGGCGGTCTCGTCGTAATCGGCGATCGCGTCTTTCCATTCATGGATGGTCACGTCGGACTCGCGGGAGAGCTCCTCGATCTCGCGCGTGCTGTCGGTGTACTGGAGGCTCACGAAATCGACGCCGGGAATCCGCAGCACGTCGACCCAGTCCGGGAGCGGTATCGAGCGCAGGTTGCGCCGGGTCGAGGGCAGTCCTCCCCGCCACGACAGCCCCACCTTGAGCCTGCCCGGCAACGCGCCGAGACGCGCCCGCCAGTGCTCGACGCGCGCAGGATCGGCGTGAAGATACGCCCCGTGCGCAGGAAACGCGGCGCGGCTGCGGCGCAGAAAGCGCGGCAGGCTTGCGATGCTGATCGCGCGGTCCCACTGCGCGGCGGACGACACCGGCCCGTGCGCGCGCGCCACATCGGCGGCAGGGAAAGAACGCCTGAAAAGCGTTTCGAGCTTGGGATTGCACCGTAGGGCGCAGCGAGCCTCCATGCGCAGCAGGTCCGGAATGCACGAAGCGAACATGATCTCGTCGCCGAGTCCCTGCTCCGGATAGACGAGGAGCGAGCGCCCCTGCAGATCGTCCCCGTCCCATTCGCCCGCGCCCGCAGGCGTCGGCGCCGCCCCCGGCAGTGACCGGCGGGCTTCGTAGTCGTCCCAGCCTGCCGCGAAATCGCCGCGCGCGAGCCGGATCAGGGCGCGATTGAGACGGGCCTGCGCCATGCCGGGATCGCGCGCGAGCAGATCGTCGTAGACCGCCAGCGCGCGATCGATCTCGCCGCGCCTGTGCCAGACCATCGCCCTGTTGACCCACACCGCGTCGCCGCGCGCGCCGAGCTCGATGGCGCGCTCGATCGCGGCCGGCCCTTCGTCCTGCTCCTCGAGCTCGCGAAAAAGCACGCAACCGAGGTTGCTGTGCGCCTCGGCGAAGTCCGGCGCGATGGCGACGGCCTTGCGGAAGCATGCGACCGCCTCGACGTGATCGCCCGCTTCCGCGTGAGCCGCGCCGAGGGTGTTGTACATCGCCGCGTTCGGACCGCCGTGCTCGAGCGCCTGCGTGATCGAGCGCACCGCGGCGGGGATGTGGTGCTGCGAGAGCTCGAGCGTGCCGAGCGCATAGTGCGCGCGCGCGCTGCCCGGCGCGAAATGCAGCGCGAGCGTGAAGCTGTCGCGTGCCTCGTCGGTCTCGCCGCGCCTCGCGAGGAGCTCGCCGAGCGCGCAGTGCGCCTCGGCGAGCTCGGGATGCTGCCAGGTGAGCGCTTCGAGCAGCCGCAGCGCTTCGGCTTCGTCGCCGGATTGCAGCGCCGAGGCGACCGGCGCCAGCAGCTTGTCGGCATTGGCCGGCGGCGCCGCGGGCGCGGCATGCGGCCGCGCCTCGCGCGCGAACCAGCGGCGCAGCGCGTCGAACATCAATCGCCGGCGGCGGGCTCTAGCATGCGCCGCCGCTCGGCCCGCCACTCGTCGGCGTACTCGCAGTCGGCGTATTCGGGGAAGTAAGGCCCGCCGAGGGTGTAGTGCACGAGCGCTGCGTCGGACCGCGGCGCGTCGTAGCCGACCAGATGGTTCCAGCGCGCCGGCAGGGCGCCGATCAGCGACTCCGATTGCAGCCACTTGAACTGGTGGAGCTCGAGCCCGCTCGCGGTGTTCACGTAATCGGGGGTGAGCGCCGCGCAGCGCTCGTTGTTGAAGAGCATCACGCTCGACCAGTTCTTCTTCTCGTATTTCGTCTGCGGCTCGCCGAGGAACTTCACCGTCTCGCGCGGCGTGTGTACGTGCTTGACGACCATCACGGCGCAGCGCTCGTCGCGCATCGCCCACAGCTCGGCCACGTCTTCGAGCATGAGCATGTCGCAGTCCATGAAGAGCGACCAGCCGCGATAGCCCGACAGATACGGCGTGAGAAAGCGCGAGAACGAGAAGTCGGTCGACTGGAGCTCATGCCGCTCGCGCGTCAGCACGCCTCGCAGCTGGGACAGCATCAGGGGAGCGACGCCGACCGGCTGCGACGCGCGGGCGTGGATGCTGTGCGCGAGCACGTGAAAAGCGACCGTCTCGCGCGGATCGAAACCGATGAATACGGGAATCAAGGACAGGACCGTGAGGAGTGAACGGGCGGGGACTCCATTGTTTCACACGCGCCTAGTGGCGGACCGCGCCGGCCCCGCCGAAGCTGTATTGCTGCAGCGCGTGCAGCTCGGACGCGACGCGGCGCAGGACCGAGTCCCAATCGTCGGGGTGTTCCTGCCGGAAGACCCGCGCCGAAGGGTACCACGGCAGCGCTTCGCCGCGAGTGCCGTAACGCCATTCAGCCGCCTGCGGTGCGAGCACCCACACCGGTCGACCCACCGCGCCCGCGAGATGGACGACCGAAGTGCAGACGCTGATGGTGAGGTCGAGCGCCGCGACCAGCGCCGCGGTCTCGTCGTAGTCGTCGATCGCTTCCGGCCAGTGCACGATGGAAGGTCCGCCGGAGCGCTCCAGCGCGGCGACCTCGGCGGCCGCGGCGTCGGTGTATTGCAGGCTCACGAAGCGCACGCCCGCGAGCGCGAACAGGCGCTCCCAGCCTTCGAGCGGAATCGAGCGCAGCGCCACGCGCGTGAGAGCGGTGCCGCCGCGCCACGAAATGCCGATCTTCAGGCCCGGCCCGAGCGCGTGGAGCTTCCCGCGCCATTCGCGCACGCGCGCGGGATCCGGCTTGAGATAACCGGGGTGTCGGGGAAAGTCCTGCGCGGTGCGCCGGCAGTGCAGCGGCAGGCTGCCGAGCGGCACCTCGAAGTCGTGGCGCGCATCCGCCGGCGTCTCGCCGATGGCGTGGACGCGCGCCTCGGGAAAAGAACGTCCGAAGAGCGCCACGAGCTTGCGCTCGCACTCGATCGTGCAGCTTGCCGCATTGGTGATGAGCTCCGGCAGGCACGAGGCGAACATGATCTGGTCGCCCAGGCCCTGCTCGCCGCGCACGAGGATCGATCGACCCTCGAGCGGCGCGCCTTCCCAGCGCGGCGCGAGCGCTTTGATCTCCGGCTTGTCGCTGCTCGCCAGGCGCAGCTCGTAATCGGGCCACCCTTGCGCGTAATCGCCTTGCGAGAGCCGCGCGAGACCGCGGTGAAACCGCGCCAGCACGTGATCGGGC
The DNA here is from genome assembly GCA_036262035.1 of Burkholderiales bacterium. NCBI lineage: Bacteria > Pseudomonadati > Pseudomonadota > Betaproteobacteria > Burkholderiales > Burkholderiales bacterium. The sequence continues at coordinate 954,262 of DATAJS010000010.1, read as the reverse complement.
GAGACCGCGAGCACCGCTTCCAGGGCTTCGAGCGCTTCGTCCAGCCTGCCCAGATCGGAGAGCGCGATCGCGCGATTGGCCATCGAATCGACGTCGCGCGCGTTGAGCGCGACCGCGCGCTCGTAGCACTCGAGCGCCTCGGCGGAGCGATGAGTCCGGCGATAGACGAGGCCGAGGCACGTCCACGCCTCGTAGAACGCGCGGTCGCGGCGCAGCGCCGCCTCGCAGATCGTGAGCGCCTTCTGGTAGCGGCCCGACTGCAGCAGCGTCTCGACGAGGAGCTTCAGGATGTCGCCGTTCTGCGGATCGGTGTCGTGGGCGATGCGCAGGTGGTCGAGCGCGGCGTCGAGCGAGCGCAGCTGCAGCAGGACCACCCCCATGAACGCGCGCACCGACGCGCTCTTCGGGTCGAGGCTGGCGGCGCGCTTGAGCGTCGCGAGCGCCGCTTCGCGATCGCCCCGGTCGCACTGGCGCAAGGCGACGTTCTGCAGCGCGGCGGCGCGGCGCGCGCGCCACGCGCGGAGCGGCAGGGCTACGAGATCCCTCGCGAGCGTCTTCAGGAGCATGCGGGCGCCATGGCGTGCGTGAGCATTCGATGCTATATGATATGGGAGACGCGCCACGACGCGACGAGGGTTATACGCATGGCTTTGTTCAGCTCGGTGTCCGGTAAGGACGTGGACTTGTTCGCGAAGAGTCTCGCGGAGGAAATCGCTCGCCAGTATCCGCCCTCGCTCGCCAACGCGCCCGACCGTTCGCTCTCCGAGAAACGCCTCGCGCGCATCCTCGAAGGCGTGTGCAACAAGGCGGTGGAGTTCAAGAACGAGCACAAGCTCGGGGTCTACAAGAAAGCCCGGCTCGGCAATACCTTCCGCTGGGAGCTCGAAGCGCTGGGCTACAGCAAGAAGCTCATCGAGACGGCGACCGAAGGCCTCGTCGTTTACCTGACCCGCAAGAGCTGACGATCGCCGGGACGGCGATCGTCATCGCGAGGCGCTCCGAAGGAGCGCCGTGGCGATCCCGTGGCGCACGTTGCGGGAGTGCTTCGTCGCTTCGCTCCTCGCAATGACTCCTTCAGCCGTCAGTGCGCCGGCGGCGGCACGTAGCCGGGGATCTGCCCCGGGTCGACGGCGTCGATCTGCTCCGGCTGCATGAACTCCGCGGCGTACTTGTCGTACACCTTTTCCCACATGAACACGTCGAAGAGATCCGGATCGATGTGTCCGTTCAGCTTGAACTTGCCGAGGATCGTCAGCGCCTCGGACAGCGTCTTGCCTTTCTTGTAGGGCCGGTCGCGGGCGGTGAGCGCCTCGAAGATGTCGGCGATGCCCATGCAGCGGGCCTGCACCGACATCTGCTCGCGCGTGAGGCCCTTGGGATAGCCCTTGCCGTCCATGCGCTCGTGATGGCCGCCGGCGTATTCGACGACGTTCGACAGGTGCTTGGGCCACGGCAGGGCTTCCAGCATCTGGATCGTCATCGTGATGTGATGGTTGATGACCTGGCGCTCTTCCTGCGTCAGCGTGCCCGCGCGGATCGTGAGGTTCAGGACCTCCTCGTCCGACAGGAAGTTGGTCTCGGCCCCGGTCGGCCCCAGCCAGCGGTACTTGCGCGAGATCGCCTTGACGCGCTCGATGTCGGCGTCCTTCATCGATTCGCCGCCGACGTTGCTCTTCCTCAGGAACTCGCGGTCGTCGTCGATCTCCTTCAGCCGCGCCGGCAGGTCGGGATGGTCGCGCCCGAGCTCGATGATCGCGTCGCGCCGGATCACCTCGAAGCGCGTGTCGACCAGCTCGATGCGGTCGAAGATCGTCTGCAGCTTGGTCGCCTTGTCGACGACGTGCACCGGCGTGGTGACCTTCCCGCAGTCGTGCAGCAGACCCGCGATCTTCAGCTCGTAGCGGTCGCGATCGCTCATCGTGAAATCGGACAGCGGCCCCCGCCTGCATTCCGTGACCGCGTCGGCGAGCATCATCGTCAGCGCCGGCACGCGCTCGCAATGGCCGCCGGTGTAAGGCGACTTGTCGTCGATCGCGGCGTTGATCACCTTGATGAACGATTCGAACAGGTTCTCGAGATGGAGGATCAGCAGCCGGTTGGTGAGCGCGATCGCCGCCTGCGACGCGAGCGATTCCGCCAGGCGCTGGTCGGCTTCGGTGAACGCCTGCACCACGCCGGACTCGTAGTCCTTGGCGTTGATGAGCTGCAGCACGCCGATGATCTCGTTCTCGTGGTTCTTGATCGGGATCGTCAGGAACGACTTCGAGCGGTAGCCCGTCTTCTCGTCGAAGCGCTTGGTGCCGGAGAAGTCGAAGCCTTTCTCGGTGTAGGCGTCCGCGATGTTGATCGAGCAGTCGTGGTGCACCGCGTAGGCCACGACCATCGACTCGACGGGCTGGCCCTCGGCGCCGAACAGGCTCACCGGGTAGAACGGGATCGGCACGCCGCTCGTTCCGCCCATCGCGATGCCGAGGCTGTCGTTCCTCATGATCTCGAACTTGAGCTTGCGCCCGTCCTCGATCATGCGATAGAGCGTGCCGCCGTCGGCGTTGGTGATCGACTTCGCCGCGACGAGGATCGACTCGAGCAGCTTGTCGATGTCGCGCTCGCTGGACAGCGAGACGCCGATCTCGACGAGCTGGTCGAGCCTCTGCAGGAGGTCGACGTGGGGCTCGGGCTTGGCGGCGAGCTGTTCCACGACCGTCGTGCTCATTTGATGCACACCGCCCGTACCTGCTGCATGTCGGTGATCCCTTGCAGCACTTTCTCGATGCCGTCCTGCTTCAGGGTGCGCATGCCTTCCTCGAGGCCGGTCGCGAGCATCTGCGAGACGCGGCCGTGCTCCTGGATGTGCGCCTTGATGCGGTCGGTGCCCATCAGGAGCTCGTGCAGCGCGACGCGGCCCTTGTAGCCGGTGCCGCCGCACACGTCGCAGCCGATCGCCTCGTAATGCGTGAGCTCGCCGTTCTCGTTGCCGAACTCCGCGATCCAGGCCGCGCGCAGCTTCTCGCGCTCGCCTTCGGGATCGGCTTTCCAGGCGTCGGTGACGAGCAGCTCGTACGCGTATTCCTCGAGCAGGCGGTCGATCTCCTCCTCGGTCATCGCCCGCGTCTCGCGGCACTTGCACAGGCGCTTGGCGAGGCGCTGCGCGAGGATGCCGACGAGCGCGTCGGAGAAGTTGAACGGGTCCATGCCCATGTCGAGCAGGCGCACGATCGACTCGGGCGCGCTGTTCGTGTGCAGGGTGGCGAACACGAGGTGGCCGGTGAGCGATGCTTCGATGCCGGTGGAGACCGTCTCCTTGTCGCGCATCTCGCCGACCATGATGATGTCCGGATCGGCCCGCAGGAACGCTTTCATGACGATCGCGAAATCCAGCCCCGCCTTGCGGTTCACCTGCACCTGGCGCAGGCCCTTCTGCGTGATCTCGACCGGGTCCTCCGCGGTCCAGATCTTGGTATCGGGCTCGTTCAGATACCCGAGCACCGAATGCAGCGTGGTGGTCTTGCCCGAGCCGGTCGGGCCGCACACGAAGAACAGCCCGTACGGCTTGGAGATCGCCTGCTTGGTCAGCTCCAGGTTACGCGAGCTGAGCGCGAGCTTGTCGAGCGGGATCGGCTCGCCGCCGGCGAGGATACGCATGACGATATCCTCGACGCCGCCGGCGGTCGGGATGGTCGCCACGCGCAGCTCGATGTCGAGCGGGCCGAACTTCTTGAACTTGATCTTGCCGTCCTGCGGCTTGCGGCGCTCGGAGATGTCGAGGTCGCACATGATCTTGATCCGCGCGGCGAGCGCGTTGCGGTAGCTGCCGGGGATCGAGATGTAGTTCATCAGCGAGCCGTCGCGGCGGAAGCGCACCTCGGTCTTGGCCTTGCCGGGATAGGGCTCGATGTGGATGTCCGACGCGCCCTGCTTGTAGGCGTCGATGATGATCTTGTTGACGAGCTTGACGAGCTCGTTGTCGCTCGCGGCCGAGGCGATGTCTTCCCCCATGCCGCCTTCGGCGTCCTCCTCGTCCAGCGTGCCGAGAAGATCGGCGACGTCGCCGAGGTTGTCGTCGATCAGGCCGCCGCCGAAGAGCTGCTCGAGCGTCGCGGCGAACTCCTGGTTGGTCGTGACGGTGTAGACGATCTTGCTCTTGGGATAGACGTTGACGACCATGCGCGACGCGCGCGTCTGCTCCGGATCGACGGTCATGATGACCAGCCCGTTCTGGTCTTCGCCCAGCGGCAGCCACTGGTTGGTCTCGCAGAACTCGCGGCTCATGTTGCGCAGCAGGTCGGACGGGCGCACGCGGTCGGCCTTGAACGGCTCGTAAGGCACCGCGAAGTACGCCGACAACGCCGCGCCGAGGTCGGGCACCTTCACCTGGAACTCTTCGATGAGCACGGTCTCGAGGTCGAGGTTCTTGCGGCGCGCCGAGCGCTGCGCGAGCTCGAGCTCGTCCGAAGACAGCACGGCGTTGGCGACCAGCGCTTCGTACTTGCTCCGCAGCGGCATGCCCGCGGTCTTCTGGCGCTGCTGGAAAGCGGCGGCCAGCGTATCGGCGAGCTGGGCGACGCCCTCTTCCATGAACGGCATGAACGGCCGCCCGTGGCGCGAGTTGATGATCTGCACCACGCCGACGAGATCGCGCGAGCGCGGATCCAGCACCGGCGCGACCAGCATCTGGCGCGTGCGGTAGCCGGTCTTCACGTCGACCGCCTTGAGGAAGTTGACCTGCGGGCTGTACGACCTGAGCTCCGAATCGTCGTAGACGTCGCGGATGTTGAGCACGCGCTTGTGCGCGGCGGTGAAGCCGGCGATCGACTGCTCGTTGATCGGGAGCTTGATGTCCTTGAACGAGTGCAGGCCGGTCTTCACCTTGGAGACGATGGACCCCTTGTCGTCGGCGACGACGTAGATCGTCAGGCGATCGGCCTCGAAGACCTCGCACACCTCCTGCGAGATCTCGCCGAGGACCTCGTCGATGTTGGTCGCCGCCTGGATGCGGCCGGTCAGCGCCTGCAGCCGCTGCTGGAACGCGAGCTTCTGCGCAAGGACGTCCTCGCCCGCGGCAACGTTCTGAAGTACGCTAATCATGACGGCCTCGTTTACAGCTTTCCCTTAGTTGATGCCCGCGGCTGCGCTCAGAGCTCGAAAACGTGGTTGTTCCGCAACATCTGCGGGCGGCGCTCCGCGACCCGCGCGACCACCTCTTCCATGATGGCCTCGGCCTCGCGCGGCTTGAGGTGCGTGATATAGACGTCCGGCGACAGGGTAAGTTTCTTGAGCTCGTCCGCGAGCAGGCTGGGACACAGGTGCTTGGACGCGATCGCGAGCTCGCGCTCGCGGTCCGAGAGCGCCGTCTCGATGACCAGGTAGCGCAGGTTGTCGATGCGGTTCACGTGTTCCCACAGCGCGTCGTTGGTCGTCGTATCCCCGCTGAAAACGAGGCTCGCCGCCCCGGAATCGATGTGGTAGCCCACCGCCGGCACGACGTGATTCGCGGGCAGCGCGGTGATCTTGCGGTTGCCCAGGCGCACGGGTACGCCGACGTCGATCGCCTGGTAGCGCAGCACCGGCCGTGCCGGGTCGGGAATCTGGGCGAAATCGGGCCACAGCTTCCAGTTGAAGAGGTGCTCGTGCAGGATCGCCAGGGTCTCCCGCGTCGCGTACAGGGTGATCGGCTTGTTCCGCATCCAGCCCACGGTATCGACCAGGAAAGGGATCGACGTGACGTGGTCCATGTGGGAGTGGGTCACGAAGATGTGGTCGATCTTGGTGAGATCGGGGACCGAGAGGTCGCCCACGCCGGTTCCGGCATCGATCAGGACGTCGTCGTCGATGAGCATCGACGTCGTCCTCAGGTCGCCGCCTATCCCTCCGCTGCATCCGAGTATCTTGAGCTTCATCTTATTTGCTGAGGAAGGTGAAGGCGCCGTCCCAGCCCTGCGGCGGGGGACTCACGCGGTACAAAGCGACGCGCTTGAGAAAGGTATCGTAAAGATAGGACTCCGGCGAGAGCGTTTTCAGACGGAGCAGGCGCAGCTCGGCGAGTTCCCATTCCTGCCTCCGATAGAGCTCCAGCGCCTCGTGAAAGAGGGCCGCATCGTCCAGGACCGCCTGGGGCACCTCGCCTTCGACGCCGAGCGGCTCGTAGATCGTGACCGCGGTGTCCTTGCCTTTGACGCGCACCCGGTCGATCTCCCTGAAAACGACATCGGGGACTGCGTTCTTGGTGTCTTCGCCAACAATAATATCAGCCCCATATTCCTTTGTGATGCCCTCCAGCCGGGAGGCGAGGTTCACCGCGTCTCCCATCACCGTGTAGGCCAGGCGCACCCGCGAGCCCATGTTGCCCACGCTCATGCGGCCGGTGTTCAGGCCCACGCCGATGCGGATCTCGGGCCAGTTCCTGTCGCGAAACGTCGGCTGCAGGGCTTTCAGGGTTCGCTGCATCTCCAAACCCGCCAGCACGCCGTTGCGCGCATGGTCGGGGTCCTTCAGCGGGGCACCCCAGAAAGCCATGATGCAATCGCCCATGTACTTATCGATGGTCCCGCGATGCTTATAGATAACCTCCGTTAACGGCGTCAGAAACTCATTCATTAGCGTGGAGAGCGCCTGAGCCTCGAGACCTTCGGAAATCGTGGTAAATCCCCGCACGTCGGTAAAAAGCACCGTCATTTCCCGCGATTCGCCGCGCATCGAGGCGTTCTCGGGGTCCTGGGCGATCTGGTCGACCACCTCCGGCGGGACGTACTGCCCGAAGCGTCCCGTGATCTCCTTGCGGCCGCGCGCCTCGACGAGGAAGCCGTAGGCCATGTTGAGGGTGAACAGGACGATGATCAGCACCAGCGACGACGCCAGGGGGAAGACGAGGTGCTCGAACTCGTAGAGCGCGAGATTGCCCCCGGCGACGAGGAGCAGCGCGGCGAGCGCCACCGCGATCGCCCGGGTCGGGGACAAGCCGGGCAGCCAGACCGCGAGGAGCAGGCCGAGCAGCAGAATCGTGGCGAATTCCGCACCCGGGGCGTAGGGCGGACGCTGCTGCAGATTCTCGTCGAGCATCGCGGCGATCATGTTCGCGTGGATCTCCACCCCGGGGTACGACGGATCGACGGGCGTGGCCCGCAGGTCGAGCAGACCAGGAACCGTGGTGCCGATCAGCGCAATTTTTCCTCTGAGCGCCTCGACCGGCACCCGCTTGTTGATCACGTCGACGAGCGAGTAGTACTCGAAGCTGCCCTTCGGCCCTCGGTACGGAATGAGCGCCGCCGCCTCGGCATCCACCGGCACGCGATACTTGCCGACGATGAGCCCTTCGAGGCCTTCGTAGCCCATCGACAGGCCTTCCTCGCCGATGTCGCTCTTGATCGGAGGAGAGCCGAGAAGGACCCGCAGCATGGCGAGCGATAGCGCTTCGTAATACCCGTCCTTGTACTTGACGATCATCGGCACCCGCCGGGTGATGCCGTCGTTCTCGACCACCGGATTGAAGTGGCCCGCGGACGCTGCGTTCTGCTGGAATGCCGGAAGGTTGCCGTTGAAGCCCTCGTAGGGATAAGCCGACGGCGGGAACTTGAACTCGGAGGTCTTCAGCACCGGCGGCGGTATCGCGCCGATACTGACATCGGCGCGGTCGAAGGCATAGCCCAGCACGACGGCGCGGTCCTTCATGCTCTTGGCGAAGAGCGCGTCGTAGTCGAGCCGCGGCTTGACCTCCGACAGCGCCGACTGGTACGGCGCCACCCCTTTCAGGTCGCGCTCGGCGAGGTCCTCGAGCACGCGCAGGCCCGACGAATTGTCCTTTTCCGCGAACACCACGTCGAAGCCGACGATCGCCATCTGGTAGTGATCGAAGATGCTGTCGAGCATCAAAGCCAGCCGGTCGCGCGGCCACGGCCAGCGGCCTTCGCCGCCGCGCTCGCGCTCGGCGATGCTCTTCTGGTCGATGTCCAGGATGACGATGCGCGTGTCGACCGTGCGCGGCATGGTCAGCCGCAGCCGCGCGTCGTAGATGATCGCCTCGAAGGCGTCGATGATGGGGATGTTGAGCTGCTTCGCCACGTGCAGCAGGAGGATCACCACCACGACGAGCCCGACCGCTATGCGCACGAGGTTGCGCTTCATGGCGCCGCGCCCCCGTCGTCCACGCGCGCCAGGATCACCGACACGTTGTCGACGCCGCCGGCGTCGTTGGCGCGGCGCACGAGCTCGTCGGCGATCTGCTGCAGCGTCGCGATCGGCTCCGCGACGACGCGAGCGATCTCGAAGTCGTCGAGCATCTCGGTCAGCCCGTCGGAGCACAGCAGCCAGATGTCGCCGGGCTGGCAGTCGTGGGTGGCGAGGTCGATCTGCACGTCGGCCTCGGTGCCGAGCGCGCGCGTGAGGATGTTGCGCGCCGCGGCGACACGCGCCTGCGCGGAGCTGAGCGCACCGGCGTCGACGTGGGCCTGCACGACGGTGTGATCGCGCGTGAGCTGGCTCAGGGTCTCGCCGCGCAGGCGATAGCACCGCGAATCGCCGACGTGGCCGACGGTGAGACGATCGTCGTGCCACAGCGCCGCGACGATGGTGGTGCCCATGCCCGCGCGCTCGCGGCTGGCGCTGCCGGCCGCGTAGATTGCCGCGTTGGCGTTGACGATGTGCCGCGCGACGAGCGCCTGCGCGTCGGCGCGCTCGGGGCTGAAGTTCGAATCGAGGCTTTGTCGCAGGCCGGCGAGCACGACGTCGACGGCCATGCGGCTCGCGACTTCACCGGCGTTGTGGCCGCCCATGCCGTCGGCGAGGACGGCGATGCCGAGCAAGGGATCGACGGCGACGCAGTCCTCGTTGCCCTTCCGCAGCATGCCGCGATCGCTGACGGCCGCCATCTCGAGACGGGGTGTCATGCGGGACCGGCTACGAGCTCGAGTCGGACGACGGCGACGCTGCGTTTATGGCGTTTTAGTGCGGCGCCTGCAGCCCCGCTGCCGGGCTCGGGCTCGAGATCGAGTCGAGCGAGCATCTAGGCTTGAGATCAGGGTGCGCGAAAGGCGCCAATTTTACGCCATACCCCTGCAATGTATGTGTGTTAGTGCGCGGCGGCGCGAAAACACCGCGGGCAGGCGGGCCCGCGGTGCGGCGCCGATGCGCGCTCAGTTGCCGAGGATGGCGCCGGCGGCGAGACCGTTCGCCTTGGCGAAGTCGCCCCCCGAGACCTTCTTGCCGTCGGCGCCTCGCGCCCGCAGCACCTCGATCGCGCCGCCCTGCGCGGTCACCCTGAAGCTCGCGTCGGTGACCGCGCTGACTTCGCCGATCTTGCCGGAGACGTCGGCGAAGCGGCGGAAGACGTGCTTCTTCGCGTCGAAGATCTGGACCTTCTGGCCGTTGAGCGTCGTCCACGCGCCGGGCGCGGGATTGCAGCCGCGGATGGTGTTGTAGACGAAGTCGACGTGGTTCGCCCAGTTGAGCTTCGCTTCGCCGTCGCGGCACCACCCTTCGTAGCTCGCCTGCGCCTCGTCCTGGACGGTCTCGGTGTGCTTGCCGGCATAGACGAGGTCCGCCGCCTCGAGCATGGCCTCGACGCCCTTCGGGAAGAGATGGTTGAAGTACACGTCGCCCAGCGTGTCGTCCGGACCGATCGCGCATTCCTTCTGCAGCACGACCGGGCCTTCGTCGAGGCCTTCGTTGGGCCGGAAGATCGTCAGCCCGGTCTTGGTGTCGCCGCGGATGATGGGCCAGTTGATCGACGACGGGCCGCGATATTTGGGCAGCAGCGACGGGTGGTACTGGATCGTGCCGAGCCGCGGGATGTGCACGAAGGTGTCGGGGGCGAACTGCAGCACGTAGGCCATGATGCCTATGTCGACGTCGAGCCCCTTCAGCGCCTCGTGCGCGTCTTCACCGCGCAGTCCCTTGAACTGGAAGACCTTGAGGCCTTTCTCTTCTGCGGCGGCGCGCAGCGGGTCGGCCTTGGCGCCGGGCTTCTCCGGCGCGCAGAACACGCCCGCGACTTCGTCGCCGCGCTTCAAAAACGCTTCCAACACGGCCTTACCGAAATCCTGCTGTCCGATGATGGCGATTTTCATTTTTACGCGACTTTCTTCGGCGGCATGGAGAACGCACCGGCCTGTTTGAGCTTGTTGATGTCGTCGTCGGAGTAACCGAGGACCTGCTTCAGCACTTCGTCGGTGTGCTCGCCCAGCAGCGGCGAGCGCTCGATCTTCGCGGGCGAGGCCGACAGCTTGATCGGCATGCCGACGTTGAACCACTTGCCGCGCTGGGGATGGTCGATCTCGACCCACATGTCGCGACCCTTCACGTGCACGTCGTTGGCGAGGTCCTCGGTCGACATGATCGGCCCGCACGGCACGTTGAGCGGATTCAGGATCTCCATCAGCTCGCGCTTGGTGTACTTCTCGGCGAACTTGTTGATCAGCGTCCACATGAGCTGCTGGTTCTTGCGGCGCTCGCCGATCTTGGCGAGACGCGAATCGGTCGAGAGGTCGGGAACGCCGACGTCGGGGCCGATGCGCTCGGCGAGCTTGGTCCACACCGCTTCCTGCACGACGATGTACAGCCAGTCGTTGGCGCCGTGCGGCTTGCAGTGGATCGCGTTGCCGAGCTGGCCGCCGCCCGAATCGTTGCCCGCGCGCGGCGTCTCGCCCATCCCTTGATAGGTCGGCACCGAGTACTCGGAAAGCTCGCCGCGCTGCAGGCGCTGGTGATCGCGGAACTTCACGCGGCAGAGGTTCATCACGCCGTCCATCATCGCGACCTCGACGTACTGGCCTTGTCCGGTGCGGTTCGCCTGGTTGAGCGCAGCGAGCAGGCCGATCGCAAGGTGCAGGCCCGTGCCCGTGTCGCCGATCTGCGCGCCGGTGACGAACGGCGGGCCGTCGGGGACACCGGTGGTGCTCATCGCGCCGCCCATCGCCTGCGCGACGTTCTCGTACGCCTTGAAGTCGGCGTACGGGCCGCTGGAGCCGAAGCCCTTGATAGAGCCGACCACGAGCTTGGGGTTGATCTCGTGCATCTTCTCCCATGTGAAGCCGAGACGCTCGAGCACGCCGGGACCGAAGTTCTCCATCATGATGTCGGACTTCTTCAGCAGGTCGACGAACACCTGCTTGCCTTCGGCCGTCTTCATGTTCACGGTGATCGAACGCTTGTTGCAGTTCAACATCGTGAAGTACAGGCTGTCGGCGTTCGGCATGTCGCGCAGCTGCCCGCGGGTCGCGTCGCCCTGCGGCGGCTCGAACTTGATTACGTCCGCGCCCATCCACGCGAGCAGCTGCGAGCAGGTCGGGCCCGCCTGCACGTGGGTCATGTCGAGGACTCTTACGCCTTTCAATGCTTCCATGCTGATCTCTCCAAAAACTCGTCTTATTTCTTCTTGGCGGCTGCCGGGTTCAGGTTGGTGATCCGGCCGCTCTCGGTGCCCGCGGTTTCGTCGATCGCCGCGTTGATGATCGTCGGCTTCTTCGAGCGGATCGCCTCTTCCATCGCGCTGCGCAGGTCGGCCGGCGTGGTGACATGGACGCCGACGCCGCCGAACGCTTCGGCGAGCTTCTCGTAGCGCGCGTCCTTCACGAACGTGAGGGGCGAAGGATCCTGGCCGCCGGTGGGATTCTTCTCGTCGCCGCGATAGACGCCGTTGTTGTTCAGGATGACGATGCACACCGGGAGGTTGTAGCGGCAGATCGTCTCGATCTCCATGCCCGAGAAACCGAACGCGCTGTCGCCTTCGACCGCGATCACCTGCTGGCCGGTCACCACGGCGGCGGCGACGCAGTAGCCCATGCCGATGCCCATGATGCCCCAGGTGCCCACGTCGATGCGCTTGCGCGGCCTGTACATGTCGACGATCGAGCGCGTGAAGTCGAGCGCGTTGGCGCCTTCGTTGACCAGCATCGCCTCGGGATTCGCTTTCACGATGTCGCGCACCACGTTGAGCGCGCTGTGGAAGTTCATCGGCGTCGGGTTCCTGGCGAGCGTCTCGCCCATCTTCGCGATGTTCTTGTTCTTGCGCTCGGCGATCGCGTTCGTCCATTCAGCGGGCGGTTTCTGCCAGCCCGAGCCGATGCCCTTCAGGAGCTCGGCCACGCTCGATGCGATGTCGCCGACCACGGGTGCGTCGATGCGCACGTTGCTGTCGGCTTCCTGCGGCGAGATGTCGATCTGCACGAACTTCTGATTGCCCCACTCCTTCGAGCTCTTGCCGCCCCAGGTCTTGCCCTTGCCGTGCGAGAGCAGCCAGTTCAGGCGCGCGCCGATCAGCAGAACGACGTCGGCCTCGGGCAGCACGTACGAGCGCGCCGCCGCGGCGGACTGCTCGTGGGTGTCGGGCAGCAGGCCTTTGGCCATCGACATCGGCAGGTACGGAATGCCGGTCTTCTCGACCAGCGCGCGGATGTTCTCGTCGGCCTGGGCGTAGGCCGCGCCCTTGCCGAGAATGATCAGCGGCTTCTTCGCGGACTTCAGAAGATCGAGCGCGCGCTTCACCGCCTCGGGCGCGGGAATCTGGGCGGGCGCCGGATCGACGACCTTGATGAGCGAATTACGGCCGGCGGTCGCGTCGACGGTCTGCGGGAAGAGCTTGGCGGGCAGGTCGAGGTAGACGCCGCCGGGACGGCCGGAGACGGCCGCGCGGATCGCGCGCGCGATGCCGATGCCGATGTCCTCGGCGTGCAGCACGCGGAACGCCGCCTTGCACAGCGGCTTGGCGATCGCGAGCTGGTCCATCTCCTCGTAATCGCCCTGCGACAGGTCGACGACCTCGCGCTCGCTGGAGCCGCTGACGAGGATCATCGGAAAGCAGTTCGTCGTCGCGTGGGCGAGCGCGGTGAGGCCGTTGAGGAAGCCCGGCGCCGAGACCGTGAGGCAGATGCCCGGTTTTTGCGTGAGGAAGCCGGCGATCGACGCCGCGTAGCCGGCGTTCTGCTCGTGCCGGAAGGAGACGACACGCATCCCCGCCGCCTGCGCCTTGCGCGTGAGGTCGGTGATCGGGATTCCCGGCAGACCGAAAATGGTGTCTATTCCGTTGAGCTTGAGGGCATCGATGACCAGGTGAAAGCCGTCGGTCACTTCCAGTTTGGTGTCGGGTGTCATGTCCATGTGAGATGCCTCGTCCTCGCCGTCTGATGAATGGTGTCTTCGGGGGTCCGCGCTGTCGGTCAGTCTGGAAGGCGGAGCTTACTCGGTCCGTGGCGGATCCGGTTCGAGCCGATGCGGCTGCGATTTGCAGGGGCGTATCATAGAGGGCTGCCCGCTCGTGTGCCCTTGACCGCGGTCAAGATTCGCATTTCGCAGGCGAAACGTAATCGAATATGCCGCTCCTCCTACGCCATCCCGACGCAAAAATCGTCCGCGTGCAGCTTACGCAGAACCTCACCCTGCGCCACCTCGCGCCGGCCCAGTGGCAGGAGCTCGAACCCCTGCTCGAGGTCGAGGATTACCCCAAGGGCCACACCCTGGAGCACCAGGGCGACCACTCGATGGAGCAGTACTTCATCCTCGACGGCATCCTGAAGCGCGTGGTGTCGAACGCGCAGGGCAAGGAGATGATCCTGCGCTTCGCCGCGGAGACCGACATCGATACGAGCTATGCCGCGTGGTGCCTGAAAACCCCGATTCCGTACTCGATCCGGACCGTGACCCGGGTGAGGGCGGCGAAGCTCTCGATGCAGCAGTGGGTCGCCTTCCTCGAGCGCCATGCCGGGATCAAGACCGAGTTCGACCTCGAGATCATGAAGCTCATGTCGGAGGTGATGGCGCACACGATCACGCTGCACCTCCTGGACGCCTCCGGCCGCCTCAAGCGCTTCATGCGCAAGCACGCCGAGCTCGCCGAGCGGCTGCCGAAGAAGGAGCTGGCCTCCTACCTCAACCTGTCGCCCGAGACGCTATCCCGACTCAAGCGCCGCTCGGACGCTGACGCGATTATCGGTAGATAACCGTAGGATGGGGGCCTACGGGGGAAACCTTTGGTTTCCCCCGTTCGTTCACTGGCCGTCGACCGTCGGCGTCAGCCGACGGTCGGCGCGGGTGCAGCGCCGCGCACCCGCGCCTTCCAGCGGCTGAAGAGCGGCCAGACGAGCAGGATCAGGGCGAGCGCCATGATCGAGCCCACCAGCCAGTTCGAGAAGAAGATCGTGAGGTCGCCCTGCGCCATCAGCATCGACTGGCGGAAAGCGTCCTCGGCGCGGTCCCCGAGCACCAGCGCAAGCACGAGCGGCGCCAGCGGATAGGCGAGCTTCTTGAACGCGTAGCCCGCCACGCCGAAGAGCAGCATGAACCAGATGTCGAGCATCGCGTTGTGCACCGTGTACGCGCCGATCGCGCAGATCACCACGATGATCGGCGCGATGATCGAAAACGGCACGCGCAGGATCGCGGCGAACAGCGGCACGCACGTGAGCACGATGATGAGCCCGGCGATGTTGCCGAGATACATGCTCGCGATGAGGCCCCACACGAAATCCCGCTGCTCGACGAAGAGCAGCGGCCCGGGCTGCAGACCCCAGATCAGTAAGCCCCCGAGCAGCACCGCCGCGGTGGGCGAGCCTGGGATGCCGAGCGAGAGCATCGGCAGCAGCGCGGACGTCCCGGCGGCGTGCGCCGCGGTCTCGGGCGCGACCACGCCTTCGAGCTGGCCCGTGCCGAACTTGGCCCCGTCGCGCGAGACGCGCTTGGCGACGCCGTAGCTCATGAACGATGCGGGCGTAGCACCCCCGGGCGTGATGCCCATCCAGCAGCCGATCAGGCAGCTCCTGCCCATCGTGGCCCAGTACGTCGGCAGTTTTTTCCACGTCTCGAGCACGATCTTCGGATCGATCTTGGCGGTACGGCCCTGGAACGACAGCCCCTCTTCCATCGACAGCAGGATCTCGCCGATGCCGAAGAGACCGATCACCGCGACGAGAAAGTCGAAGCCGCGCATGAGCTCGGACGAGCCGAACGTGAGGCGCAGCTGTCCGGTCACGGTGTCGATGCCGACCGCCGCGAGCGCGAAGCCGAGCATCATCGCGGCCATGATCTTGAACGGCGGCTCCTTGCCCATGCCGATGAAGCTGCAGAACGTGAGGAAGTACACCGCGAAGAATTCGGGCGGCCCGAACTGCAGCGCGAACTTCGCCACCAGCGGCGCGATGAAGGTGATCATCACGACCGCCACGAAAGCGCCGACGAACGAGGACGTGAACGCGCCGGTCAGCGCCTCGCCCGCCCTGCCCTGCTGCGCCATCGGATAGCCGTCGAAGGTCGTCGCGACCGACCACGGCTCGCCGGGTATGTTGAAGAGCACCGAGGTGATGGCCCCGCCGAACAGCGCGCCCCAATAGATGCACGAGAGCATGATGATCGCCGAGGTCGGCGGCATCGAGAACGTGAGCGGCAGCAGGATCGCGATGCCGTTCGCGCCGCCGAGTCCCGGCAGCACGCCGATGATCACGCCCAGGCTCACGCCGATCAGCATGAGCAGCAGGTTGAAAGGCGTCAGCGCGACCGCGAAGCCGTGAAACAGTGCTGCGATATCTCCCAACTGCTTCTCCCCTGCCGCCGCTCAGTATCCGAGGAACCACAGCGGATCGAAAGCGCCTTTGTAGAGCGGCACCTTGAACCAGACTTCGAACGTGATGAAAGCGAGCGCGCTGACGGTGAAACCGAGCGAGACGCTCTTCAGCCAGCCGTATTTGCCCAGCACGCGCATGAAGAGCGCGATGTAGACCGCGGACGCGACGTACAGGCCGATGAGCTGGGTGCCCAGCACGTACAGCGCCGCCGGCAGCAGCATCGCCAGCACCTGCCGTAGCGGCTGCCACTCGACGAAGATCCCCGCGCGCCGGCCCGACTTGCCGAACACGTTCTGGATGAAAACCGCGGCGCTCGAGATGCAGATGATGAGGCCGATGTAGAAGGGGAAATACCCTGCCTGCGGGCCGTCGGAGCCCCAGCTCGAGCCGAGGCGGTGGCTGTCGTACACCACGAGCGAGCCGATGCCGAAAAGGATGACCGCGACGACGATTTCCATCGCGCGCGCCGATACGCCGCCCAAAGCGGGGCGGCTGCTGTGAGGTTCGCTCATGGGGCTTTCCGAAGCAGAAGGGCGGGCTCCGGGCCCGCCCTTCAGCGATTTACTTCTTGGCGAGGAAGCCCGCGTCGGTCATCAGCTTCACGTGCTCCTGCTCGGCTTTCGCCACCCAGTCGGCGTATTCCTTGCCGGAGAGCGCGGTCTGGTTGAACGCGCCTTTCTCCATGAACTCCTTCCACTCGGGCGTCTCGCGTACGCGCCGGAGAAGCTGCACGTAGTAGTCGACCGCTTCCTTCGGAACGCCCGGCGCCATGAAGATGCCGCGCAGCATCACGTAGTCGGTCGGCACCCCGGCTTCCTTGCAGGTCGGGATGTCGCCCCACGCCATGGTGTCAGTCACCTTGTTCTTGTAGGGCATGCGCTGGTCGTCGAACACGCACAGCGGACGCAGCTTTCCGGCACGCCATTGCGCGACCGCCTCGATCGGGTTGTTCACCGTCGAGTCGACGTGCTTGCCCACCAGCTGGGTCGCGACGTCGCCGCCGCCCTTGAAGGGAATGTAGGTGAATTTGGCCCCGGTCGCTTTCTCGAGCGCGACCGTGATGATCTGGTCTTCCTGCTTGGAGCCGGTGCCGGCCATCTTGAACTTGCCGGGGCCCGCTTTCTTCGCCGCCTCGACGTATTCCTTGGCGGTCTTGTACGGCGTTTCGGCATTCACCCACAGCACGAACTGATCGAGCGCCATCATCGATACCGGCGTCAGGTCCTTCCAGTTGAAAGGCACGCCGGTCGCGAGCGGGGTGGTGAACAGGTTGGAGAGGGTGATGATGATCTTGTGCGGATCGCCTTTCGCCGCCTTCACGTCGAGGAAGCCTTCGGCGCCGGCCCCGCCCGACTTGTTGATCGGGATGAGCGTCTGCTTCATCAGGTTGTGCTTGGCTACGATGCCCTGGATGAGGCGCGCCATCTGGTCGGCGCCGCCGCCGGTGCCGGCGGGGATCACGAATTCGACGGGCTTGGCGGGTTCCCAGCCGGCGGCCGCCGCGGATGCTGGTCCGCTCAGCGCGAAGCTGGTCAGTGCGAGTAGCGGCACGAAGCCGCGCAGGCTCTTACGCATTTCACTCCTCCGTTATCGTGGACTCGGGCGCGCTGCCAGCGCGGAGCCGGTCGATCCGCTGGACGGGCGCCGGAAGCGCCCAGACCCTGCAGATTGCCCGGTATCTTGGTCCAGGCCCCGCCAAAACGAATTGACCGCGGTCAATTTTCCGCCGCGATTGCCCTGCCCGTCCCGACATAACGCGCCGCCCCTGGCGACGGTTGTCCATGCTCCATGCGCGAACAGGCCGCGCCGGCCCGCTATTTCACGAGAACGACGGGGACGCTCGCCTTTTCCAGCACTTCCTTCGCGACCGAACCCATGAGCACGCTGGCGACCGCGCCGCGGCCGTGGGTGCCCATGACGATCTGGTCGATGCCGTGCTCTCTCGCGTATTTCGCGATGACCTCGCCGGCATCGCCGACCGCGACGTGGTAGTGGTACCGGATGCCGGCCGCGTCCAGCGTGCGCTCCGCCGGCTCCAGGCACTTCAGCCCTTCTTCCCGGTGGTAATCCTCGATATTGCTGTGGCCGACGGCCGACGCCGCGCGGCCGGCGTACGGCAGGGGCGGCTGCACGTTGATCAGGTGCAGCTCCAGCGCGTCGCGCTGCGACTTGTTGATGACATGGTCGACCGCGCGCAGCGAGGTCTCGGAGCCGTCCGTAGGCACCAGTGTCTTCATGGTCTCACCCCCTATGCTTTCGGATCTTCATGGACGAGATCGACGATTTCTTTCGACTCGTGCGAGCGCGACGCCAGCCACTTGCCGACGACGACGACGAGCACCGCTCCGGCGGCCGGCGCGACCCAGTGCAGCCAGTGGGCGTTCGCGTTCACCCACTCCTTGATCAACGGATCGGTCGCGGCCATCTCGCCGGCGACCCAGCCCAGCAGCGCGGCGCCGATCGTGATGATCACCGGGAAGCGGCCCATGAGCTTCAGCAGGATCGTCGAGCCGAAGATCACCAGCGGGATCGAGATCGCCAGACCGAGGATGAGCAGCGTGTCGTTGTCCTTGGCCGCGGCGGCGACGCCGATCACGTTGTCGAGGCTCATCACGAGGTCGGCGACGAGGATCGTCTTGATCGCG
Organism: Burkholderiales bacterium; assembly: GCA_036262035.1. Classification (NCBI taxonomy): domain Bacteria; kingdom Pseudomonadati; phylum Pseudomonadota; class Betaproteobacteria; order Burkholderiales; species Burkholderiales bacterium. Next base: position 936,075 of record DATAJS010000010.1, on the reverse strand, counting down.
ACGATCAGGTTATCGCTCGCACTGACGTCTTCGCCGCCCTCTTCTTCCGGCATCAGCAGCTTGACCGCGATCCACAGCAGCAGCACCGCGCCGATGAGCTTGAGGTAAGGCAGCTTCAGCATCTCGACCGCGACGATCGTCAGGATGATCCGCATGACGACCGCGGCGCCGCTGCCCCAGAAGATCGCCTGTTTCTGCTGCTTGGGCGGCAGCGAGCGCGCGGCAAGCGCGATGACGACCGCGTTGTCGCCGGAAAGAACGATGTTGACGCCGATGATCTGCAGCAACGCCACCCAGAAGGCGGGGTCGGTTACGCTCATGATGTGAATTCACTCCTCGGGTAATGCGCCGCAGCGGGAAGATACGGTACTGCGTGGGTTGGAAACTGCGAACCCCGGACGGGAACGCAGGTGGACAAAAAAGCGGTCTGCGCCGTTCGGCGGAAATTATAACCACGTACGCAATCGTCGCATCGGGAAATACCCGAGGCCGCCGCGCGCTTGGCCGGCGCGTGCGGGTGCCAGCCGAGGACGGACAGCAGGACGAAAAAGCCGATCACGTAGGCGACGGCGACGTGCCAGCCGTGACGCACCCACGCGCCGACCGACTTCGCTTCGCCGTACATGTTGGCGAGCGCGACACCGGCGGACGAGCCGAACCAGATCATCGAGCCGCCGAAGCCGACGGCGTACGCGAGGAAGCCCCAGTCGTAGCCGCCCTGCCGCAGCGCGAGCGCGGTGAGCGGGATGTTGTCGAAGACGGCCGAGACGAAACCGAGACCGAGCGCGGAAGACCACGACGCGGCCGGCAGCTTCTCGACCGGCATCATCGAGGCGCACAGGATCAGCGCGAGCAGGAAGACGCTGCCACGGAAGGCGTTCGGCAGCAGCGACCAGTCGGGGCTGCGCACCGCGGCGGTCGCGAGGATCGCCGCCCACACCGCGGCGCCGATGAACGGAAATGCGTCCGAGACAGCGTCGTAGTAGAGATTCACCACGACGTTGGCGGCGATCGCCGCCGAGAGAATCGCGCCCACGATACCCACGCGCGCCCAGTCGATATTCACCCCGCGAGGCGGGTCTTTCATGATCGGCGAGTAGCGCTGCTGCTGGAACGACGCGGGTATCCCGAACACCACGAGGGCGACCGCGGCCGCGACGTACGCTTCGAGCACGTCGAGCGGCGAGACGCCGGCGATCCACATCATCGTCGTCGTGGTGTCGCCGACCACACTGCCGGCGCCGCCGGCGTTCGATGCCGCGACGATCGCCGCGAGATAGCCGATGTGCACCTTGCCGCGGAACACCGTGCCGGCGATCGTGCCGCCGATCATCGCCGCCGCGATGTTGTCGAGGAAGCTCGACAGCACGAAGATGATCGCGAGCAGGACGAACGCGCCTTTCCAGTCGTCGGGCAGCAGCCTGGGAAGCTCGGCCGGGATGCGGCTGCGCTCGAAGTGGTTCGCGAGCAGCGCGAACCCGAGGAGCAGCCCGAGCAGATTGGCGAGGATCACCCACTCGTGCGCGAGGTGCAGCGCCAGACCGTGGACACCGGTCGCGCCCTTGAACCCGGTGAAACCGAGCTTGTACGCGGTGATCGCCGCCAGCCCGGTGAGCGCGACCGCCATCGTGTGATGGTGGAACACCGCCACGCCGAGCAGCGTGAGCGCGAACAGGATGAATTCGACAGGAATGCCCAGCACGTTCACGTGCGGCGACCTCTACCTTTACCTTTAACCGTACTCGTTCGAGGCAAAGGTCTCGCCGGCAACGCCCAAGTCGCCGATGCGGCCGGGAATCGTCCAGCGATTCCGTGGTGACGGCCGTATCGCAGCCGCGCCTGACGACGACGCGGCCGTAGCTACTCCCCTTTGGAAGCGCCCGTCAGATCATGACGAGCGCCCGCTTTTTATCATGTCACTTCGTGATGCGTCAACGGAAGCGCTGCGCGCTTCCATTGACGCGGGAAGTAAACACCTCGGAGGGAAACCAGGGTTTCCCTCCGAGACCTCCCTTCCTTCAAAACCCGATATCAGAAGAGCCCTACGACTTTACCGTCGTCGGTGAGGTCGATCTTCTCCGCCGACGCCACCTTCGGCAGGCCGGGCATCGTCATGATGTCGCCGCACACCATCACCACGAACTCCGCGCCCGCGGCGAGACGCACTTCGCGGATGTTCACGACGTGGCCCGACGGTGCGCCGCGCAAGCTCGCGTCGGTCGAGAACGAGTACTGGGTCTTGGCGACGCAGACGGGATACTTGCCGTAACCCTCCTCCTGCAGCCGCTTGATCTGGCCGCGCACTTTGGCGTCCGCCGTGACGTCGCTCGCGCCGTAGATCTTGGTGGCGATCGTCTTGATCTTGTCCCACAGCGGCACGTCGTCTTCGTAGACGAACTTGAACTTGCTCCCGCCCTTTTCAATGAGATCGACGACGGCCTTCGCCACGTCCGCCGCGCCCGCGCCGCCTTCGGCCCAGTGGTTGGCGAGCAGCACCGGCACGTTGTGCGGCGCCATCTTCTTCTTGACGAGCTCGATCTCGGCGTCGGTGTCGAAGGTGAAGCGGTTGATCGAGACCACGCACGGCAGGCCGTAGTGGTTGCGCACGTTGTCGACGTGGCGCTCGAGGTTGGCGAGGCCTTTCTCCAGCGCGGCGAGGTTTTCCTTGTTCACTTCCTTGACGTCGACGCCGCCGTGGTATTTCAGCGCGCGCATCGTCGCGACGATCACCACCGCGTCCGGACGCAGCCCCGACTTGCGGCACTTGATGTCGACGAACTTCTCGGCGCCGAGGTCGGCGCCGAAACCGGCTTCGGTCACGACGTAGTCCGCCAGCTTGAGCGCGGTCTTGGTCGCGATCACCGAGTTGCAGCCGTGCGCGATGTTCGCGAACGGACCGCCGTGGATGAACGCCGGATTGTTCTCCAGCGTCTGCACGAGGTTGGGCTTGAGCGCGTCTTTCAGGAGCACGGTCATCGCTCCATGGACCTTGAGGTCTTTCGCCAGCACCGGCTTCTGCTCGCGCGTGTAGCCGATCACGATGTTGCCGAGGCGGTTCTTGAGGTCCTTGAACGAGGTCGCGAGGCAGAAGATCGCCATCACCTCGCTTGCTACGACGATGTCGAAACCGTCCTGGCGCGGATACCCGTTGCCCGGCCCGCCGAGCGAGCACGTGATCTCGCGCAGCGCGCGGTCGTTCATGTCCAGGACGCGCTTCCACGTGATGCGGCGCACGTCGATGCCGAGCTCGTTGCCGTGGTGGATGTGGTTGTCGATGGTCGCGGCGAGCAGGTTGTTCGCGAGCTGGATCGCGTTGAAGTCGCCGGTGAAGTGCAGGTTGATGTCTTCCATCGGCACGACCTGGGCGTAGCCGCCGCCCGCCGCGCCGCCTTTCATGCCGAAGACGGGACCGAGCGAAGGCTCGCGCAGGCAGATCAGCGCTTTCTTGCCGATCTTGTTGAGCGCGTCGCCGAGACCGACGGTCGTCGTCGTCTTGCCTTCCCCGGCGGGGGTCGGGCTGATCGCCGTCACCAGGACGAGCTTGCCGTCCTTCTTGCTCGCAAGGCTGTCGACGTAGTCGAGCGACACCTTGGCCTTGTAGTGGCCGTAAGGCTCGATCGCGTCCTCGGGTATTCCGAGCTTTTGCGCGAGCGAGGTGATGCGCTGCAGCTTCGCCTGCTGGGCGATTTCGATATCGGATAACGGCATGACGTCGACCTTTCCGTGGAAGCGTGGAATCGTTCTGGGATTTTTATCGGCGCCGGACGGCGCGAGCCGGGGAACTATAGGACCGCAGAAGCGAACGACGCCTTGACCGCGGTCAAGAGTGGGCCGTCATTCCCGACCCGCGATAGCGGAAGCGATCGGGAATCCATTCTGACTTTTGACCGTCGAAAATGGATTCCCGCCTGCGCGGGAATGACGACCTTCGCAGGGTGCGTGGTAACGCACCGCGCCGTCAGGCCCCGACGCCCCTCAGCGCCGCCAGCGCCTGACCCCCGCCATACGACGTCCGCGGCGTCAGCTCGCCCCCGCGCATCACCTTCACCGCGCAGTACTTGAACTCGGGGATCTTGCCGAACGGATCGAGCGCGGGGTTGGTGAGCAGGTTCGCCGCGGCTTCGTAGAAGCAGAACGGCACGAACACAGCGCCCCGCGGCGTGCCGTCGTCGGCGCGCGCGTAGAGCGAGATGATGCCTCGGCGCGATTCGATCGTGATGACGTCTCCCGCCTTCGCCCCCATCGCGTCCAGATCGAGCGGGTGCACCAGCGCGGTCGGATCGGGCTCGA